>NZ_DBNG01000026.1:0-14124 GCF_002299105.1 Methylophaga sp. UBA678
GGGGATAGCTCAGACTCTGACCCTATTGATTTATGACCCTATTGATTTACTCATTGTTTTTATTATGCCTTTTGTGGGGATTGGTCAGTGGCTGACCCCTTGATTGTTGATACCAAGAAAGCATTTTCATCTAATTCCGAAAATTTACTCATCACTATCCTGAGTTATAACGCCGCCAGTAGGGGTGACAAAACCAGAGCGAAGCGGCGGTTTTGGCATCCCTCTGGCTGGCTTTGTTATACGTTTTTGAATAATTCTGATTGTTCATAGCTTAGGTCATGGTTTAAAACTTTATATAAACGTTCAAGCGCCTTGTATGTTTTTAAGTACTCTTCGTCACTTGGGATTAATGGCGAGTTTTCAAATTTCTTTGCCACTTCAGATGGAAGAAGGAAGCCTTCACTGCCGTCATCATCTTGAGCTAGCTCGACCTCTACTTCGGTGAAGAAGTCTTTACTATGAGCAACTTCATTTCGTAATTTTATTAGTGCAGACAAAAGTTGGTAGTCAGCGGACGTGTTATCAGTGACATATTTTCCACTTGATACAAGAAAGCCAATTGAGTCTAACTTACCCCTGAGACTCATAGCTAAGAATGCTTGAGCATGACGCTTGTAGTCTTCACGTGGGAACGTGTTATGCGACCAACTTACAATACTGTCATTTAATGCACTTTCTAAGGTTGCCGCCGCTGTAAGGATAAACGAATACTTTACTGGATTTCTTTTTATATCTTCATCTTCCATGTGATCCAGGAGGTAGTTTGCAGCAAGCAATAAACCTTGAGCGGAATTAAATATGAATGACATCTTTTCAGACATAATCACTCCATGACCGTATAAGAGTGTGTTTTATGAAGCCGTTGGCTTCATAATTCGGATTTAAGATTCTCAACCACCTGTTTTTTAATGAAATGTCGATTAATTTTTTTGATAAATAGAGCCAAAATGTTGAACTAGGTTGGAAAATTAGAGCCAAGACTTTGTTATCTTTGGAATGAATTTGTTTCACGGAAGAGGCAATTAGCATGGCAAAATCTCCATTTTTGAGTTCAATCGAATTTTTCAATGACTAACGTTAGTCATTGAAAAATTCAAAGATAATCCGTATTGAATCGAATATTTCATAGTTTTTAATGGCAAGCAACATCCAAAACATTTAAGTGACCGACTCATAGAACAACTTTTCACACATTTAGCAGTGAATCGGCATGTATCTGGATCAACCCGAGCAATCTAATCAGTAACTCAAGTTCGCTGCCTTTTTTCTGATTAGCTGTGATACTCAAGAGCTACTTGTTAGAGATTTCATTTGTTTTTCATATTTCAAACGTAGCTTTTTACTACTCATTAGGAACCTAAGATCATGGTACGGAGAACCCTCAGCTACTGAACAATAGATGTCAAACTCAACATCACCGGACAAAGCTTCAAAGGTTGAATAGTTAGAACTTTCGTTTTGTACCTGAAATTTTGACTTTACTAGAGAAGACAGGGTGTCAACTTCATTTTTACAAGATTCGAGACTGGAGTAAGCCCTCTGAAAACTCACATGACTTATCAGACCTGAATCCCTGGAAATTTGAACCTTAAAATCATTTACAGCTTTTATAGATGAGTTTTCAGGTAAAGGGACACTGAACATAATTACAGGTAAAGTTCCCCTATGTTCACCCGCAAACAGTGGTTTTATAGGAAACGGCTTACCAACTTCAATATCAAATAAATCTATGCTTTCAGAGGCTGGATACTCTATCTTTTCTTCGCACCCAATCAATATGAATAAAAATAAGAATGATGATAGGTATTTCATCTTCATGTTTAATCGCTACCAACTAAATTTGTGAAGTCACTGGCTCTTAATTTGGATTTAAACTTTTCAACCATTTTTAAGTTAAATCGAATCCTTCATGCTGACGAGGCGCTATAGTCGTTAAGCTCTCCAATCTCGACAGTATTGAACTGAATATTTCACAATTTTTGATACTAAGCAATAAAACGGAATAAATTTACCCTAGCCACAACCATTCACACCTTTATATTTGAAGCATTTCCAGCCTCACGCTACTATCTGATTTTCTCCAAGAAAAATACTCATGAAACGAAGCAAAGAAGACGCAGCGAAAACCCGACAGAAAGTGATTGATGCGGCGTTAAAGTTATTTGGTCAGCGTGGTTATAGTGGCACGACATTACGGCTGATTGCTGATGAAGCGGGTTGTTCGCGTGGACCGATTTACTGGCACTTTGCTAATAAAGAAGAGTTATTTGAAGAGATTCTGGCCTATTCTCAGGCACCATTAGAAAAACTGATTGCTCAATGTGATGATAGTCAGGCGCCCATTGAAGCAGCGAGTAACTTTGCCCGCCAATGGCTGAATTTATTATTTGAGGATACGTATTACCGCCAGTCTTTTGAGATTTTGTTGAATAAAACCGAATACACGGAATCGGTATCGCCATCACTGGAGCGTGAACGCGCCTTAACGGTGTCACTCATCACCACCTTTGCTGGTTTTGTTGAACGCTATCGCCAGCAATCAGATAGCAAAGCCAGTACGGATAGTCAGGTGGTGGCCATGTCCATGTATAGCTATCTGATGGGCGTAACACAAAGTTGGATGGTGAATCCCAAGCTTAATCAGCTTGAGGACAATATCGAGTTTTATGTGACTGAGTTTGTACGTTTATTACAAAGCCCTCAGTAAACACCAAGGGCTTTTTTTATTAAAAGGCAGTGAGAAAACTTAAGGCATCGACACCGACTGCTCTGCCCTCTTTTAGTGATGTTGTTACTTCATCATCACCGTATTCTTCAGCATAAATTCTAGCGACACGATGCTTGTGATAAGAGCGAGCTTGCTCCCAGAAAGTCAGTGTTTGTGGTGCGACTTTTTCACCCATTTCTTTGTGTAAAGCCGGTAGCTCATACCAGTTCAATATCGGTTTCTGATGATGGGCGTTGTGATAGCAAAAGTTCAGCACCAGCATATTCATCCACGGATAACGATGTGACAATAAGTTGCTGTAGGTATTGGCCTGCTCGTACTCAAAATCACGACGATGAGGGAACACGGCATCTGGATCATCCAGATTAAAAATGACCTCGTAGTTATGCTGGTAACAGTCCATAAAACGTAACACTGTGAACAACACGAGCTGAGCGACGCAGTACAACACAAACGCTTTGACACTAATCAATAACACCGCCAGCAATAAGGCGCCTCTAATTAACACCACAGTCAACACCCGAGCACGTTGATCACGTTTTGATTCAATCGCCCACGGTGCAAACACCAGCATGGTGTGCATCATAACTTCAATGGCTGGAATGTATGCCCATTCAGCTGCTTTAACGACCTTTTCCATGACGGGGTGTCGTTTTAAAAAGCTGCGGTAATCCCACACCACTGGGTCACAGTTATCGACATGGTGACGCATATGTTTGTATCGAATATCTTCAAAACGGCCGTAACAACTACCCGTTATCCAGTTAAGCACTTTGCCGAGTTTAGCGTTGTCCTTATTGTCTTTAAATAAGGCGTTATGACCACATTCGTGTAATAAATAAGCCGCGATAATCATGCCGTGAGCACAGGCCAGCATACCCAGAATATTGATTATCCAGTTATTGGCAAACATAGCTGCCCAGCCACCAAAATAGGTGACAGTGATATAAGCCAATACGCCGATACTGTATTTCACCCCGGCAGGATCACGAAGTTGAAATGCGTTAGCCATGTGACACCTCAGCTAATGTATTCGCTTGTTTCCATTGTTCAAAATGCTGCTGTTCGGTATGACCTATCCAGCTATTGATTTCCCAGAGGTCTGCAATGGGGGCATTGGTAAATGGCAGATGGTGCAAATAACCATCCGGACCAAACTCGGGAGTCATGGTGGTTTCTGTATAACCACGATCTCGTTGAGCAGTCCAAATGGCTTCCCAGCAACGTTGATGACTTTCCAAAGCCGCTTGATATTCGGGTGCTGCAGGATGTGGTACTTGTGGCCCCTGGTCATACCCTACCCGACTGTGAATATGATGAGCATGTTGAGCGGCTAGTTCGATGGCATCCCATTCGCTATCCATCAAGCGTTCACTGACCACCACCCAATGACTAAAATCACAGGTAATCTTGATATCTGGCAGGTGTTCTAATATCGCCATGGTATTCCATGGGCAATAAAAGCTGCGGCCTCGGTGTGTTTCAAACGAACATAACACACCATGTTTATCTGCAATATCCATGGCGGCTTTGAAGAAGTCGATACTGGTTTGAATCGGCCAGGCATCACAGCCACCCATCACATTCACAAATTGGGGTTTGAGCGATTTACCTAAAATAATTTGTGATTCCAGATCCGATAAATGCTCTTCAACACTAGCTCGCCGTCTTGGCACATACGAACCTGCTGTGCATATTTCCTGAATCCATTCGATATTGTGCGTATTCAGAGCCGCTTCCAAAGCAGGTAAATGACTTGGATCATCATGTTTGGCAGGCGCTTCCAGACCTGAAAACCCAGCTTCTTTTGCCATGCTAACGGCTTCTTCAATAGTACCGGTATGACCCCAGACTGTTTTGAAATTCTTCAGCTTCATTGTCATCTGTACGGTCTCTTCATTAATAAATAATATGAATGCAGCAAACAACATGCCAAAGTGTATGTATAAATATCAATAGTCATCAAAGCCTTATAATGACTTACATAGCAGCGAATGCCTTGTGTCTGATAATTTAAAAGTGGCGATGAAGAAGGTCTTTATTGCACTGGGTTTGTGCTGGCGATGTTAACTTTTGGGGCGATATCAAAAAGCAAAGAGAAGTTGAAGTGACAATAAAACTTTACCTTTCTAAACCCGCATTAACCTATGTCAGCAATAGAATTGATGAAACACTTTGCTATGACTATGGAAACACGCTTAATGACGAAGTATTTGATTATTACTTTTGATTTTTCAAATGCCCCAAACGTTGAAAAATCTTTGCCAGCATCGGCCAGAAAAATTCAGTATCAAGGTAAAACCTATTTTATTATTAATAAAAACGAGTATTTACGGCTCACAGGCAATCATATTGCCCGTTATTTGGTATCAAACCCGGTGCCAGAAAATAACTTTTAAAAGGAGTTTTTATGCATAAACAATGTATATCAGGCGTTTTTATCACACTGCTTTTTGCCATGGTGGCCCCATCTTATGCTGTTGATAACAGCATGGTGCCTAAAGAATTGGAAGACGCAATGAAGTCCTGCCGTGATTCTGCCCAGGGTAGTGTTGAATCATTCGATAGCTGTATGGAACAAAAGGGATTTGATGAAAAGCCACAGTCATCTGTACCTGCACCATCTAAAGAAGTTGATGAACAGCTGAAATCAGCCGTAAAAGACTGCCATGAAACTAGCAGTGGTAACCTCCCCGCTTTTGAAAATTGCATGGAACAAAAAGGCTTTAACAAACCAAGAATAGAAGCGCCAGACTAAACTCAGACTTTCCAGCACGACATGGATGTCGATTTTTGCCACTTTGCGATATTGGTCTATTCAGATCTCACTAGTATTGATAGCAGAAAAACAATACGACGAGGTCACTATGAATCACGCATTAGAAACATCCTATAAACCCGAAACCACACCTGGCGTTAAAGCCATTCATCCACTTGATCCACTCACGATAGAAGAAATTGCTATCGCTTCTGATTTACTCAGAAAAGAAAAAGGCTTGGGTGCTGAGTGTCGTTTTCCTTATGTGCAGCTTGAAGAACCGGCAAAAGCGGAAGTATTAGCTTTTGAAAAAGGTCAGCCATTTTCACGCCAAGCCTTTGCGGTAGTACTGGATAAAGCCACAGGTGATATTCATGAAGCGATGATTGATCTTAATACCAACACTATTACACGTTGGGAACAGATTGATCCTGAAGTGACCGGACAACCGGCCATCATGATGGAAGAGTTCTTCACCTGTGTCGATATCGTTCAGGCCGATCCTGGTTTTATTGAAGCGGTGAAACGTCGTGGCTTAACCGATAAAGATATTGAGACCATTCAAATTGACCCATGGTCATTTGGTTATTTTGGTGATGAAGAAAAATACCGTGGTCGACGCTTAATGCGAGGTGTGGCCTTCGTTCGTGATGAAATTGTCGATAATGGCTATGCAAGACCTATTGATGGTCTGGTGGCGATTATCGATTTAAATGAAGGCAAGGTCATCGAGTTGTTAGATGATGGTCAGAATATTCCCGTCCCCAAAACCAAACATAATTACGACACCCCATCACTGGCTAAACCACGTGAAGATTTAAAACCGTTACAGATTACACAGCCTGAAGGCGTTAGCTTCACCGTTGATGGCTGGAAAGTGAACTGGCAAAAATGGCAGTTCCGTTTGGGTTATAACCCACGCGAAGGTTTAGTCCTTAACCAATTAAGTTATCAGGATGGTAATCGTCTGCGCCCGATTATTTATCGTGCCAGTATCAATGATATGGCTGTGCCCTACTCTGACACGAACCTGAACCACTATTGGAAATGTGCATTTGATGGTGGTGAATATGGTCTGGGCCGCCTGGCTAATCAGCTAGAACTGGGTTGTGACTGCCTGGGTGCGATTCGTTATTTTGATATTCCAACCGTCGATGATAATGGCGTGCCATTCTTGATGAAAAATGCCGTCTGTATGCATGAGGAAGATTACGGCACCTTATGGAAACATTACGAGTTCCGCAGTGAAACCTATGAAATGCGTCGCTCACGTCGTTTGGTTATCAGCTTCTTCTGTACAGTGGGTAACTATGATTATGGTTTCTATTGGTACCTCTATCAGGATGGCACCATTCAACAAGAAACCAAACTGACCGGTATTATTCAAACAGGTGCGTTGGTTCCTGGTGAAAAACCCAAGTTTGGTGGCATGGTGACACCCGAAATCTATGGCCCAACCCATCAGCATTTCTTCAGTGCTCGTCTGCATATGATGCTTGATGGTGAAAATAATTCGGTGGTCGAAACCAACTTCACGCCACGCGAAATGGATGAAGATGAAAACCCATGGGGCAATTTGTTTAATACAGAAGCTACCGTGTTAAAAACAGAACTGGAAGCGGCTCGTGAAGCCAATGGTCAAACCGGCCGGTTCTGGAAAATTATCAACCCCAACAGCATCAACGCCGTGGGTAATCCGACCGGCTATAAACTCGTTGCTGAGCATAACCCGGTGATGCTGGCTCACAATAATAGTTATGTTGCCAAGCGTGCTGGCTTTGCTAAAAAGCATTTATGGGTAACGCCTTATGATCCGGCCGAGATGAATGCGTCCGGCTTTTATCCTAATCAAAATAAAGGTGAAGGTTTACCGTATTACGTGCAAAAAGACCGTCCGATTGAAAATACGGATATCGTGGTCTGGCATACCTTTGGTCACACACATGTATGTAAACCAGAGGACTTCCCCATCATGCCAGTGGAGTATGTTGGCTTTACCTTGAAACCCAATAACTTCTTTATGGGTAATGCGGCAATGGATGTGCCTGCTGAAGGGAATAACCATAGCGTTGATACCGTGACCGGTTCGGTAAAATCTGGCTCAAGCTGCTGTTCTGAATAGTCAGATGTGGTTAGTTTCAGTGGATTTATTGTGCAGCGTGATAGTCATTATCACGCTGCAACAATGGGCTGTTAAGAAAAACTTACTGGCGAAACCGGGCATATTTCTCACTGGTAACCTGGTATTTTTGCTTGGCATGCTGCCGTGGTTTGATGACTTGGCTCGTTATTCGATTAGCTTGCACAGTTTACAAAGCGTCATGGTGCATCATTTTGCCCCATTATTATGGATTGGCGCTTTACGTCATAAAGAGTCATCCATTACCAGAGCACATAACACCTTATCGCATTGGCCTACTACGTTATTGATGAGCATTTTTGCAGTATTGACCTGGGTATGGATGTTACCGTCATTCCATCCACTGTTAATGCAGAGTGCCATTATCTATAGCGGTATGAAATGGTTAATGGCATTAAGTGGGCTGGCCTTATGTTTATCCATGCTCAGTCACCATCAAAAATCATCTTATTGGCAGAAATTAAATAATGTCACAGTGGTGATGCCCTTATTACTATGGGGGCTGTTGATGTTTATCTTTCCTACGATGTATGCGGATACACATACCAGTCATCATCAGCATCATATGATGATGAGTCATCTACCCGCCTGGCTGCAGCTATCATCCATTCAGGATCAATTTATCGGTGGTCTGCTCTTTATTTTGTCGGGTTTCTTTTACTGGAAATCAAACTCGATCAGCGTAGCGTTTACGCGTCATGCTCGGCGATTCTCCAAATAAACGACGATATTCCTGAGAAAAATAGCCCATATGGAAAAAGCCATAATTAGCTGCCACATCAGTGACTGAAAGACCACTTGTTATTAGTTCACGTTTGGCTGCATTGAGCTTTACGGCTCGCAGATATTGCATCGGTGAAGTGCCTGTCGCTTTATGGAAACTATAATTCAAGGTGCGGTGTGGGATAGACAAGGCCTTGCATATATCCACAATACTGGCACAACTTCCTTCACTGGAGGCCACATACTCATGACAACGCTGCACAATATAGTTGTGTTGATTGCCAAGACGTTTCAACGAGTTGTTATGCGTTTCTTCGCTTTCGTAAATAGTCAAAGCAAACTGGATTATTTTATCCTCTATCGCTTTGAGTAACTGTTTAGCATAGGTCGCAGTCTGATTCACAGTTCTCAGATTATCTACGAGCAATGCCAGATCATGGCGTAAGGTGTTGAGCATGTCAGCGTCCATTTTGACACCGTAACTTTTTTTAAACCCAATCAGTCGAGTATAAGTATCGTGACTCAACAGTTCGGCTAATGGCTGATGGTCAATGGAAACAATGCTGTAGTCGAGTTGAGCTGGCCCCACAAAGGAAAAGTCGCTTTCATACGGTAATAAGGTAATACCCGATGACAAAATCTGACGTGCTTGTTCTGAGGCATCACTCGCTTCAACATGATGTGGAATCATCAAACTGATTTTACCCTTCGGCGTATGCGTATCCTGAACCACACTCTGCTTCATGCGTTCTCTAAACACACGAACCGAATCCAGCTGAATATCTTCAAGAAAGCCTTCAAACCTCCCTGTACTTATTTGATCGTATTCCTGTGGCCAATTTTGCAGGGAGTGAGCATGTTGATTCACATCATCAAACGTAGCGGACTGACTGAACATGATGTAGATCCCCAGAATGGCTAAGAATAAGAGATTAAGCAAAAAATGAACCGCTGTTTACTGAGGCAAAGTGCAATGGCTACTCTGGCATTATTAATTCAATAAAATCAATAACTTTAATTTACAAGCAAAGAGATTTATCAATATAGATGAGAGCGCTTATCTTAATAAGCCTGCCCTTATTTGGAGCATTTCCCGCTAAGTTGATAAAAATGGGGCATCCTCAAAAGAGGATGCCCCACTGTTAAGCATGTTTATTTTTTATTTTGAGTAGCGATGCAGTTGATTGAAGTATTCATCCAGTAAGTCATCAATGGCACTGACTACCTGAATACTGGCATGCTCCATCGCCGACAACATATTGAGTGTTTCTGCTTTATCACCATTCGCTGCCGCTTGAATCGCCGCTTTACCAGAAACATGAACCTGTTCATGCGGTTTTTCGATAGATTTATAGTTACTAAGTGATACGTACTCACTGGCACCCGCTCCGCGATAGTACCATTCGCCCAGTCGACATTGAGTGTGATCGTTTACGGAAAATTGATAATTCTCAGTATCGATAGCGGCATAAATCTGATTTTTCCAGACAGCGTGATCTAACTTCACCGTATTGAGAAATGAGGCCGTTGATGCCATCAGAATAATCTTTTGCATTTGATTTGAACGCTGTAGCACTTCACTCACTACAGCCCCAATTTGTTCTGATGAGGTCGATACTTCACGCGCACCTTCTTGATTGTCCTGCACCATGCCTTTGATATTACTGGTCTGATTTAGAACCTGACTGACTAATGATTCAATCTTGTCACTGGCATCATGGGCTTTTGAGGCAAGATTTCTGACTTCATCGGCAACAACAGCAAAACCTCGACCGGCATCACCGGCCCTGGCGGCCTCGATCGCAGCATTTAACGCGAGTAAGTTAGTTTGCTCTGAGATTTCTTGAATGGTGGCAACCAATACATTGATATCGTTAGCTGTTTTATCTAGCACCCCAACAACTGTAATACTCTCATTTGCATGAGCATTAATGGTTTCAGCTCGTTGATTTAATTTCTCAACGGCTTGTGTGGTCTGAGCAAAAATCTCTTTTAACTGATCCAGCGTTTCTCTCTCTTCCCTAAGACTTGTTGCACTCTGTAATAATCCATCACGGACAGTTTGAAGCATCTTGCCGCCTTCTAACTGAACACCTATCAGTCCTTCACCCTGACTGAGCTGTCTTTTTAAACTCGCTATTTCACTCTCTTTTTGAGCTAGCTGGGATATCAGCTCATTTTGTTGCGTTTGATGTTGTTTTTCTCTCTCTTTCAGTTCTCGCTCTAATGCTGCTATTTGTTGTTTTAGTTTTTTTGAAAACACAGTTAATTCATCCTTAAAGGTTCACTAAGTAACGCTCACAAAACACTGCTAAGTTTTATGAGTTATAACCACAGACAGTTCGGGGAGTAAACGGGCAAAAAAATAAACGGGGCTCGACTCATGCGCTCATCTTCAACCAAACTGAAAAGTTAGGTGACTAAGATTGGCTCATCAATCAGTTTATCAATATTGAAATAAAGACAATCGGGGCTATTGTCTCGTGTATAGATACCATCCAGTACTTTTGCTATCTGACTTAACTGAGCCAGGGCGCCCGCATTACTAGCCTGAAACTCACTCGCGTCATAGCTAATCACATCGTTTATTTCGTCTATCAACAATGCAAATCTGGGCGTTTTTCCATCTTCAGTCACGAATAACAAGACTTGTCTCATAGCAGCTTGTAAATGCTCAACAGCACGAGCAAATAATGTACTCATGCGCTGGATGGTGGCACCACGTTCGCGGCGCAATAATTCCATTGCATCCTGACTGTTGCCACTATTGCTCAGTGTAAGCAAACGTTCTGCCATTTCATAGAGTGTCTGCTGAGTCACATCAAACAAAGACAATAACTCCATCAAAGTGTCATCTCTGGTTTGAAACTGTTTTCGCCATTGACTAAATTGGCTTTTTTTCAAGTCTGTAGAGTATGTGAATTCACTGCTATTTTTGACGGCCATTTCCAGCGCATTGACCCACTCATTGAGCTCCTGCTCATGCAGCTTCAATTCGGCGATGATTTTGGCCTTACTATCGATACCAGAGTTAACACCCACCCGGTGGGCAAAATCCAATACCGGCACCACAATACCCTGATATTTAATCACCCCTTTCAGACCACGTTCTTCCACCGGGACCTTTTGAACGGAGTCGACATCCTGCCCCAGCATCAGCACATAATCGACATTGAGACCAAACATCATGTCTTCGATAAAGAAGGTGAAAACCTGAGTCTTCTCTGATGCCTTACCGGCATTAGCCGCCTGAGCAGAATGCAGTGTCATATGCTGTCTCCATCCAAAAACTAGTATGCTTATATGAAGCTATATCGGCTGCTGAATCGAAGACTAAAACAAATTTTAGTCTTATCAGTGCAGGTCAGCTCTTAAACGGGTTTCATCTATCTGTGCCCCAAGTCGCCCACACACAAATCGTAAATCCAGTTCGGCGTTTTCCAGACAACTGGTCGCTCCTGGTGAAGGAGTCATATTAAAGACGATACCTGTACCCGGGTTGATTTTCGCTTCGCCCAGCATCAATTGAGATGATTTTTTATCAATTAACTGAGGACGAACACCGCCAAAACCTTTGGCAAAGGTGACATCTTTTAATTGCAGAGAAGGTACGATTTTTCGTGCATCTTTCATAAACAACCAGCGGCGTAGCAGTGGTACTTCAAACAGGAAGTTTTTCAGAATGTAGTTACGAATGTCTTTGACCTTAAACAAATCCCAGAAGACTTTCATCACTCGTGAATCCAGCTTTAATACACGTAAGAACTCAAAAAAGGTTTTGCTGTTGTAGCGTTCCAGCATGGGTAATAACAACGCAGTGGGTCCAAAGCGAGTCTTACCCTCAATCAACACATCTGGATCCCCATGCACTGCGGCAAAAGGCAATTTGTCGTTTTGTACAGTGTAAACCTTGCCATTGAGTAAGGGCGGAGTGAAATAGAAACTACCGGCAACGGGTAAACAGGAGAATTCAAGACCATATCCCATTTGCTGGGCTAATAGCAGGCTGTGTCCACCAGCAGAAACGACGACTGTTTTGGCTTTGATAACCGCGTTCTGGGTAACAATTGAAAACACACCATCTTTTTCAATGATGTCTTCAACGTGACTGTTCAGAAATAGCTTGAGATCTTTATCTGTTCGCTTTTGTGCCTGTTCGACAAAGCTTTCAGCCAAACGCTGGTAATCCACTGCTGAATATTCATCTAACACAGCCAATGCCACACAAGGTTCTTCACGCATCTTGCCATCGACCATCACCACATTGGGTTCGATCTCAGCGATTTGCTCTTTTTCCAGCAGCTGCATTGAAGTGAAGACGGTGCGGAAACGTTCGAAACGCTCACGTAACATGGCACACTCTTTTTCACCCACGCCCAATACCATTTTGGGGTATTTAAAAATGATTTCATCACGTTCTGCCAGCTCATCAGCATAGTTGACAATCATCTGGGCCGCGGCTTTGACCTTTGCGGCTTTCTCAAGGGTGTAATTCGTTTCAATATCACCGCAGTGAAGCGTCTGACTATTATTTCTGCCGTTAGAGTTCACTTTGGCAACATGGTCGTATTTTTCAACCAGAGCGATATGTTGTATATCGGTGTATTCAGTGAGCAAATACATCAGTGCTGTACCGCATACGCCACCACCGATAATGGCTACATCATGGACTTGTTCTGTCATTTTTTATCCCAGCAAAAACTGCCGGCGATTTTAACAGAATCAGCGTTTCACCGCAGTCAAAAAATAGCGATGAAACGCGGCGATGAAACCTACTGACTAATCCTCATCTTTTTTCTTATTCATTTGCGAAAAAGACGGTATCGAAGACAATATTGACTGCAATCGATCCTGCTGTTGAGTATCAACATCTTCGTCGTCCTCGCCTTCTTCATTATCAGAAGCATTTTCAAGATCTTTGATTTCTTTAAACATCTGATCCAAGTCATCATCAGAAGGCAATGGTTCTTCAGTCAGATCCTGCCACATATCCGATACAGCAGATTTCGGATCAACCAGATTCACAGGTTCACCGATATCAAGTTCATCCTCACTGAAATACTGCTCTACATCGGAAGTCGCTTGCTCTGCCGCATCAACAAGGGGTGAATCTGCTTGCTCATCTGATGCTGGATACATGGCCGAAATTCGCGTTGAATTATCGTCAAGCTGACGTTCATCAATGATGTTAACGTCATAGTTCAAATCGTTCTCAGTCACAGAACTTGATGTTGTTTGCTCTATCTCTGGCTCGATATCAGTGAGTTCATCCTCAACAGTTTGTGCAACCTCATCCAGATCAAACTCTTCCTCAACAACAGACTCAGACAAGTCGGCATTATCAGATAAAGATAAATTTGGCTCAGAATCATCTTGTGAATCCTCGCTGACAGGCAGGGAGTCAGCATCATCTATTGAATCAGTCTCTTCAATGTCTACTGTCTCAGTCTCAGGCGTCTGTTCATAAGCCGGTTCTGAACTCGCCATATCAACTGTGCTTTCTGGTTCAGGTTTTACCTCTGTTTGTTGGCTACGTGCTTTCGCCTCTGCACGAAGTTGTGCCGTTCTGGCGCGTACTTTTTCACGCAGCTCATCGAGCTCTGAACGCATTTCTGCAATTTCTTCAGACGGTACTGAACTCTCTTCATCACTTGAAAGGCTTTCTTCAGCCACTTCAGGCTCAGCATCAACTTCTTCAGTTTCGTCGTCAGCCGTCATCAGTAAGCGTAAACGTTCTGCTTCTGTCTGGAATGCTGGCTCTGGCTCTGGCTCTGG
>NZ_DBNG01000027.1:0-133770 GCF_002299105.1 Methylophaga sp. UBA678
AACAGGGGTTCGAACCCCCTAGGGGACGCCATCTTTAATCTGTCAATTCATGACAGATTCTTCTGGCATTATTTCATTCATTTTTATCAACAAGCTATTTTCCACTATCTCATCAACAGCCTATTTCACTCGCTTGTTCATCCACCATGCTAAACCGGCAAATAATAATGTTGGAAACGATGCGGCCAACCAAGGCAATAACCCAAAAACCAAACCGATATGCTGAAAACTTTGATTAAACAGGTAAAAACCTAAGCCAATCAAAACGCCAGCCAGGATTCTGCCGCCAATGGGTGATGAGCGTAATGGTCCAAAGATAAATGGCACAGCCAACAAGACCATAACTGCCGTACTGAGCGGCATCATTACTTTACTCCAGAAAGCCAATTCGTACTGAGCGACTGACTGATGGTTTGTCTCAAGGAAAGAGATATAATCCAATAAATTCCATACCGCCAAAAACTCAGGCGGCACCACCACCACATTTAACATGCCTGGATTCAATTGTGACTTCCAACGAGCATGTGTAGTTGAACTGACTTTTACACCATTCTCATCAATAGTACTTTGCACGACATCGTTTAATATCCACCCATCATCTTCGTACTTGGCACTACTGGCTTTAGTCAGTGCCCGTAATCTATTGGCCCCGTCAAACTCATAAATGGCAATATTGGTAAATGTTCCATCACTATTAATACGTTCTATATGATTAAAATGATTACCATCTCTTGTCCAGAAGCCATGCTCAGAACGCGTACCGACGGTGCCAGTCTGTGCCACAGACTGTAATTCTCTGGCATGTTCTTCTGTTACTGGTCTGATGACCTCACCAACGACAATCGCTATTAATACGAGAATAGCCGCTACGATCATCACAGACTTATTGATATCTTTGATTGATATACCCGCAGCTCGCATAGCCACCAGTTCACTCTGACTTGCCAAATTCCCTAAGCCAATCACACTACCCAATAACGCAACCACAGGTAGTAATTCATAGATACGTTTTGGCATGGTTAAGGCTAGATAGCTGAGAATATCGAGAAGTTGATATTGTCCTTTGCCAAGATCGTCTAGCTCAGTCACAAAATCCATAAAGGTATAAAGCCCAAGAAGCACCAATAACACAACAAAAGTGCTGGACAGAATATGAGATGCGATATATCTGGAAAGAATTTTCATTATTGCTGACGTCTTCGTTTTTGTTGTGTGAGCAGTCGTTGGATTTTTTGTCTATACATCAAAAACAGCATGATCATCGCCATTAGTAGGTGAACCCAAACCATTCCGACACCGACACTAATACTGCCTTTTTCAATCCATGCCTGATTCACGCCAAGCAAATTGCTATAGATAATGTAAAGCAAAACGGCGGGAACAAAGCCCGCATAACGACCCTGTCTGGGGCCGGCATTAGATAATGGAATAGCTGATATACACAACACAAGCGTCATGATGGCAGCAGAAATTCGCCATTGAATTTCAGCAATATCTTCCAAACCGCCGCGTTGCCATAACACACTGGTCGGGAGCGCTTTATGGCGTTCTCTGACTTGTCCATCATCGCCTTTTTCTACCAACAAACTGTGTGACTCAAATTCTGCAATTGTGAAATCTTGTTGGCCTGCTTTTCCTTCGTAGCGATAACCGTCATTCAGTACCAGAAATTTATCGCCGGTATCGACATCCACTTCAAAATGGCCTGTATCAGAACGAAAAATCAGCGGCTTGTTCTTGCGGTGAATTTCGATAAATACGTTTTCCATTAACTGTTTATCGCTACTAAGTTTTTCAGAATAAAATGTCCAGTCGCCATTTCGACTTTCTTTAAAACTACCCGCAACCAACCCAGTCGTATTCGCAGACATTTTAGCTTTTTGCTCAAGTTCGTAGCGTTCAGCCAAGACACTAGGCACAATAGTTAGCGACAGATACGCGACTATGCCTGCCACAACACCGGAAAATATCAACACATTTCTAATGATTCGTTTACGCGAAATGCCACAGGCGGCCATCACTGTCAGCTCATTATCGGAACTCATTCTCCCGAGTGTGAGCATCACTCCCAGAAATGCTGCTATGGGTAGCAAGATAGACAGAGCGCCAAGCGAACTGAAACCGAGCAGACTAAAAATAACATCGGCAGGCATATTGCCGACGGCTGCCTCAGCCAGGTAGCGCGCAAATCGTGTAGAGATATAAATTAACCAAAGAACTCCTGTAATTGCCATCAGGTTAATCACAAATTCCTTGAGCATGTAGCGGTCTATGACCCATAGCCAGGAAAAAATCTGTTGTGGAACGTTGCGCATGAATTAAGAGTCTTGGTTAGAATAGATTGGTATTATCTGACACACTAAAATAACGAAGTCTAAACCAAATTGTCCTTACAGGAGAAATCCATGCAGTATTTTGTCACTAGTGATGCCCTTGCATCTCAGCAAACCGATTGTATTGCCGTTGGTATATACAACGAGGGTGAACTCAGCCCTTCCGCCCAACAACTTGATAAAGCTTCACAAGGCCAAATCAAGCGTATCGTTGATAATGGTGACTTCAGCGGAAAACCAGGACAAATCTTATTCCTTCACAATCTAGCTGAGATAAACAGCCCTCGAGTATTACTAGTCGGCTTCGGCAAAAAAACAAAAACAACAGAAAATGATTTTAACACCGCCACATCTGCAGCGATTGTAGCGCTGAATGAAAGTGGTGCTGAGAAAGCCGTCTGTAGTTTTACTGATATCGAAGTGAACGATCGCAGTACTGCATGGAAAGCTCGTCAAATTGCCTGCAATGCAGAAACAGCATTGTATAAATATTCACAAACGAAATCTGAAACGAAAGCGGTCGAAAAACCGCTGCTAGCCTGCACTATTTCTGTTGAACAAGATGCTGCTGACATTCAAAAAGCAGCTGAACAAGGTGCAGCCATCGGCGCAGGGATGAATCTGGCTCGTGAACTTGGGAATCTTCCAGGCAACGTATGTACCCCAACTTACCTGGCAGAACAAGCTGTTGCTTTGGGAGAAAAATATGCTTCGATCAATACCACCGTATTAGAAGAAGCAGATATGGAAGCGCTAGGCATGGGCTCTCTACTCTCCGTATCGCGCGGCAGCCGCCAGCCTGCCAAATTAATCACCATGGAATACAAAGGCACGGGCGACAGCAAGCCAGTCGTATTAGTGGGTAAAGGACTCACCTTTGATGCCGGTGGTATTTCACTCAAACCATCTCAAGGCATGGATGAGATGAAATATGATATGTGTGGCTCAGCGAGCGTGCTTGGCACGCTGCAAGCAGTGGCAGAATTAAATCTGCCGATCAACGTGGTGGGTGTGGTGCCAAGTTCTGAAAACATGCCTGATGGTGATGCCAACAAACCAGGTGATATCGTCACTAGCATGGCCGGTAAAACCATCGAGATTCTTAATACTGATGCTGAAGGCCGCTTAATCTTGTGTGACGCACTCACCTACAGCGAGCGCTTCGATCCTGAAATCGTCATTGATATTGCCACACTGACTGGCGCTATCATTGTGGCTTTGGGCAGTACAACGACAGGTTTAATGGCTAATAATCAACAACTGGCTGATGACTTGTTAAAAGCCGGTAATGATAGTTTTGATCGTGCATGGCAATTGCCTTTGTGGGATGACTATCAACCCTTGCTGGACAGCAATTTTGCCGACATCGCCAATGTCGGTGGTAAAGAAGCTGGTAGTGTGACAGCGGCCTGTTTCCTTTCTCGGTTTACAGAGAAATTTACCTGGGCGCATCTTGATATTGCGGGTACGGCGTGGAATAGCGGAAAAAACAAAGGCGCTACTGGTCGTCCCGTGCCGATGTTAGTTCAATATCTGCTAAATCGTATCGAGTCCAATCAGTAACCATGACTCGAATCAGCTTCTATATTCTTAAATCAAGCGAGCTAGACAAGCGGCAGGCATTTGCCTGCCGTCTTGCTGAAAAGGCCTATCATCAAGGTCATCAAATCTATATCCACACCGCATCTGAACAGGAAGGTCAGTCAATGGACACGGCCCTCTGGGGAATTCGACCAGATAGTTTTGTCCCTCATGAAGTGACCGATCAATCCGATAATCAAAGCCCGGTTCTCATCGGCTATCAGGACAAAAAGCCTCCAAGACTAATGGATGTGATGATTAACCTGACAGATGAACAACCTCTATTTTTTAGTCAGTTTGAGCGTGTGGCAGAAATTATTGACGATAATGAATCCAGCAAACAGGCTGGTCGTCAACGGTTTCAGTTTTACAAACAACGTGGCTATGAAATCGAAACTTTCCACGTATAAACCACGCCACTACCGCTAGAAAAACTCAAAACCAACATTCCCCCTGAACAGATGTTCTCACAGCAGGTATAATGCGTCGTTTATTTTGTATCGTATACAAACGACGTTTGTATACTCCGTACACCGACCAGACAGACAAGACATCACATGGAAAAAACATACACCCCTGACGCAATTGAGCAACGCTGGTACCAGAAATGGGAACAGGCTGGCGAGTTTAAGCCGACAGGTGAAGGTTCACCCTACGCCATTATGCTACCCCCACCCAATGTGACCGGTAGCCTGCATATGGGCCATGGTTTTAATAACACCATCATGGATACCTTGACTCGTTATCATCGAATGAAAGGTGACAATACCTTATGGCAACCCGGAACCGATCATGCCGGTATTGCCACGCAGATGGTGGTAGAGCGCCAACTTAACGCTGAAGGAAAAACACGTCACGATCTTGGTCGTGATGACTTCACCAAACGTATCTGGGAATGGAAAGAAGAATCCGGCGGTAACATCACGCGTCAATTACGTCGTCTTGGTTCCTCACTGGATTGGTCCCGTAATCGTTTCACCATGGATGACGATTTGTCTGAAGCGGTGAAACACGTCTTCGTGAAATTATACAAAGAAGGCCTGATCTATCGTGGAAAACGATTGGTTAACTGGGATCCCAAACTCCACACCGCCATCTCTGATCTGGAAGTAGAAAACCGCGAACAAAAAGGTCATATGTGGCATCTGCGCTACCCGCTTGCTGATGGATTGACCACCAGTGAAGGCAAGGACTACATCGTTGTCGCCACTACCCGTCCAGAAACCATGCTGGGTGATACAGGTGTCGCTGTGAATCCTGAAGATCCACGTTACAAGGATCTGATTGGCAAAGAGATTCTATTGCCGTTAGTTAATCGACGCATTCCGATTGTGGGTGATGAACATGCCGATATGGAAAAAGGCACG
This sequence comes from Methylophaga sp. UBA678, assembly GCF_002299105.1. NCBI lineage: Bacteria > Pseudomonadati > Pseudomonadota > Gammaproteobacteria > Thiotrichales > Piscirickettsiaceae > Methylophaga > Methylophaga sp. UBA678. Next base: position 5,282 of record NZ_DBNG01000027.1, read on the forward strand.
GGCGCGGTAAAAGTAACACCAGCCCATGATTTCAATGACTATGAAGTTGGCAAGCGTTGTGGTCTGCCCATGATCAATATCTTCACACTCAACGCTGATGTACGTGATGTTCCACAAATATTCCACACCGATGGCAGTGCCAATACTGACATTGAAGCCAGTATTCCGGAAGCCTATCGTGGATTAGAGCGCTTTGCCGCACGTAAAGCGATTGTCGCCGACTTTGATACAGCAGGTCTGCTGGAAGAAATCAAAGATCATGATCTGACGGTACCTTATGGAGATCGTGGTGGCGTCGTCATTGAACCGATGCTGACAGATCAATGGTATGTCGATGCAAAAACACTGGCCAAACCAGCTATTGAAGCAGTCGAAACAGGCAAAGTGAAGTTTGTACCTAAGTCTTATGAAAACATGTATTTCAGCTGGATGCGTGATATCCAGGACTGGTGTATCTCGCGCCAACTCTGGTGGGGTCACCGCATTCCTGCCTGGTACGATCAGCAAGGCAATGTTTATGTAGGTCATGATGAAGAGGCTGTTCGAGCTGAGAATAACCTCGCTGCAGACATTCAACTAACTCAGGATGAAGACGTACTTGATACCTGGTTCTCCTCAGCACTTTGGCCCTTCTCAACTCTGGGTTGGCCTAAAGAGGATGAGGCAGTAAAAACCTGGTATCCGGGTAATGTGTTGGTTACCGGTTTTGACATCATATTCTTCTGGGTAGCCAGAATGATGATGATGGGCATTCATTTCATGGATGATGTGCCGTTCAAAGAAGTATACATTCACGGTCTGGTTCGTGATTCGCACGGCCATAAAATGTCAAAATCCAAAGGTAATGTGCTAGATCCTATCGATATCATCGACGGTATTGATTTAGAAACATTGGTACAAAAACGTACCTCGGGCATGATGCAGCCACAACTGGCTGAAAAAATTGAAAAAGCGACACGCAAAGAATTCCCGGATGGCATCGAGCCCCATGGTACAGACGCACTGCGCTTTACCTTTGCTTCGCTCGCTTCTACCGGCCGTGATATCAACTTTGATATGAATCGTATCGCTGGCTACCGTAATTTCTGTAATAAATTATGGAATGCGGCGCGTTATGTTTTGATGAACACCGAAGGACAAGATACCGGTGTTGACAATGATGAAGTGGAACTCAGTCTGGCGGATCGCTGGATTATTTCGCAATTGCAAATCGCTGAAAAAGAAGTCGGTGCAGCGATTGGAGCTTATCGATTTGATCACGCTGCTCAAGGTATTTATGAATTTATCTGGAATAACTACTGTGACTGGTACTTAGAGCTATCCAAGCCGGTATTAAATAGCGAATCCGCTTCTGATGCAGCCAAACGTGGTACACGTCGTACACTGGTACGCGTGCTGGAAGCCACATTAAGAATGGCACATCCTTTCATGCCGTTTATTACAGAAGAAATCTGGCAGACCATTGCCCCGCTCGCTGGAGTATACGGTGAGACTATTATGCGTCAGCCTTATCCTTTAGCCGATGAGAATAAGGTTGATCATACGGCGGTCACCGAGATGGAATGGGTCATGCAGTTTATTACAGGCATACGTTCTATTCGCTCGCAAATGAATATTGCACCGAAGAAAACATTGCCGGTCTTGCTCAAAGATGCTTCTGAATCAGATAGAGCCATTCTGAGCAGTAATCAGCAGTTCCTGAGCCGTCTGGCGAACCTTGAATCAATTGAAATTCTGGAAGGCGCTGCACCTGCAGCTGCAACAGCATTAGTGGGTAAAATGGAAATTCTGATTCCGCTGGAAGGTTTGATTGATAAAGAGGCTGAAATCAACCGCCTGAATAAAGAAATGGCGAAGCTGGATAAAGTCATCAAACAATCTTCAGGCAAGCTGTCGAATGAAAATTACGTCGCCAAAGCACCTGCTGAGGTCGTGGCAAAAGAAAAAGAGAAATTAGCAGAGCTCAAACAATCCTATGCCTTACTTGAACAACAACTTAAGGCTCTGAGCTAACCCACTCTCTGATTGTGAGCAAAAAAAAGCCGCTGATGAACAGCGGCTTTTTTTATTTCAGAATAAACTAACTTATTCTTTTTCCATACCAATTTCATACAATTCGATATTGGCTTCTTCAATTTCACCAGTGGTTGCATCCACATCGACTTTGACTTCATAGCCATGAATGCTTTGAATATCAAATTCGTAGGTCGCATCACCGTCAAAACCCACTTCGTATTCAGAAGCAACGACTTCACCTGGGTGAATAGATAAAGCGAACTCTCTGGCTTCCGCTTGTGAGATTTTAGCTAATTTTTTGAAAACAGGATCGTTAGCATCCACTTCACGCTCAATCTCTGCAATGAAACCTTCTTCAGCGTTACATTCCACATTGTAAATGTTGCCATCAGCTTTCGCTTCAATGTCGAATTCGTAGATAGGATCATCACCTTCCATTTTCATTTCGACTTTACGAGCATGACCAGGAATAGTGTCTAATGCCGCATCTAAACATGTTTCAATTTTCACGATATCCCAACTGCGGATATCATCTAAATCATAGTTATCCGTATCAGCGAAAGCGGTTGAACTGAGAGTTAAAGCGATGGCAGCGGGAATGGTCTTCAAGAACATTGAAGTCATAGTGTTGAGCTCCTTATTAGATTAGATCAAAAAGATCAGTCTCTACCCACAAGAGCAATGATCAAACTTGTGGGTGAATTATAACATCCATTGAACAGAACAGGAAAAATTCCTATTTCTTAAAATTTTACCAAATGGTAATCAGGAAGTTTTTCCTAAATACTCACTCGCTTATATTCGCGGTAATCAGGACACCAAAAGATTTTCTCAATTTTTTGCTCTAGTTCTTGATCAGAAATAAAGGGAGCTAATTCTTGTTGTTGAGCGAGTTTCACAATTTGTGATGCCATTTTCTTACTCAACTCAGCAATATTTTCTAATGCTGGCAATAAATCACTGCCTTTGCCATTCACAAACGGTGACGCTGAAGCAAGCACCTCACTGGCCACCATCATCATTTCGGGCGTAATGTGTTTTATCTGCCCAGCAATAACAGCTAAACCAATGCCTGGGAAAATATAACTGTTATTACATTGTGCTACAGGGTAAGTTTTATCCTGGTAGTGAACCGGCTCAAATGGACTGCCTGTCGCTATAATCGCTTGACCATCGGTCCAGCGAATCAACGATTCAGGTATGGCTTCAATTTGTTTAGAGGGATTGCTCAAAGGAAAGATAATCGGCCTTTCACAGTGTGATAACAGATTTTTTATCAAACGCTCATTAAACAATCCAGCCTGTCCAGAAACACCAATCAGCACAGTGGGCTGCGCAAATTGAATGACATCCTCCAATGCTAATATGCTGTTATCAACACCCCACTGCTCTCGAATACGAGATTTCTGGCTTAGCTTGCGTTGAAAATCAAATAGCCCAGCCATATCGTCAACAAGCAAACCAGCTTTATCAATCATAAATACGCGCTCACGTGCCTGTGTTTCATCCAATCCTTCTGCCATCATTTGGCAAATGATTTGTTCAGCAATGCCGCAACCGGCAGATCCAGCGCCAGCAAATACGATTTTTTGTTGTGACAATGTTTGATTTTTTACCTGACACGCCGCTAATAATGTGCCAACCGTTACAGCAGCCGTACCCTGAATATCATCATTAAAACAACATAGTTCATTCTGGTAACGCTCAAGAATAGGTAAGGCTTTACTTTGTTCAAAATCTTCAAATTGCAGCAACACATCAGGCCAGCGTTTCTTCATAGCTTTGATAAATAATTCAATGAACTCATCATACTCTGTGTCATTAATACGCTTGTGTTTCCAACCGATATAAAGCGGATTATCCAGCAAGGTCTGATTATTTGTGCCGATATCCAACATGATGGGTAGCGTATATGCCGGACTAATGCCAGCGCAGGCCGTATAGAGCGATAACTTACCTATAGGAATACCCATTCCTCCTACGCCCTGATCGCCTAACCCCAGAATTCGACTGCCATCCGTGACCACAATGACCTTAATTTTATCCTTGGTCACGTTATGCAAAATTTCATCAATACGATCTTTATCTGGATAAGAAATAAACACACCACGTGCTCGTCGATATATCTCAGAAAAGCGTTCACATGCTTCACCGACTGTTGGGGTATAAATAATCGGCATCATCTCTACCAGATGCGCTTTTAATAAATAGTAAAACAAGGTTTCATTGTTATCTTGAAGATAACGCAAGTAGATATGTTGGTTGATAGGCGTCTTGAATGTTTTGTATTGAAGATAAGCTCTCTCTGCCTGCTCTTCGATCGTTTCAAACCGATTTGGAATAAGTCCAGTCAGGTTAAAGTCATGACGCTCCTGCTCACTAAATGCCGTGCCTTTATTCAACAATGGGGTGGCAAGTAAAGCTGGTCCTGCATGGGGAATATAGATCGGATCCTTCGGCTTGGTCACAGTCATCAACATACCTCATTTATGTTTTTCTAAAGCCAGTTAAACAGTAAAGCAACAACCGGTTCAAGTCATTGCTTTATCTCAACTGCTTCAAATTCGATATGTTTGTATCTGGCCTTCTGTCATCAAGGTTTGATAATGCCCAATACAACCGCAATATTAGCCAGATCGGCTGCCGTGTTTACCCTCAATTTACTTTTAATCTGCGTGTTGTAGTTCGCTATGGTTTTATAACCCAGATGCATATCAGCGGCGACTTCATGGGCTGTCATACCTTTAGCTAAGCGACAAAACACATCAAACTCTCGTGGTGAAAGTAAGTCCAGCACTTGTCTGTAATGCTCAATATCGTTGTGACGCACATCATCAATTTCAGGCATGAGTTGTTCTTCGATATATCGCTTGCCATCCGCCACGGTTTTGACCGCTTCAGCAAGCACTTCTGCCGCACTATTTTTACTCACATACCCCATGGCTCCTGCTTCGAGCGCGCGCTCTACATAGATCGCTTCATCATGAATGCTATAAACCAGCACGACTGCCTTGGGATCTTGCTTATGCAGACGACGAATCGCTTCCAGCCCCCCTATCCCCGGCATAGATAGATCCATCACCACCACATCAGGTTGAAGCCGCTCATATTCCTGAGAGACAAGCTCGCCTTGATTCAAATCAGTGATATCGCCGATAAAGGGCTGAGAAGCCAGTAACATGCGAAACCCTGCCCGGACTACCGCATGGTCATCAACGAGTAGAACGCTGATTTTATGTTCATTTGTCATGTTTTTTCTCTATAAAGGGCATCCACACACGAATTCTGACGCCACGTCCTCTGGTCGATTCAAAAATAAATTCGCCACCCATGCTCTGCACTCTTTCACGCATGGCTAATAATCCAAAACCATCACCTGTTGAGCCACCTCCCACGCCATTATCTTCAACGAGAATAGTGATGCGATGCTCATCTTTAATACTGGTCGGCCTAACAATCACATTCACCCTGTCTGCTTTGGCATGGCGAACCACATTGGTCAGACATTCTTGTACGATTCGGTACACATGAATGGATACTTCTTCGTCCAATTCATCTACGGAAGGTTCACAGTTAAGATCGATTTTTAAGATTGGCTGTCGACGTTTCCATTCATTCACTAAATCAGTCAATGTCGCGTATAGACCCAAGTCACTTAAACTTAACGGGTGCAATGTGCGCATCATGGATCTGACCACACCGGATAAGTGATTACATATTTCGATAATGGAATCAGCGACTTTATTCACCTCAGCATCAGGCTGTTTTGTTGCCACAGCCATCGCTTTAACCGCGGTCAATGATTGCCCCATTTCATCATGTAATTCACGTGATAAATGACGACGTTCCGTTTCCTGAATTTGCATGGTGTGGCGAGCCAATGCCTGATTATTCCGACGTGCAACACTGAGCGCATCTGTTAAGTTATTCACCTCAGTTGCTATCGCATCAAACTCACTGATTCTGAAGCTCGGCAGGTGCTCTTCGTAATTACCACTTTCTACATTTTTTAAGCCAGACAAAATAGTCTGAACGGCCTTCAGCATGGAATGAAACACCACATTTATCGCCAGGAAAATAATGCCAAGCATTAGGACAATCGACCAGAAATAGACCAGTGATTCTCCCCAGGCTTCGTTGATTTCATCCAGTGGATCCGCGGTAATGACAATGCGCTGTATCGCATCATTAGGCAGTTTAATCTCATAGGTTGAGCTAATGGTATCTGTCATCACCGCCGAAACGAACCATTCTGGTGGACGCACTCTCTGCACACCATCACCACGGCGAGAAAGGGTTGTTTCACGACCATTTTCGTCATAAACACTGATTTGCAAGTGGCGTGTCTCACGCAAGCGACTGATATGTTCTATCCACTCCCCCTCTGTATGCATGTTGCGGGTAAATTGGTTAAGGCCAAACTCCACCATTTGCAATGCTAAATTGTATGAGGAACTGACTTCTTCCCTTACTGACTCGCGTGCTTGCCATATAGTCATACTGGCACCTAGCAAAATGATGACAAAGACGGACATCACAATGCGCAGATTAATTAATCCCCTCAAACTCATTGGCCAAAACTCCGCTCTAAATAATTTTTCATACTGAATCACACAGTTATTCCTTTCATCATCCCTGAAATTGACAGCGGCTATAACTTGAACCACATCACAAAACGTATTTTCCTGCGACAAATATAGACCATGGCAAACGCCATTTTTAACAAAAGGAATTTTTCCTATCACGCAAGGATAAATTGCCTGTTTATTATTCGTTCCCGTCCCGACCAACAGAAATTGAATATCGCATGACTGAAAAAACAGACACCAACATTGACACAGTAAAAACCAAGCTACTGGAATTATTTGACGACATGCTTGGGCATGATGGTTTTGGTGATATCAAGGTCGAGATGAAAATTCTAAAACGCCAGCAGAAGGAAGTCATCCTTCACTGCGGGAAGCAGTATCGATTCGTTATCGACAATCCAAACCTGTCAGCGTAATTGAATCGAGAGCGAAGTGGGTTCGCCTCTAAAAAATTAAATAAAAAAGTCATACCAACAGACTGCTTGGGGCAGCTGCGGAGACTAACCCTGAAGAGAGCAATATATGAACATCAAACAAATGAAAAGCATGATCAGCAAATTCCGTTCTGCTGATGTCTCTGTCATCAAAGATGCTGATATGCGTGCAAAAGCACAGAAACTGCAAAACAAACAAGGCGGTTTCACCCTGCTGGAATTATTAGTCGTTGTTGCCATTCTGGCTATCATCGCCGGTGCTGTTATTTCTTCTCTGGATGGTCAGGAAGAGTTAGCGGCACAGAAAACAACTGTTCACACTATGGCGGCATTGGAAAGTGGTCTGAAAGTGTACAACGTCAACCAAAAACGTCTCATTCCAGGCAACCTTGACTCTTTGCTGACTACCGATGAGACGCCTGATACTAATGATGGTTCATTAACTGCAGCTGGTGTTGCAGGTGGAACCTCGGTTGTGCTTGGTGATCCAAACAACTCAAATGTTGCCCGCGTTGGTGGTGGTTTAACGGCTGACCTTGCTGACAACTTGCTTGTTGCAACTGTTGCATCAGGTGCTGTGGGTTATGAAAAACTGAAAGACGCAGGTCTCACGTCATTAAGATACGCTTATGCAAACGTAGCTGATGATGATGAACTTACAACTGTTACTGTTGATGGCGTCACATTTGGTAATGAAGAGTTAGTTGAAGTCACCAAACCAAACCTCATCTTCCGTACACCTCTAATTGAAGATGGTGAGTGGGAATATGGTGCAGGCGCTGCCATAGATTTAGCTGATAATGATGAAGCTATGAAAATTGCGATCCTTGCTGAATCAGGTGAAATTACTGGTAACGAAGATGACGTGGTTGCTGTATTTGGTATCGGCTCAGATTCTGATTTAATTGGTGAAATTGTTGCTAGAGCACCTGCAGATGGCAACGCTGGACCAGATAAATACGGTCACTATTCAATGGCCGTTAAAATAGCTTCATGTGATTTTGAAACTGACGACTGCAGTGATCCTGCAAACTGGGATGAAAATGATGAACCAGCTCAAGTTGTAGCTATCCTAGACGCAGGTGGTGATGCCTACGATGACGAAGTTGCCGAAGCACGTGGAAACGAAGAAGAGTAAATAATCCTTACTCCAATGACCTGATTAGCAGGTCTCCTGAGTTGCTGTGGGTGGGAGGTTGCCCACCCACAGCCTTTTTAAGTTGTAGTTCATGTGGATTGAATACTCAAATGTCGTTAACCGTTTTCCTTATCGAAAAGTCTTTTTTACAAAACTGTTTTTTGCTGTTTAAAAACGTTTTTGTAAAACAGTAAAGTCTGTTGTGATGCCTGACTCAAGCTTGTCTCTATCTACCACTCTATCCAAGCAATCTGGTTTCACTATGCTGGAACTGGTGATTGTGGTCGCGATTATGGCCATTGTGGCCGGTAGTGCCATCATGAGTTTTGGTAATACTCAATCAGATGCTGAATACCAAACCACCAATTACACCCTTCGCCAGCTAGCAAGTGCGGTCGATCGCTATCTATCAGATGGTAATACCCTTCCTGAACTTGGTGATGAAATAGAGTCACCAGCCGATATTGATTTTCTTATTACTAAACCGTTCGGAAGTGACTGGAACCCAGATTATCGTGTTGGCTGGCGTGGTCCGTATATTAAAGGCTACAAACTGTTTTACGTAGATGTGGGAACAGATTTAGAAGCTGATGGTAGCAGCTCCCCCACATCGGGCAGTGTGACCACCGTACCCACCCTAGCATTGCCAGATGCGTTTTCTCATCAACCTGTCTCGCCTTATTATCTTTGGTACAAAGATGCGGATGGCAATATTGATATCGACTCAAAAATAGGGCGACCTTTTCTTATCCTAAGCGAAGATATTAACGATCTCAGTCTATATCGCATTGTTAGTCTAGGTGAAAATGGCACCTATGAGCATGCTTGCGATTATTCAGAGTCGAATGCTAGTCATCAAAATTACTGTACTAGAGAGATGCTTTGTAGTTCTGGGGCTACTCTCTTTAACCCTCAACGGGATGATCTGGTTTTATGTTTCCATTAAAGAGTTTGCCCCAGACCTCGAACCAAAGCGGCTTTACGTTACTTGAGCTAGTGCTCGTTTTGTTTATTATTGCCTTGGTTGCCAGCACGCCATTGCTATTTATTGATGAACAAGATCAACAGTTACGGTATGAAGACACTATTCAAAAGATAGCTTTGATCAAAGATGCCATTATTAAACGTGAAAGCTATCGCGGCCAGCCGATTCTATCGGGCTTTATTGTAGACAATGGTGTTTTACCCAGTGAAAATGCCATTACAGAATTACTCGAGAAACCTCCACAATGGTTTCAACTTGAGCAAGCCACACCTTATTTCAACTTTGGTAGTGATAGTAGTGATGCCGTTGCAGTTACATTAATAACACAGCGTAAGGGTCACACTGGTCAATACATACTCAGCGGTGTCGACAGCAATAATGACTTACTTGATGGCTGGGGACAACCTTTTATTGTTGATAGCAGTCAAGCATCTGGGTCAGACGCAGATAATATTGAAAAAGGGGCTGATGTTGGATTTTTACTATCTACTTCTGAAGCAGTAGAGGCATACAGCGGTCGTAAACCAGAGATAACGGTTGATGCCAGTAATTGGCAAATACCTTTGACTGGAATCAATATTCAACTATTCAATTACGATAGCTCTAACGCAATTCCGATAACGGATGACCAGCATCTAGCCATTCTTGTATTTCGTAACTCCACTGATGGTGGAACGCCAACAAAGCTATGGACAACCTATCACTTTGCTGTTGATGTATCTAAGGCTCCATCAACAGGTATACCAGCAGTGCAAACTTCACCCAGCATCATCAGTGGCTGGCATCGCAATGACTCTTCTGCCGACGCTAGCGATTACATCCCTGTTGGTGAACACCCAGTATTACTATTGAATGATGATGACAATGACCCACAAGAAGAAGATATCTATCAAATCAGTAAGTTACTTGTGATTCCTAATGGCACTCAACCCACCCTCACACTAACGGTAAGCCCCTGATGTTTGAATCATTACTCAAAAAACCCAGTGGTAAAGGATTACTCGTTCTTAAAACGGATTGTTTAGGTCTGCACGCCAGTATTGTGACGGGCAACAAACAAGAATTAAGCGTGACACATACTGCTACATCACGCGAAATTGAGCCCTTAGCAGCCATGATGGATGTCATCACTCAGTTAAAAAATGCCTCGGGCAAAAATTTACCGCGCGATACGGTGTTATTACACATCAATGCCATTCCCAGCCGTGTAGAAATGACACAAAGTGCAGATGTGTCGGGTGATATGAACCTAGCTGAAATGATGCGTTGGGAGATGGATAGTGTTGTCGCCGATCAATCCCCTTTATGGGATCTAGGCTGGATTTTATATCAGCGCCAGTACATTAATCTCGCTCAGTACGAGCAGCTATTGTCCTTGGTTATCAGCGAAAAAAGACTCTCCGTCAAACACGGCGGTCGCAGTGCTATGCGCGTGGGCGAAATTGCGATTAGAGAGCACTTTGCGACACAAGATCAGATCGCTGAATGCCTAGCAACTCAGGAAAAACTGCAATTACCAGATCAACGTCTGTTAACACAATGGCGTCCCTTACCCGATGGCGGTTTAGATAATGAAATGTTTGGTGAACAAGCCGCGCAGTCAGCGTACCTGTGTTCTGCTATGCCCATCACACAGCATTTACAGTGGGTCAATGCATTCAAGAAACTGAGTCACCAAAAAAGTTACCCCAAACTTGAACTCAAACATGTCTACAGTATGGCTGGTAGCACACTCCCCTTAATTGATGCGGTCGATGAACGGGTTTTAGTCACAGAGTTTCACCCTGCTTATGCATTTTGTGCCGTGCTTGAGCACGGAGTTTTGCAAGACACGATGATGTTCAAGGCCTCTAGCCAACCACTTGATGCTGAAGTCATCATTGATTCACTCAATGAGCATCAATTTACTCAAGTCGATAATTGGGTGGTAGCCAATATTGATGGGGTGGATGTGGAGTTTATTGAGGTGGTGGAATCAGGCATCAACCTACGCCCACAGTTCTTGCCTAAAGCCAGCACGATTAAAATATCTGCTCAGCAAAACAGCAAATACAGTCACCTTGCTGAGCTAGGTTGTGCAGCACATATGCTTGGCTTAGCGCCATTGATGGTATCCCCTCTTCCAGGCATGCCGCCACCCGAACCAATTTATAAACGTAAAGCATTTCGCATATCACTGGCTGCCGCCATGGTGCCCGTCATTATTCTGGGTTACGAAGGTGTGCGTCAGTGGCAGATACAACAATTGCAATCCACTCTCGCCAACAAAGAAAAACAACTGGACTCCTATGGTGATGATCGTGGCATCCGGGATTCTGATGTAAAAAAAGCGGAAAAAAATATTGCACAGTACAAGTCACTGGAACAAGCGCTCAACAGCCTGAACTATAAAAAAGAGCTGGTGCAGTCAGTGATGATAAAGCGCCAAAATGTGATAGAAAAACTGCTGCCAACTCTCGCTCACAGCGTCAATGATGGCGTGATCATCGATACTTTGAATGAAACAAATTGGTATCAATTTACCTTGACCGGTCGTGCTGTTGATCAAAACAGTGTTGATGAGTTCAATCGTGTTTTATCCATCAATCTTCAACCTCTCAATTTATACATTCTGAATAGCCCAAGTCGACTCGATGGACAGGATAGCTATAACTACAGTGGTGTTTATATTTTTGAGTTCACCATTCAACAGCGAGCCCCGTTATGAGTGAATCATTAAAAAATACCAGTCAGCGTGAAAAAGTATTAATTGCTGTGCTCAGTGCTGTACTCATTGTATTTGCCTATTTTTTCTTCCGTGGCGCGTCTCTGGATAGACAAGTGCTGATTATTGAAGACCAGCTTAGCTCCATTGATAAAAAGTTAGACCGGCAAATTAAACGTGCCCAAAAGCCCATCAAACTACCCGAATACAACGGCAAAAAAATTGAAACTTCTGATATTAAAAAACTCGAAAAGACCATTGAAGCTGAACAAACCAGCTTGGAAGGTTCGGGTCATGTCTTTGTTGATCTGACTAATGCCAGTGCTCTGCCCCAATTACAATCTGATATTACCCGCACGGCGGAACGCAACGGGCTGTTAGTGATATCGAAACGACCACATCAAGGTGATTTGATTCAGATGGTGACAGGCAAAATGACCAAGCAGAACACCTTGAGTAAAGCTCCTAGTGGTGAATTAAAACGTCCTTTGTATGACCTGTATGTGTCGGGTAATTTTTATGCCTTACAGAGTTTTTTACAGGAAATCGGACAACTTAATTATTCCGTCGTGTTAACTCGTCTTCGTATCAACACGACTGATCGCACTGCCCTATCAGGCAATCGTATGCTCGATATTGAAATGACATTGGCCTTGTAATGAAACATCTTTCTCATCTTGCCCAAATCGAAAGCTATCTGGCCTACATGATTCAACATCATGCTTCAGATATGCATTTATCGATGAATACCTCACCTGTGATGCGTATACATGGTTTGACTGAAGAGCAAACCAAGTTTGAGCGACTTGAACAGTTTGATTTACAAGCCATCTCTGAAGCCATCATGTCATCAGAGCAATTGCATACGCTGCATAATAAACGTAGTTGTGATTTTGGTTACAGCAGTGAGCAACACGAGCGTTTCCGTATCAATGCTTACTTTGAGCGAGGTAACTTAGCCTTTGCTGTACGTTGGCTAGATGGTCAGTTTCACTCCTTGGAAAAGCTTCATCTGCCACCACAAATTGCAGAACTGGTGAAATTGAAAGATGGCTTAGTGTTGGTCACTGGTGCGACAGGTAGCGGTAAGTCCACCACGCTTGCCAGTTTGATTAATGAAATCAATAAGGATCGCCCCTGCCATATTCTTACCATCGAAGATCCTATTGAGTTTATTCATCACAACCAAAAAGCCGTTATTCACCAACGTGAAGTCGGCGTGGATGTGCCGTCATTTGCCGAAGCAATTCGTAATGCCATGCGTGAAGACCCGGATGTCATCTTACTGGGGGAAATGCGTGATCTCGATACCATGCATGCGGCGATTACCGCTGCGGAAACAGGCCACTTGGTCTTTGCCACCTTACATACGAACGATGCGGTTGGTGTCATCGACCGATTAATTGGTATGTTCCCGGGTGATGAGCAAAACACCATTCGACAACAACTATCGATGTGTTTACGTGCCGTGGTGACACAGACATTAGCAAGACGCTCCGACCAAGAAGGCCGTATTCCTATCAATGAAATTTTGATGGTCAATGGCGCGGTATCGCATCTCATCCGTGAGCATAATCCTTCACAGATCCGCTCCATAATGGAAACAGGTCGTTCTCTCGGAAATCAGACCTTTGAATATGCCCTAGCAAAACGGGTCCATGAACGTGCTATCTCACATGATTTTGCTAGCAGACTGACATCACGCAAAGATCAGTTTGAAGCGGCCTTGAGAACATTAAAGGCACGTTAAGATGGCGATTAGAGATAAAGCATTGATCAGCGCCGCCTTAGAACAAGGCCTGATCACCAGTGAGCAATATGAAACGGCACGCAAGGAAGCACGTCGCTTGCAGCGTGAAGAACTATCGACCTTGTGTTATCAACTGCGTATTCCTCTGAACCGATTTATCCATGCGTTTGCAGCATTAAATGGCTACCCATTTATCCGTCCCGCGCAATGCCTGCTAGACGAAAAACGTTTACAACGCCTGTCACCGACATTGTGCAGACAACTGCGTATTTTGCCTATCCACACCACTAACGATGACAAATCAGTACTCTCTGTTGTCACCGATAGTCCAGATAATCCGGTTTTAAAAAATCAGTTAGGCCGGATAGTCAAAGCAGACTATCAGCTGTGTGTCACTGATAAAGCCACCATGGATTATCAGCTGCAGCAGTTGTCGCATTCCCAGAACTTGTTGAGTTTTGATGCTGTGTCAGAAGTATCAGAACTACTGAATGAAGCCTATCTCAATCGTGCTTCAGATATTCATATCGAAGCGCTTGAAAACTATTATTTGGTTAGACTTCGTATTGATGGCAGTTTACAAGAATATGGCCGCCGCTATTTACCTGAAGAAGGTGTGTCACTGATTAGCCGTATCAAGGTCATGTCTAATCTCGATATCGCTGAAAATAGAATGCCACAGGATGGCGGCGCTAATCACCGAACGCCTATGGGCAATGATTTTGATCTTCGTATTGCGACCGCCCCAACTAAGTTTGGCGAACGTGTCACGATTCGATTACTCGGCACCGATAATCAATTATTTACCTTGCAACAGCTTGGCATGTCAGACCATGCCTTAGAACAGTTCAGCGAGATTATCCAACAACCGCACGGCATTATTTTAATTACTGGTCCAACCGGTAGCGGTAAGTCCACCACATTGTATGCCGCCCTTTCCCAACTTCAACGTGAGGAAATCAACATTCTCACCGCAGAAGATCCGGTAGAGATGGTGATTGATGGTATTTCACAAGTACAGATGAATGCCAAGGTGAACTTCGCCTCTGCCCTGCGTAGTTTTCTTCGTCATGATCCTGATGTGATTATGGTCGGTGAGATTCGCGATACCGAAACCGGTGAAGTGGCTCTTAAAGCGGCAACAACGGGCCATCTAGTGTTATCCACCTTGCACACCAACTCCGCGATATCGAGTGTGACTCGCCTGAAAGATATTGGTCTGGAACCCTTTCTGATTGGTTCAAGCTTACTCGGCGTCATCGCTCAACGTCTGGCGCGTCGCTTGTGTCAGCATTGTAAAAAACCGGGCATGGCTGATGAGGATCAATTAAAAGCGCTCAGTCTGCCTGAAGACAGTGAGGTCGAATTATGGTCTCCAGTGGGCTGCCCGATATGTGGTGGCAGTGGATATCAAGGTCGTATTGCCCTGTTTGAGACATTCTGGGTTGATGATGAGGTCGAAGCATTAATTACAGAAAATGTAGACGAACTCACTTTACGTAAACGTGCGAAGCACTTCACTAGCCTTGCCGAAGATGGCAAAGAAAAAGTATTAGCTGGCTTAACCACCTTTGATGAAATGCGTCGTCTAGGTTTACTCGCCCTCTTTTCTGAAGAGGATGCGGCATGAGAATGGGAGTAACGGCTCATGCGCTATGAATATCATGGTCTAACCAGTGCGGGTGATACCAAACGGGGCTTCATTCAAGCCGCTGATCAAAACGCTGTCGTCACTAAGTTGCAGAAAAAAGGCATCTTCGCCACACAAATTCGGGTGGCTGAAGATGGCAGCCAAGCTCTCTCTATTCAAGGTCTGAATCAAGCTTGGGATCAGGTGCTCACCTACCTTCCGGTGAAAACGTCTCAAAAAGTCTTTTTCTTTAGACAAATGGCATTGATGTTTCGGTCAGGCCTGTCTGTCACTGAAGCGTTAACTATTCTCAGCCATATCCAACGAGGCAAGTTACGTCAGATAGTGAATGCCCTTAATGACGATATCAGCTCTGGTAAGTCATTTTCTCAGGCACTGGAACGATTTGAATCTATTTTTGGGCCGATGGCTTTGCATATGATTCGAAGTGCTGAAAACAGCGGTGAACTAGAACCAGCCTTACTGCGTATTGCAGATTTTATGGAACGCAAACATGAAATTAAAACACAGTTAATATCTACCATGACCTACCCGATTGTAGTCTTGTTGATGACTATCGGTGTGTTCATTTTCATGATGATGACGGTTATTCCAAAGTTTGCTGGTTTTTTTGAACGCAGCGGCAGAACCCCGCCTCCAGAAATGCTTCAGTTGATGGGCATTGCCAACTTCCTCACCACACAATGGTATGTGTTACTCGTTGTTTTTATTGTGGTTATTGGTGGCATTATTTATACCTACTCCACTCGTGAAGGCCGTCTTTACATTGATATCTTTCTGTTAAAAATTCCGCTTGTCGGCTCGATGATATCGGCCAGTGCCATGTCTCAGATCACCTGGGGCTTATCCACCCTATTACAAAGTGGTGTTTCGGTAGTGAAGTCATTGGAAATCATCGGTGACCTTATCCGTAACACAGCCATATCGGGAAATATCATCGCTGCATCAGAAAGCATTTTGCGTGGTGATGATATGGGGAAAAGTTTTCATAAGCCCTATATCGAAGAACTTATTCAACAAATGGTGCTGGTGGGT
The DNA here is from genome assembly GCF_002299105.1 of Methylophaga sp. UBA678. Taxonomy (NCBI): domain Bacteria; kingdom Pseudomonadati; phylum Pseudomonadota; class Gammaproteobacteria; order Thiotrichales; family Piscirickettsiaceae; genus Methylophaga; species Methylophaga sp. UBA678. The sequence goes on from NZ_DBNG01000027.1 coordinate 21,584, forward strand.
GAACGAAGTGGCAGCATGATTCCCATCATGCGAGATGCTGGTCAGTTTTACGAAGAAAAGATTCGCAACATCACTAAAGCGATTGCGGCGGCAACTGAACCTGCAGCTATTCTCCTAATTGGCGGGATTGTTGGCTATGTCTATTACGCCTTTTTCAAATCTATGTTCTCCATGTCTGGATAAACAAATGAAAAGTTGCTGTTTTTTTAGCTTGTTATTAGTCACTCAGATTGCTTTGGCAAACCCAAATGCCAGAGTTGCGATATCTGACTGGCAAAGTTTAACCGCGGTCGACACACAGGCTAGCATCTCACGCCCGTTATTAAGAGATCCGTTTAGCGATCCACAGACAAGTTATAGCGAACATGGCTCAGCCTTTCAGCAAAACAATGGCGCGTTTGGTTCTGGTTTTCAACGTGGCCGAGGTGAATTCACCGTCCCCGAATTAATCTTCAAAGGCTACATCGAGAGTGATGATGGTGATAAGCCAATGGCCTTGATTCAGATTGGTAAAGATAAAGTGCATATGGTCAAAGAGGGCGATGAAATCAATATCGATCCCTCTCAGCCACGCAATGCTATTCGTATCACAAATATTAGCCGACTCAGCATCACTGTTGAGACAGGCATATTAGGCACAGTAAGAGTACTTAGATAATGATTAGGCTTAGATTTTGGGCACGACTAACAACGGCCATTTTATTTTATTTTCTGAACATCTGTAGCGGACATGCGGCAGCCAAAATCAGTGAGATCGAATACAGCGATACACGATTGATTGATGTTATTCGGACCCTTTCAGAACTCAGTGATAGCAATATAATTGCGACACCTGAGGCTACTGAAAAACGGGTCACAATCCATCTCAAAAATACAACGGTTCTTGATGCGGTCAAGTCAATATGCCGTATCAGTGATCTGTGGTATCGCTATGATGACGATACCAATACGTATCGGATTATGACGCGAGAAGAATATAGCCAGGATCTCATCGTCAGAGAAAGTGACCATATTGAAGTTTTTACCTTACTTAATGCCAACGTTCAAATCGTCGCAGAGGCCATTGAAGATTTGTATGGCCAACGGGTTTTACTCTCCTTGGGACGTGAACCAGGTGAACGCACGATCAGTGGAGGTAGCAGCCGTAGCAGTCGCAGCAGCGGTGGAAATAGTGTTAGAAACAGTCGAAGCCTGAGTGGTAGCGGCGGTCGGAATAATAACCTGATTGCTGCTGGTAGTCAGATTGGTCAGACAGACTTAACCGTCGATCAACTCGCCCGATTGACTCAGCCGAATGCACAAGGCGTCATGTCAAATGTTTTGGATAACGAAACACTTCAACAGGTGACTGTTCAAGCTCAGCCTATCTATGTGACGGTCAATAATGAGCACAATATGATCATCGTCCGAACTGATGACAAGCGAGTAATTCAGTCCATCACCAGTCTGGTGAAACGTATGGATATCCCTGTGCCACAGGTCATGTTAGAGATGAAAATTCTCAACGTCCTGTTGGGTGAAGACTTTAACTCTATTTTCAATTTTGAATTACAACCTTCTGGCAGTAATCAATCTCAACAACCTGTGTTATTTGGTAATAATGCACTGCCAAACACGGGCACCTTTGTATACGAGTTTTTGAACAGTCGTCTGCGAGCCAATATTGAATTTTTGGAACGTAATAACCGCTTAAAGGTACTGTCCAATCCGATGGTGGTCGCCTCCAATCATCGTGAGGCAGAGCTCTTTATTGGCCAGGAAGCCGTATTAACAAGAGGGTTCACCTTTCAGTCAGCTACCATTGCTAATGGCATTGTGGTTTCTCCAGCTTATGTCGAAACAGAGACGGAGTTGGAAGAAATCGGCATTACCTTAAGAATTACTCCTCGCATCAATTCGGATAAAACCGTTGAGTTGGAGATTGAGCAAGAAAGTTCATCTATTGTGAATGGAGGTGGGTCGATTCCTATTGTTGATGATAGCGGTAATGCCCTTGAACTCCCCATCGATACCATTGATACATCACGCCTGACAGGCACGGTCATGGCCAAAGACAACTTAACCGTAGCCATCGGCGGGCTTATTCGCACTTCAAAAAATAACCAACAACGGCAAGTGCCTGTGCTGGGTGAAATTCCAGTTCTCGGTCGACTGTTCCGAAGCACAACTGAAAGTGAGGAAGAAAGTGAAACCGTTCTACTCATCACGCCTCGCATAATCAATACACCAGAACAAAGTGAAAATATTCGTCAGACCGAAAATGCGTTCTATAAAGGTTACAACCGTGAATTCCCTGAGCCCCCTCCACTACCAAATCAATTCATCGGTGATGGTCTGCTTATAGATACCCGTCACATTAGTCCTGAACCATCACAAACCCAATTGTTTCAAGAAATGCAAGCTTACGCATCTAAAACCATAGCTTTGCCTATGATTGAGCGTGTTGAAAATAATCTATACGAGCCAATCAGTATTATTAGCATAGCGGCAGGACTTTTTAATGACCCTGCCATTAAAACTGTTCCAAAAGCTAGCTGGAAACGCGGCAACTATTACATAACTGTTATAAGTCTTTTTAACCGATCCAATAAAGTCGTGGAATTAAATGGGCAGACGGTAAATGGGCAGTGGTTAAAATCTTGGATCGACACTGATGCACTAAGTCCTGCATCTCAGAAAGGTTCGTCCACATATTTGTATTTGCTATCCGAAAAACCATTCAATGAAATGCTGCCCCCTCTTCTGAATTAATAACTATGACTTCTATAAGAGCAAACCATAAAACAAGTTCATTTTTCATATTATTCGTTCTATTGCTTATGAGCTCACTCTACTTTCATGCGAATATTGGTGGCAGTGGTATGCGAATCCCAAACAATATTCTGGTGTGGTTATTCGGTAGTCTGATTGGCTTTTATGGTTTATATCGATTTAGTCGATCTGAGCACATTATTTTGCCCCGCTTTACATGGCTGTTATTGGCATTCCCTGTAATGGCGCTATTCTCTGGTGTGGCCGCAGGCGTAGTTAACTCGACAGAGTGGTTTCTGAGGTTATTTTATATCTGGGGTGGCGTGTTATTTTTCTTTTCACTATTCCAGTTTAATTTCACACCTAAAAAAATCGATCAGATACTTTTGTGGATCATTATTGCTAGTGTATTGCATGCCATTATTGGCATTGCTCAGATACTGTATGTGAATGACTTACCGGGCTGGCTTCCGGTGAATCAACAGGGTGAACCCACCGGTACTTTTCAGCAGATAAATAACCACGCGAGCTTTCAGGTCACCAGTCTGATGCTGGTATTTTGGCTACTGACCCGTCCAATTACCAAATCTACACACTGGTCAATGATGACCTTATTATTCATCGCCATTTTCAGTTCTACCTTTGTTGTTAGCTTCAGTGGATCGAGAGTCGCTATTTTAGGTTTTTTACTGGCATTCCCTCTTTTTGTGCTAAGTCGTTGGAAATATATCCAGACCAATAAAAAACGTTGGGGATCAGTGATTTTAGTTATGAGTCTGGCTATCATTGCTACGCATCAAATTGACACAGATAAAGGGCTAAGCTCAATAGGCGAAAAAACCGCTGCCATAAACGCTGGTTATTCGGGTGATGCGAGGTTAGGTATTTATACAATCAGTTTTGACCTGGTCAAAGAGAGCCCAATTTATGGTCATGGAATCGGCAGTTTTGCTCGTGTATGGCAATCAGCAAAACCTGATTTTTATGAGCATCATCCTGATGCCACACTACCCTCACAACGTGTTTCACATCCACATAATGAAATCATCTACTGGCTGGTAGAAGGCGGACTGTTAGCTGGTATCGGGTTGATACTTTTTGGTGTGGCATTATTAAAAATGCTGTGGTATTTACCCATGAGTCGACGTTACGCATATGCCGCTTTGTTATTGCCTATCATACTTCACACACAGGTTGAATTACCTTTTTATATTTCCTCCCTGCATTGGTTCATCATGCTTGTCTTATTGTTTGTGGTGTTTTATCCATCACGTGTGAAATATGAAAAACAGTTATCAATAGCCGCGAATACCAGCCTCAAAGGCTTGTCAGGGATTGGTGGGGTTGTAGCAGTCGCATTCTTTACTCACAGTATGCTGGCTAACTTGGAATTTCGTGATTATTTATTAAAGCGTTCTGATCCTGAACAGGTGTTCGATATGGCTATGGATAATCCGTATTTCCGAGACTTAGCGACACAAGTGACGATGTCGTTACTTTATGAACAAAGCCGACAGATCGGTATTCGCGACAATATTGAGATTTTCGCTGACTGGGTAGAAAATGAACTAAATCGAAACCCACACATTAACCTGTTTAGGTTAGCCATTCGATCGCGTCTTGATTTGAAAGATGAAAAAAAAGCTTGTGCTCTTAATGAGAGAGCACAAGCCATTTATCCTAGAGATAAGGGATTTAATACCATCAAAGATGAGTGTAGCGCGTTAGAACATGCCTAACTGTAACTGTGCCGCTTCCGTCATCATATCTTTCGTCCATTGTGGTTCCCAGACTAGTTCGACATGCGCTTTTTTGACACCCGGAACAGACATGACGCGAGATTCAACATCCCCTGGAAATGTTTGAGCAACTGGACAACCTGGTGCTGTTAACGTCATATCGATACTCACATTACCTGAAGTACTTATCTGAATATCGTAAATTAGGCCCAGTTCGTAAATATTGATGGGGATTTCCGGATCATAGATAGTTTTTAATACCTCTATGACGTCTTCTTTTAACTGTTCCGAGCTGATTTGATATTGATCGTTCATAAACCTGCCCTTTTATTCTGTTGAAACTGAAATATCATGATCATTGTCTACGGCAGCGTGAACGGTATGCCATGACAATGTTGCACATTTAACGCGTGCAGGAAACTCTTTAACGCCAGCCAGTACTTGGAGTTTGCCGCTGAGTTCAGCAGTATCATCTTCTCCTGTTAATGCTTTGTGCACGTTGTCATACAATACTTCTGCTTCAGCTAACGTTTTACCTTTCAGGCTCTCCGTCATCAGTGAAGCAGAGGCAACAGAGATAGCACAACCACTGCCCTGGAAGCTGACATCATCAATCACGTCGCCATTCATTTTCACGTAAACAACCAAGGCATCACCACATAATGGGTTATTACCATGTGCCATGTGATTCGCGTCTGCAATTTCTCTGAAATTACGAGGCTTTTTTTTGTGATCCATGATCACTTGTTGATAAAGATCGCGTAAATCACTCATCAGGCAAATAACTCCTGTGTGGTATGGATAGCTTTAACCAGTGCATCAACTTCTTGCTCTGTATTGTAAAAAGCAAATGAAGCACGAGCAGTTGCTGCAATACCGTAATACTGCATAACAGGCTGAGCACAGTGATGACCTGCACGGATTGCCACCCCTTCCTGATCAAAAATAGTACCGACATCATGAGGATGAACATCTTCAATCATAAAGGACAAAACACTGGCTTTGTGTTCTGCGGTACCGATTATGCGGATACCTTCGATGGCTGATAATTTATCGGTCGCTAATTCAAGCAGAGCATGTTCATAAGCGGCGAGTTTATCCACCCCTATTGACTGCATATAATCAATTGCTGCACCTAACCCCACAGCACCAGCAATGTGAGGTGTACCCGCTTCGAATTTATAAGGCAATGAATTATATTCTGTGTGCTCAAAACTGACCGACAGAATCATATCGCCACCACCCTGCCATGGTGGCATAGCTTCTAATAGAGCCTGTTTTCCATAGAGTGCACCAATACCTGTCGGTGCATACATTTTATGGCCTGAGAACACATAAAAATCACAATCCAGTTCCTGCACGTCCACCTGCATATGTGGCACGGCTTGGGCGCCGTCAATTAATACAGGAATACCTTTGGCTTTCGCTTTTTGTGTCATTTGCTTAACGGGATTCACCGTACCCAGCGCATTAGACACCTGACCTACCGCCATGATTTTTGTTTTATTCGTCAACAAGGCATCAAACTCTGATAAATCCAACTCACCAGACTCTGTCATGGGGATGACTTTTAGCTTAGCACCAGTTTGTTCACACACCATTTGCCAGGGCACGATATTAGCGTGATGCTCCAAATAGCTGATGAGAATTTCATCACCTGCTTGCAATTGTGGTCTGACAAAACTTTGAGCCACTAAATTGATCGCTTCTGTAGCACCTCTGACAAAGATAATTTCTTTATCTGATGACGCGTTCAAAAAGCCCCTAACTTTACTTCTAGCGCCTTCATAGGCATCTGTCGCACGTTGGCTCAATCGATGAACGCCACGATGGACATTGGCATTATCAAGACGGTAATACTGATCAACGGCTTCAATAACCTGTACGGGTTTTTGACTACTGGCCGCATTATCTAAATAAACAAGAGAATGACCATTGACCTGTTGATTTAGAATAGGAAAATCACGGCGAATAGCTGCAATATCGAAATCAGTCAGCATCGACTCAGCCAGATTGTATGTTGATTGTGTCATGAACTACACACCTCGCGGTAATCGGGTTTCAATGACATTGGATAAAGCTTGGCGAATGGGCAAATCAGCAATTCGCTGGAGCACTTCTACGGCAAACGCATAAGTGAGTAGACTTCTCGCACTCGTTTCATCAAGCCCACGTGAACGTAGGAAAAAGATTTGCTGTTCATCTAACTGTCCCACCGTACTACCATGGCCACACTTCACATCATCAGCGTATATTTCCATTTCTGGCTTGGTATCGATTTCACAGGTACGTGACAGTAATAAGTTACGGTTGCTTTGATTGGCATCTGTTTTTTGTGCATCTTTATGCACAATAACCTTACCGTTAAATACCGCATGGCTGTCGCCATCCAGCACACCTTTATAAATTTCTTCACTGGTGGTGTTCGGTACCGCGTGATCGATACGCGTGTGGTTATCGACATGTTGTTTACCGGTAACCAGATACATACCATCCATAGTCACATGTGCCTGTTCTCCTAAGAGCTGACTATGAATGTCATTTCTGGCCAGTTTGGCACCGAGTGAAATGTTGTTGGTATGCCAGCTACTCGTGCTCGCTTGCTTACCCGCCAAGGTGGCAATGTGATAATGAGATAAAGATTCATGCTGCAATTTGAAATGATTCAAACGCGCATTCTCTGCCAGATTCACTTCTGAGATGACATCTGTCAGTCCGACAGACTCATCATTCAGACTGGCATAATGCTCAACGATCGTTAAGTCTGCATCTTTAGCCAAATCAATAACATGACGAAGGTGTGTGGCCAACTTTTCAGTTTCACCTGTGTTAATCAGTAACAGTTCAATGGGTTTAGTGATGTTACTGCCAGCTTTAACTTGAATATAAGCGCCTTCATTCATCAGCATCGTATTCAGTGCATTCAAACCTGGCTTTTCAATATCAATCTGCTGGTTCAGTACGGCTTCTGACATTGATAGGGCTTGTGACAGAGGAAGTAGCGTTAAGCCTGCCTCAAGGTCATCAATACGAGATAACTCGGCATTGAATTGACCATCAACAATGACCAATCTATATGCTGATTCCAGCAAGGCAACTTCTGAGCATCGCGTTTCGTTTAACTGAGAGGCTTGAGCTTCGTGAGTAAACGTCTCTTGTGACAGGGCCCATAAAGAAGTGTACTTCCAGTCTTCAACCTTTTTAGAAGGTAAACCATGGCGTTGAAACTGAGCACGCGCCTGTTCACGCAGCGTCTTTAACCAATCGAGCTGTTGACCCGGTATTGTGTTATCGACTGCGATATCGCTAAATGGCGTGGTGATATCAGTTAACTGTTTCATGCAGTCTCACCTTCCGGTGCGTCGTGAATCCAGCTATAACCTGATTTCTCCAGTTCTTTTGCCAATTCTTTATCGCCTGATTTGACGATACGGCCTTCAGATAAGACATGTACAAAATCTGGAACGATATGATCCAATAAACGCTGATAGTGAGTAATCATCACGATAGAGCGATCTTCAGCACGGAGTGCATTCACGCCTTCTGACACAATGCGTAAGGCATCGATATCCAGTCCTGAGTCCGTTTCATCAAGAATCGCTAAAGCAGGTTCAAGTATGGCCATCTGGAGAATTTCATTACGCTTTTTCTCACCGCCAGAAAAACCTTCGTTGACATTACGATGAAGAAATTCTTCATTCATTTTGACCAGTTTCATTTTCTCGCGCACCAGTGTCAGAAAATCCATCGCATCGACTTCTTCCAGACCTTGATACTTACGTACTGCGTTCAATGCAGATTTAAGTAAATACACATTGCTGACGCCAGGAATTTCAACCGGATATTGGAACGCCAAAAATACGCCTCGTTGAGCACGCTCTTCAGGTTCAAGTTCTAATAGGTTTTCGCCTTTGTAAATGACTTCACCTTGAGTAATTTCATAGCCATCACGTCCGGCCAAAACATTGGACAGCGTACTTTTACCAGCACCATTAGGCCCCATGATGGCATGGACCTCACCTGGGTTCACTGTCATGTCTATACCGCGAAGAATTTCTTTGCCATCAACGCTGGCGTGTAAATTTTTAATTGTTAACATCTTCACTCTCTAAAATTTCTGAATATTGTTTCGCAGTTCTCTTATGGGTCTTAGCCCACGGAACCTTCTAATGACAAACCAAGTAAGTTTTGTGCTTCTACAGCGAATTCCATCGGTAATTCACGAATCACTTGTTTGCAAAAGCCATTCACAATCATTGACACCGCGTCCTCAGCGTCCAGACCACGCTGTTTACAATAAAACAACTGGTCTTCACTGATTTTTGAGGTAGACGCTTCATGCTCTACTTTTGCTGTCGGATTTTTCACTTCGATGTAAGGGAAAGTGTGGGCACCACAGGTGTCACTCATCAATAAAGAGTCACACTCGGTGTAATTACGCGCATTTTCCGCATTAGGCCCGACTCTTACCAATCCACGATAGGCGTTCTGCGAACGACCGGCAGAAATACCTTTTGAAATAATCGTTGAGCTGGTGTTCTTACCCAGGTGGATCATTTTGGTACCGGTATCGGCTTGCTGCATGTTGTTCGTCACAGCTACAGAATAAAATTCACCGACCGAATTATCCCCTTGTAAAACTACACTTGGATATTTCCAGGTAATAGCGGAACCCGTTTCTACTTGTGTCCAGGAAACTTTCGACGATTCACCACGACAGGCAGCACGCTTAGTGACAAAGTTGTAAATGCCGCCTTTGCCATTTTCATCGCCCGGATACCAGTTTTGAACCGTAGAATATTTGATCTCAGCCCGGTCCATCGCCACCAATTCAACCACCGCGGCATGAAGCTGATTTTCATCACGCATTGGCGCGGTACAGCCTTCCAGATAACTGACATAAGCGTCATCATCGGCAATGATTAATGTACGTTCAAACTGACCCGTATTGGCGGCATTGATACGGAAATAAGTAGATAGCTCCATTGGGCAACGTACGCCTTTAGGAATATAAACAAACGAGCCATCGGTAAAAACGGCTGAGTTCAGTGCCGCATAAAAATTGTCTTTGTGTGGAACCACACTGCCAATATATTTTTTTACCAATTCAGGATGCTCTTGGATAGCTTCTGAAATTGGCATAAATAGAATGCCTTGCTCAGCTAATTTGTCTTTAAACGTGTTTGAAACAGAGACACTATCAAATACTGCGTCGACAGCGACACCTGCCAGACGTGCTCGCTCATCCAGAGGCACACCCAGTTTTTCATAAGTTTTTAATAACTCGGGATCGACTTCATCCAGACTTTTTGGACCGTCTGTTTTTTTCTTGGGCGCTGAGTAATAACTGATGTCTTGATAGTCAATCTCAGGATAATGAACGTGTGCCCATTCCGGCGTATCCATGGTTAACCAATGACGATAGGCTTTCAATCGCCACTCCAGCATCCATTCAGGCTCATTCTTGATAAAAGAGATTTGTCTGATGACATCTTCATTCAAGCCTGGGGGCAGACTATCTACTTCGATGTCAGTAACAAATCCTGCTTTGTATTCTTTCTGCGTAATCGCTTCAAGTTGTTGACTTTGTTCAGTCATGGAACTCACCATCCTGTAAAGTTGTTTTATTCATCCCGTTATAAGATGAATAGAATCTAATCGGGCTGCCCGCGAGAGAAGACTGCGGGGCCAGCATGTCCGATAGTTTTACTTCGTCTAACGCATGGAAAACAGCGTCGTTAATTTTGGTCCAATTGGTTTGCACGGCACAGTGTGTTTCCTGATCACAGTGACTGTCTGTGCTTACGCATTCCGTCAACGCAATTGGCCCTTCTATCGCTGTGATGATTTCTGCAACGGTGATGTCATCGGGGTGACGACTTAGACTGTAGCCCCCCATAACGCCTCTTTCTGACTTTAATAAGCCTGAGTGAGACAATAACTTTAAAACTTTTCTAACCGTTGGCAGTGGTACTTTCACTGCTTCAGCAATAGCATGTGCACTATGTTGAACTTGCAGATTAGACGCAAAGTGACTCATCAGCACGATGCCATAATCTGTTAATTTTCCCATTCGCAACATTGGTGCACCTCCTAATTGGTACTATTATAGTATCAATTAGATTAATAACCAAGTGTTTTTCTCAGTTATTACCTCATTGGGGTCGTGAAAATATTGTAGATTTAGCGTATGGTTATGAACTTTCGTTCACAAACATTGTACTAAAATCGGCACGCACCTTATAAATACATTGAGAGCATTATATGAAATTAAAAACACTCGCTATTTTACCTTTACTATTTGGAGCAAACGTAATGGCTGCTGACAACGCCACAACATTAGACACAGATAAACAAAAAATTAGTTACATCTTTGGTATTCAAGTTGGTCAAAATATGATGCAAGAAGGTGTGGAACTGGATATCGAAGCTTTCAAAGCAGGTGTTGCCGATATGATGGCTGGCCAGCAACCTCAACTTGATCAAGCCACTGCAGAACAAGTTGTTCAAGCTTACCAAGCCCAAAAAGCGCAAGAGCTAGCTAAAGTCATGAATGAGAAACAAGCTCAAGCTAAAGCATTTATGGAAGAGAACGCTAAGAAAGATGACGTTGTCACAACAGATAGCGGTCTACAATACGAAGTCCTGAAAGAAGGTGATGGCGCGACGCCAACAGAAAATGACAAAGTCATTGCTAACTATAAAGGTACATTGATCGATGGTACCGTTTTCGATAGCTCATATGATCGTGGCGAACCTGCTACATTCCCAGTCAATGGTGTTATTCAAGGCTGGCAAGAAGCATTGAAAATGATGAAAGAAGGGTCTAAATGGCGCATCGTTGTTCCAGCTAACCTGGCCTACGGTCCACGTGGTGCAGGAAACTTAATCGGTCCTAATGAAACCTTGATTTTTGAAATTGAGTTGATTGCTATCACAAAATAATTGATGGTTAATTATAAAAAGAGCCGCCTAAAGGCGGCTTTTTTTATGTCTGTCTATCCAACATTTTTGTCAGCTTTTGCCAGTCAAAATAAGGACCAGGATCGGTTTTCCGCCCTGGGGCAATATGCTCGTGTCCTGTTATCTTTTCATGAGTCAGCATGGGGTAGGTCTTGCATAATGTCATTATGACTTCAGCGAGCGCCTCATATTGCAGGTGTTCAAATGGCATCTCATCACACCCTTCCAGTTCAATCCCTATTGTAAAGTCATTGCACCTCTCTCTACCTTGCCATTGGGAGACTCCCGCATGCCAAGCTCGCGCATGAAAAGGCACAAACTGGACAATATCCCCTGTCCTTCTAATCAGGAGATGGGATGAGACTTTTAAACCTTCTAGCTGCTGAAAATATGGGTGAGCCGAACAATCAAGCTTGTTAAGAAAAAGATCATCAATAAACGTGTCGCCAAACTCACCAGGCGGGAGGCTAATGTTGTGTATGACGATACCTGAAATATCGTTCTTATCCGGTCGCTCGTCATAATTTGGCGATAGTGTCATTATTGCGTTCTCAAGCAGCCCTGATTCTCTATTTATTTTCACTGATGTCACTCGTGGTATGGATACGATATTGGATTAATCTGGCAACACACGTTACCCTATTCTATTTAGCCTTTACCATATCGATATGACAATAGAAAATCCATTGCCCGCTGCATTTATCGCCTCTCAAGTTAAACTATCTTTACTTGAAGATATCGGACAAGAGGATTTAACGGCAAATCTTATTCCTGCTGACGCAGTTGCTACTGCGACATTAATCACTCGGGAAGATGCCACACTTTGCGGGATGCAATGGTTCAACAGTGTGTTTGAACAGCTGGATGCGTCAATTTCAATAAATTGGAAAGCACAGGATGGCGACAGAGTGAAAGCACACTCGGTCTTGTGTGAACTTCATGGACCAGCCAGAAGCCTACTGACTGGTGAACGCACTGCGATGAATTTTCTACAGACTCTATCAGCTACAGCAACGCTATCGTCTGTCTATGCAGACGCTGTTTCTGCTTTGCCCGTAAAAATATTGGATACGCGTAAAACCATTCCGGGGTGGCGTGTCGCTCAAAAATATGCCGTCAAATGTGGCGGCTGCTTTAATCATAGAGTGGGCCTCTATGATGGTATTCTCATCAAAGAAAATCATATTATGGCCGCAGGCTCAATAGAGCGTGCCGTTGATCAGGCAAAAGCTTTATCTGCTAATGTGCCTATTGAAGTCGAAGTAGAAAACTTAGCAGAACTAGAGCAAGCGCTAATGGCTGGTGCCGATATCATTCTATTAGATAACTTCACAATCGATGAATTAAAACAGGCTGTTGCACTGAATAAAGGCCAATCAGAACTCGAGGCTTCTGGTGGCATCACATTGAGTAATATCAGAAGCATCGCTGAAACAGGCGTAGATAGGATATCCGTTGGTGCGTTGACAAAAGATATCAAAGCCGTGGATCTTTCTATGCGTTTTTCTTGAATAAAAAAAACCGCAGTACCATTCAAACTAATGATGACTGCGGTTGAGAGTAAACCTTATTCTAAGCCGACTTGCCAAAGTTCCAGATTTTGTTCAATAACTTTCCCTGAAGCAGCGTCAATCTCAATTTTCATTTCTTTACCATCACGAGTGGCAATATCAAATTCATAGGTGGCTTTTCCGTCTTCTTCTATCTCGTATTCCACTTCCACGATTTCACCCGGATACATTTCCAAAGCAATGTCTCGAGCTTCCGCCTCACTGATTTTGGCGTGGGCTTTAAACTTAGGGTGGTTAGGATGATCAACTTCTTGCTCTACCTCTAACACCTTACCTGTTCTTACTGAGCATTCCACATCCCAGTCAGCCCCATCAATGCCACGAATATCAAACTCGTAAACATCTCTTTCATTTTCGACTTTCCTTTCCACTTTAATAACATGGCCAGGTTTAAGATCCGTCACTACTGATAAACACCGCTCAAAAAATTGAGTTGAATCTTCAGCGAGCAAGGTTCCAGAAAATGAAGACAAAATGAAGAGTACTAAAAATTTCATTCAATAATCCTGTATAAAAAAAAGGGGCTGATTTCAGCCCCTTTTTTCGTTCTGCTACATAGTTAACTTAAAGCCAACCCAACCTGCACGTGGTGCGCTGGTTCCTACAAAGTGAGGATCTTCATAGTCTTCAAGACCCGCTTCTTCTGGCTCACCATATAAACCAAAGGTGTTGTACTCACTGTCGAATAAGTTATCAACTTTCGCGAAGAATTGCAGATGCTCGTTTACTTTATAACGGCTATGCAGATTCACTACACGATAACCAGCGATTTCCTTGTCTACGTTTGCTTCATCACCACGATAGTGTTGGCTAGAATGGTATGACGCAGTCAGACCTGCAGAAAACTGTTGTGTGAACGCATAGTCAAGCCCTACTTTCAAGTTATGAGCAGGTATACTTGGTAGACGATCACCTTTAGAGACGTTATACAAATCCCCATCTCTCGAGTAGGTGAAGTTATCTTCAAACGTCGCACGAACATAACCATAGTTTGCTGACCAGCTTAACTTCTCATATTGACCTGCTAGGCCAAGTTCAATACCTGCACGAGCAGTCTTATCAATATTTCTAAAGTTACCTAAGCCCAAACGACCACTATCATCTTCAGATAGATTTTCATCTTCTGGGAAGAACAACAAGTCATCTTTCAACTCTGTGTAGTAGACATTGGCATACCAATCAAACAATTCTTGTTGACCACGCAGACCTGTTTCAATCGTTCTAGCAACAACATCATCCAATGGAGGATCTGCCAAGAACGCATTAGGATAAGCGCATGGTGACTCTGGCTCAGCACAAGTCAATTCGGTAGCAGTAGGCGCACGATTAGATTCGTTATAACTGACGTATGTTGTCATGTCCTCTGTCAGTTTATAAGTTAAACCAAGTGAGGGATTCAGGCGTTTAAAGGTGTGTGAATTGCCAGACTCATTCAAATCTTGAGCCCCTGCTTTACTTGAGCCTGAGATATCGACTTCAATCCAGTTGTAACGAGCACCTACTGTCAGTGCTAAACGTTCGCTTACTGAATGTGTATTAGTGAAAAAGAGGCTATATGTATTAGTATCGATGTTCCCATCTACTTGTGCATCTAGTAGATTTATACCAGTACCATCTGTACCTCTAGTATCAGTCAAATAAGCGATTTCAGAACTGGCACTGTAATCCACTATTGAACGATCAAAAGCTGCACCAACCGTCAGTTGGTTGTCACGACCAAAAAGCTGCTTGAATGATGTTGTTTGCACACCAAAACCCCAGCTATCTTGCTCAGTTTTACTACGGTTATTTAAACCGAGACCTTCGACTTCATCACCATCTACATCCACATCATAGCGCGGGTCAGCGAAGTCTGCGACGTTAATGGTGCCAGCGCTTGTGCGAATAGCGTCACCATCATCATCAACAAAATCACCACCACCATCAACTTCAAACTCACCACCATCACCATTAAATGAGTTGCGGTCACTTCTACGGTAGTATGTATTAGCTGCTAATAATGTTTCATCGTTAATCCAGTGAGAACCATTCAAAGTGAACATTCGCAATTTGTTTTGCGTATTATCTGGATGGGTAAAAACCGCTTCGCGGTCAGCAGCAACTAATTCGATCGGTGACGCACCGTTACCATTCAAATCACTATCTACGGCAGTAATACCGAAGTCTAATGTGGTGTCTTCATTTGCATAGCTCAGGTTAGTAAAAAACTGCTCTACACGTGAAGGTGAAAAGTCGCGCCATCCGTCTTCTTTGGTAATTGACCCAGTCACAAAGTAAGCAAAATTACCGTCACTACCACCACTTTCGATAGTGCCTGAATCACGGCCAAACGAACCAGTGTAAGCTTCTAAGCTATGACCGGGGTTGGTGAAACCGGTTTTTGTTTTGAGTGATAGTGCACCACCCAGTGTATTCAATCCAAACAGTGGGTTTGAACCTGGAATTAAGTTGGTGCTCGCAATGGCTGACTGAGGAATTAACTCAAAATTGACCGCATCACCAAATGGTTCGTTGACACGAACACCATCTACATAAACAGATAAACCTTGAGAGTTACCCACCAATGGTGAAGCCGTAAAACCACGAAACTGTAAATCGGGTTGGAAAGGATTATTTTGAGCTTGATTTAAACTAACACTGCCGAGCGTTTTATTCATGAAATCAGAAATATCTAATGACTGAACACGTTCAATATCTTCTTCTGTAGCTGTCTGAACATTAGCAGCCATTTGATCCTTTGGTAAGCCTACGCCATGTAGAGGGGTTGTCCCTACGACTTCTATGTCGCTTAATTTCACATCATCGTCAGCGGCAAAGCTCGCACTGGAAAACAGTGCAGAGGTTAGCATGACGCAAATCAGCTTTCTCTTTTGCGGAAATTGCATTACCTATACTCTCCTGAGTTATTTTTATGGTTGTAAAAACTCAATAACAGGAGCATATATAGTGCCAAGTTTGTAAATGGTTTTTTAACAAACACTTACAAATCTTAATAGCAGTGAAACCACGCATAAGCGGCTACAATAAACCAACCAGGGTGGCTGATATCAACCAGGTTTAAACCAAGACAGTTTGTCGTGTAGTTTCGTCACTTCACCGATGATAAGTAAGGTAGGTGCAATGGGTTTTTCACGTTCAGCAAGCATAGGTAGCTCAGCAATGGTGCTTAACCAGACTTTTTGGTTTTCAGTTGTACCTTGTTGAACCAGTGCTGCAGGCATATCGGCAGGCATGCCATGTTGCTGTAGTTGTTGACTCAATTGAGGTAAGCCAGCCAGTCCCATATAGACCACCACTGTTTGTCTTGGTTTTACTAAGACAGGCCAATTTAAATTTAATTCCCCTTCTTTCAATTGGCCAGTCACAAAAATACAACTTTGGGCATAATCGCGATGAGTCAATGGTATACCAGCATAGGAAGCACAGCCTGATGCAGCTGTGATTCCAGGTACCACCTGAAAAGGAATATTATGTTCAGCCAAGGTATCGATTTCTTCTCCACCGCGACCAAATATGAATGGGTCGCCGCCTTTTAAACGTAAAACACGTTTGCCTTGTTGGGCATGTTTGAGTAATAAATTATTGATTTCTTCCTGTCTAACGGCATGCCATGCTCGTTGCTTACCGACATAGACGAGTTCAGCCTCCTTACGAACCAAAGCCAAAATTTCTTTACTAACCAAGCGGTCATAAAAAACAATGTCGGCCTGTTGCATGAGTCTTAGTGCTTTAAACGTCAGTAATTCGGGATCACCAGGACCAGCCCCCACCAAGAATACTTCGCCAGTGTCAATCGTTTTCGCCTCATCAGCCAACTGTTGCTGAAGAATATGCTCAGCCACAGCTTCTCGACCCGCTAAAACATGGTCAGCGACAGGACCAGATAAAACGTTATCCCAAAACTGTCTGCGTTGACGAAGTTCACCAAACTTCTGTTTCACCGCATGACGATATTTCCCCATCAATTCGCCTAGCTTACTGTAGCCTGGTGGAATTAAGGTTTCTAAACGGGCACGCAAATTCCTAGCTAAAACCGGCGATTCACCACCACTGGATACCGCCACAATGATAGGAGAGCGATCTAATACCGAAGCAAAAATAAAGTCGCTATCATTAGGGTTATCAGTGAGGTTGGTTAAGATATTTTTCTTTTGAGCAACGTCATATACAGACTGATTAACCTTTTCGTCATTGGTTGCTGCAATTACCAAGCGTTGGTCACTGATATGAGCTGGAGTGAATACTGATTGAGTCCAACTAACCTCGCCTTGCTGCACAAGCGTATTCAACGCATCCGTCAGCTCAGGTGAGACAATGGTCACTTTGGCCTGAGCTTTTAAAAGTAGCTTCGTTTTTCGAGTGGCAACACTGCCTCCACCCACAACCAGGCAAGTTTGTTGTTTTAAATCTAAAAATATCGGTAAATAATCCATGAATTAATCTTTTAAAGGTAAGGCCAGCCCTTGTAAGACATAACCATTTTCCATATTTTGAACAATAGCCACCAATGACATATCAACTAATTTCCAGTTTTTGTCGATAGGAATCTGTGTTTTTAGCTCGGTTGTGCCATCTGTTTTTACCGGGTATGGCCCGAGCCAGGCTCTGACAAGATATTGATGATTAAACGTTGCACCAGCATTGTCGCCACCACGGATCTCACTGAGGACATTATTTTCAGTCAGCGCCAGATACACTTGACTGTGCTCTCTGTTTTCCTGATCTTGCACAGTCACTGTTGTATCCACTGATAAGCTAGTACCAGCAAGCTGTGCGTGTAATGCGATATCGGCTTCAGGCTCAAAGTCACTTACAAAATCAATGGCTTCAAGGCCATGTGCTCGCCAATCATGTAACACCTCTCCACTGATGAAGAATTCAGGTGTATAGACAGTTTGAAATAGATTTAATCTGGCAAGCTGTTTTTGTCTTTCCGTAAAAATCGGACTAGCAAAACGATCTACCCAGCCTTTTTTTTCATCCAGATAATCGACGTGGAAATTTAATACCACGATATCTTCGTTTGTCACACCTTTATCAGGCAGCTGTTTTACCCACTTTTCAGCTGCCGGACATAAACCGCAGCCTTCGGCTGTGAACAATTCCATCACAACCAGGTGCTTATTGCTTGTTTCAGCTTGCCAGTCTGAGGCAAGCAAAACAGGAGATGTAAATAAGCTAAACAAGGTCAGAAGTCGGCAGGCTTGTTTAAACATAAAGACCTCCATTTTATTTCTGTTGTGACGGGCTAAGTGGCTGGCTAAATCTTTCACTGCCATCTTCAATAATAGCGAGCTCTCTCAACACAGACGTCGCAAAACAACCTGCTGATAGAAAAAATGATACTTGCAGATGTGTATCAAACCATTGCCAGTTAAAGTCTGAAGGCAGTAGGCGTATAGCTCGACGTTCTTGCTTGAGCCCTTGTCGAGATAATGCCTGAAGCCAATCCTGCCAATCTGCCAAAATAGCCGTTTCTAATTGCTGGCAGTCATCCTGACTCAACAGATCGCCTTGCCCGACAAGTGGCCCAGTTGGGTGAATATCAAAACGAGCGAGGCGATCATGCAGTTGCATGTCGTCGTTATCGGATTGAAAACAACTGTGACTGCCATTTAACTGCATCACATCACCTTTTAACCATTGATTCCAGTTACTGTTTTTGACACGTCCACTTACGATTAAGTTGAACAACCACGAACGCGCAGCAGAGAGGTATAGACCTTTTTTGGTACGACTTTTAGGTTTTCTGCCTTGCTGGAACCATTGTTCAACAGCCTGTAAATTATTCATCTGGTGACCAAATCGCTGTTCACCAAAGTAATTGGGTACCCCGTCTTTTTGCACCTGACTAAGCGCCGACTCCAAACTTTGTTTATCACCTTCAACAACGGTCAAGTTCAGGGTGAACCGATTACCAGATAACACACCACGTTTTAATTTCTTATTATGGCGTGTGATTTGATTGATGGTTATGAAGTCAGACTCAAAGGCTGACCAATCTGGTTCAGTGACACCTTCAGTATTAACACTAAACCATTGCGTCGTGACAGCGTGTCGGTCTTTTAAACCCGCATAGCCAATCGCTACCTCTTCAACACCAGCAAACTGAGCTAACTGTTTGGCTAACCAATCAGTATTCGTATCGGTTTTGGTAATTTGTAACATCACATGAGGCCCTTGACCAGCCGGTTCAAAAGGCAATTGCTCTTCGACTCGAAAATCTTCAGGCGTCTGACGAATAAGGCAACGATGGTTTAACGCTGCTGTATTGACTCTGGCTAAGGCGGCAAAATCAAATGATGACAAGGTTAGTCGTCCATCGGCTTAATCAAGGCGACAGCATGAGTGGCTATCCCCTCTTTGCGACCCGCAAAACCTAACTTTTCAGTGGTAGTCGCTTTGATATTAATGGCAGTGATATCGGTTTGCATGTCGGCGGCTAACAATTCGCGCATTTGAGGGATAAAAGGCGCCATTTTGGGTGCTTGTGCAATAATCGTGGCATCAACATTACTCACAGACCATCCCCGTTTTACAAGATCGTCGATAACACGCCGCAATAAAATACGACTATCAATGCCTTTGAATGCCTCATCGTTATCAGGAAAGTGATGGCCGATGTCCCATAAGCCGGCAGCACCCAATAAAGCATCACAGATAGCATGAATCAGTACATCACCATCTGAATGCGCTTCAAGTCCATGCGTGTGTGGGATGGTCATACCGCCAATGATTAAAGGGGTGTCCTCAGTAAACCGATGAACGTCATAGCCATGTCCGATACGCATTAATTTTCTCCTGCCTGCTGGCGTAAATAAAGTGCTGCAAGTGCCAAGTCTTGTGGAAGTGTGATCTTTAGATTATCACTATGCCCTTCCACCATACGTGGCTGATGGCCAGCAAGTTCCACCGCGCTAGCTTCATCGGTAACGGCGAAAGACTGATCGGATGCCGACTCTAGTGCACGTGAAAGCATTGCTAAACGAAACATCTGTGGCGTCGCAGCACGCCAAAGACCTTGACGGCAAACAGTCTCTTTAATGACGTTATCTGCATCGACTCGTTTGACCGTATCTGATACGGGAATACCTAGAATGCCACCAACCGGATCTTGCGATAAGGTGGCTAACATACGATCAATATCTTCATGTCGTAAACAAGGTCTGGCCGCATCGTGAACCAATACCCAAGGATCGTCAGCTAGCCGTTGCCGTAAAACCTTTAACGCATTTGTTACCGAATCAGAACGATCTTTACCACCTGTCGCTGTCAGCAACTCACAAGGTAAGGTGAGTGATAAATCAGACCACCACGTATCATTTTCAGCTAAAGCAATCACAATGCCATCAATAGCCGGATGTGAAGCCAGACGCTCAAGTGTTAATTGCAATACTGGTTTATTATTAATCTCTAAATACTGCTTAGGAATATCAGCCTGCATACGACTGCCAATACCTGCAGCGGGCACAACGGCCCAAACAGCCTGTTTACTGCTCATCTGGTTTATCAATAATCTGGAAAAAGGTTTCGCCTGGTTTTACCATGCCCAGCTCACTACGAGCTCTTTCTTCGAGGGCATCAAGACCACTTTTTAAGTCTTGTACCTCAGCAGCAAGCACTTGATTTCGCTCTTTTAACTCAGCGTTATCAATGCGTTGCTTTTCTACAGCTTGGTGGAGGCGTAATAAGGAAGGAAGCCCGTCATGACTGAGCCATAATCGGTATTGAAGCAATACCAATATGACGGCTAACAAAATCATGACGGGTTTAGACATATCACCTAGGCTTGTTGGACGTTAAACGCCTTCATACCTGGGTAGCTGGCAGCATCACCTAATTCAGCTTCGATGCGAATCAGTTGGTTATATTTCGCAACGCGGTCTGAACGTGATAATGAACCTGTTTTGATTTGACCGGCATTGGTCGCCACAGCCAAATCAGCAATTGTCGTATCTTCTGTTTCACCACTACGGTGAGATACAACGGCGGTGTAACCATTGGCTTTCGCTAAGTTAATCGCATCCAATGTTTCAGACAAAGTACCAATTTGATTCACTTTGATAAGAATCGAGTTGGCGACGCCTTTATCGATACCTTCTTGCAGAATTTTCGGGTTAGTGACAAACAGGTCATCACCGACCAACTGTACTTTATCGCCAATTTTATCGGTCAACAATTTCCAGCCTTCCCAGTCATTTTCATCCATACCGTCTTCAATACTGATGATCGGATATTTATTCGACCAGTCTGCCAATAAATCGGCAAATTCTGCTGACGTTAATGAGCGATTTTCAGAAGCCAGCACATACATGCCATCTTTATAAAATTCTGAGCTGGCTGCATCTAAAGCCAACATAATATCTTTACCCGCTTCATAACCGGCGTTTTTAATGGCTTCCAGTATCACTTCAATCGCTGACTCATTAGATGGCAGATCCGGTGCAAAACCACCTTCATCACCGACAGCTGTATTCAAGCCACGGCTGTTCAGCACTTTTTTCAATTCATGGAAGACTTCAGCACCATAACGCACAGCTTCTGTCAGGCTGGATGCGCCGACAGGCATGATCATAAATTCTTGTAAATCGACGCTGTTATCAGCGTGTGAACCACCGTTGATGATGTTCATCATCGGTACTGGCATCACGGCTTTTTCTTCGGTTGACAGGTATTTGTATAAGGTTTTCTTCGCATCGGCGGCAGCAGCGCGGGCAGATGCCATCGAGATAGCTAATAAGGCATTAGCACCTAAACGGCTTTTGTTTTCGGTGCCATCTGTGGCAATCAATTTATTGTCTAAAGCACGTTGGTCGTTAGCGTCCATTCCCAGTACCGCCTCACGTAACTCACCGTTGACGGCTTCAACTGCTTTTAAAACACCTTTACCTAAGTAACGGCCTTTATCGTCGTCACGTAATTCAACGGCTTCACGTTCACCTGTTGAGGCACCAGATGGCACTGCTGCACGTCCAGATGCACCACTTTCCAGAATAACGTCAGCTTCAACCGTCGGATTACCACGTGAATCGATGATTTCTCTTGCTTTTACATCAATGATTTTGCTCAATGCTCTGCTCCCGTAATGTTTTTTTTGATATCGACTTATCGACCAGCTAACAGCTCGTCTTCGATAAAGTCTTGTTGTTTTACTGTTGCATCTATTGCTTGCAGCATTTCTAACAATGCTGTCATTTTATGTAATGGCCAGGAATTAGGTCCATCACTTAAGGCTTTTTCAGGCTCGGGGTGTGTTTCCATAAACACACCGGCAATGCCGGTTGCGACCGCTGCACGTGCCAGTACAGGCACAAATTCACGTTGACCACCAGAGGCACCGCCTTGTCCACCGGGCTGCTGTACGGAGTGTGTTGCGTCATAAACTACAGGACAGTCCATATTTCGCATGGTAGGTAAACCACGCATATCGGAGATCAGGGTGTTGTAACCAAATGAGGTGCCACGTTCACACAACATAATCTGTTGGTTACCGGTTGATTTGGCTTTGTCTGCGACGTGTTGCATATCCCAAGGTGCGAGAAACTGACCTTTTTTGATATTAACTGGCAGCCCCTGACTAGCCACATTGACAATAAAATTTGTTTGGCGACATAAGAACGCTGGTGTCTGCAACACATCTACCACGCTGGCAACTTCAGCTAGTGGCGTATCTTCATGCACATCCGTCAGTACGGGCAAATTAAATTCTTTTTTAACTTTTTCCAGAATCGCTAAACCGGCTTCTAAACCTGGTCCACGATAGCTCTTTGTCGAGGTACGATTGGCTTTATCAAAAGAGGACTTGTAGATAAATGGAATACCCAACTTGTCAGTGATTTCTTTCAACTGACCGGCTACATCCATGGTCATTTGCTCACTTTCAATAACGCAGGTACCGGCAATTAAAAATAAAGGCTGTCTACCACCCACTTCATGACCACATAATTGCATGGTATTACCCTCTATTCTTTTTGTTAGCTTTGGCGGCACTGATAAATCCTTCAAATAAAGGATGACCATGACGCGGTGTCGATGTGAATTCTGGATGGAACTGACAAGCTACAAACCATTGATGTTCTGGAATTTCAATCATTTCAGCCAAGGTTTCATCTTTTGACATACCAGAGAACACTAAACCCGCTTGTTCCAGTTTCTCTTTATAGTTGCTATTGAACTCGTAACGGTGACGATGACGTTCAACAATTTCTTGCTCACCATAAATTTTTTGAGCCAGACTGCCAGGTTTCAGTACACATGGATAACCACCAAGGCGCATGGTACCGCCAAGGTCAGAATCATGATCGCGTTGCTCAACGCTGCCGTCTTCTTTTTGCCATTCAGTAATCAGACCAATCACAGGATCAACCGTGTTTAAGTCAAACTCTGTACTGTAAGCTTCGGGCATACCGGCTTTATGACGTGCATACTCAATGACGGCAACCTGCATACCTAAACAAATACCCAGGTATGGAACATTATTTTCGCGGGCAAACTGCGCGGTTTGGATCATGCCTTCAACACCGCGCTCACCGAAGCCGCCCGGTACCAGAATCGCATCCATATCCTTGATGCAATCCGGCCCTTGCTGTTCAACCAGTTCCGAATCGACATAGTGCACATGCACTTTGGTTCTGGTATGGATACCAGCATGAATTAATGATTCAGACAATGATTTATAAGCTTCGGTCAGTTCCATGTACTTACCGACCATAGCAATATTCACTTCGCCTTCCGGTTTAGTCAGGTTGTTGTAGACCTGTTGCCATTGGCTTAAATCAGCCGGTTTAGCATCTAAACCTAATTGTTTCACGACAATGTCATCTAAGCCCTGACGGTGTAATTCCATTGGAATTTTATAGATGCTGTCCACATCCACACAAGACACCACATTATTCACTGCCACATTGGTGAATAACGCAATTTTCTTACGTTCAGATTCTGGCAGAGGACGATCCATCCGACATACCAACACATCCGGTTGAATACCAATGGTTCTGAGTTCTTTAACTGAGTGTTGTGTGGGTTTGGTTTTGATTTCGCCTGCTGATGCAATATATGGCACCAAAGTTAAATGCAGGAATAATGCACGTTCACGGCCCAATTCGGAGCCCATCTGACGAATGGTTTCAAGGAAAGGTAAAGATTCAATATCCCCAACTGTGCCACCAATCTCTATCAACGCCACATCGGCATCACCGGCACCTTCGAAAATACAGCGCTTGATTTCATCAGTAATGTGCGGAATAACCTGTACGGTATTGCCTAAATACTCGCCACGACGTTCTTTACGAATCACGTTCTCATAAATCTGTCCGGTCGTGTAGTTATTGCTGCGGGTCATATCCGCATCAATGAAACGCTCATAGTGACCGAGGTCAAGGTCAGTTTCTGCACCGTCTTCTGTGACAAAAACCTCACCGTGTTGAAGCGGGCTCATCGTGCCGGGATCAACGTTGATGTAAGGGTCAAGTTTTACCAACGTGACTTTCAGTCCACGTGCTTCAAGAATAGCAGCCAGTGACGCCGCGGCAATCCCCTTACCCAGGGAAGACACAACACCACCAGTGACGAAAATAAATTTAGTCATAATATGGAGAGTTCAATAAAAAACGACGCGGCCAGAATGGCTGCGCTCAAAATAGCGTATAAATTATCAGAATTGCCCTTCCCGCTCAATCTAAATCTGGTTGAAGATCACCAGCCAGATAAGGCAGCCAGCCTTTTTCACCAGTATCAGCCGCATAATGTTGAGCATAACCATAACCCACAACGGCGACTAACTCTGCTCCAACAAAAATCAGCGGAATAGTTGCGCGCTTCCAAGGTGGTACTGACCACTCCTGGAAAAGCTGTTTTAATGATTTATGTTGCGGATGTCCCCTAAGCCGGATTTTTTCCCCGCCCTGACGATAACGCATCATAAGATCACCATTGAGCACAGATGTTTTCAAACCATCACCGGAAGTCAACTGCCATTTGAGTGTGCAGTCGTCGGACAACTCAAGTTCTGCAGGGCCAGTGAAATTAATCTCTATTGGAGGGAGCTCTGAATCTGTAGAAGTCTGAAAATATAAATCATCTCGATAACGCCTGACTTCAGTATCTGCCCATCTCACCAGCGGGGCTTTATCATCAGCGGCATTGATCACGTCTTCGATAATACGCTGTAAAATCGCTGTAGACGGTAATACATACCCTGCTGTTTCAATCATAAACCGCAACAGGTTTCGTTGCCGCTCCAAGGGTAGTTGTTTCACGGCTGCGATAGATAAATGTCCATCGTGTTTCAACTGACACTGTTCTCGATCCTGTTCCGCCAATTGAGCTAATAACAGACTAGTCTCTTGGCAATGCTTTGCACTTCGACTAATAGTTTTTTCAATAGTGGGCCAACGCTGTTGCAAAAGCGGCCAAATTTCTTGGCGTAGATAATTGCGATTGATATCGATGTTTTGATTACTGGGATCATCAACCCAATGAAGCTGATGAAGTTCAGCATAATCAAGAATATCCTGCTTGGGCACATCTAACAGTGGTCGGATAATACTCATACCATGTGACTGACTTTCAGGCCACATAGCAGACAACCCTAATGGCCCTGCACCACGAAATAGCTGCAGTAAAAGCGTTTCAGCCTGATCATGCTGATGTTGGGCAGTGACCAGCACTTCATCTGGCAGTAATTCATCACTCAGAGCCTGATAGCGGGCTTTCCTGGCTGCGGCTTCCAAACCTAATTCATCGATATCCTGAACAGTGACATTAATATGACTAAATTCAATATCAAGTTTGCTGGCAACATCGGCACAATGCTTAGCCCACTGCTCCGCTGTATTATGTAAATCGTGGTTAATATGTACAGCACGAACTTGAGCAAGCTGTGGGTGTTGTGTGGTTGCTAATAGATGCAATAAGACATGAGAATCGACACCACCACTATAGGCAAGACAAACAGGTCGTCCTGCCGCCAGTGAAGTAATGTCAGTGATGATTTTTTGGGGATTTAATGACACCCCGTTTTTTATCCCTCAAAAGCGCCGTAATTCAGCAGCTTTTCCTGACGGCGTTTGATTAATTTATCAGCAGGGAGTTTTTCTAACTCTTTCAGTTTATTTTCAATGGCTTGTTTGACGCGTTTTGCCATTTCAGGCACGTTACGATGCGCACCGCCTAAAGGCTCAGCGACAACTTCATCGATCAGTTTCAATTCTTTCAGTCGTGAAGAAGTCACACCTAATGTGGCTGCGGCATCTGAGGCTTTTTCGGCACTCTTCCATAAAATAGATGCACAACCTTCAGGGGAAATCACCGAGTAAATACCGTATTCAAGCATCATCAGATGATCAGCAACACCTACAGCTAATGCGCCACCAGAACCACCTTCACCAATGACTGTACTGATAATGGGCGTTTTTAATTGTGCCATTTCAAACAGATTACGGGCAATCGCTTCACTTTGACCACGTTCTTCAGCACCGATGCCAGGATAAGCGCCAGGCGTGTCAATGAAGGTAATCACAGGCATGCCAAAGCGTTCTGCCATTTTCATCACACGCAATGCTTTACGATAACCTTCTGGTCTTGGCATACCAAAGTTTCTGGCGACTTTTTCTTTGGTGTCACGCCCTTTTTGATGGCCAATCGCCACAACAGGACGACCATTTAAACGACCGATCCCGGCGACCAAAGCCGCATCATCAGCGTACGTGCGATCACCGTGCAGTTCTTCGAAGTCTGTCAGAAGTAATTTAATGTAATCAAGGGTGTATGGGCGCTGTGGATGACGCGCCATTTGTGTGATTTGCCAGGGCGTTAATGAAGCGAAAATCGATTTTGTCAGACTTTCACTTTTTTCCTTTAACTTTTGAATCTCTTCAGTGATATTTAAATCACTGTCATTACTCATGTAGCGCAACTCATCAATTTTCGCTTCGAGCTCAGCGATGGGTTGTTCGTAGTCAAGGAAATTTAACTGCATCAGGATTACCTTAGATATTCAAAAATGGGTGAATTATACACATTAAGCCAGTGAGACACTTAGCTGAGAATTAATTCATCTGGTGTGTCTGACCCGGCACTGTCGTCACCAAGACGAATAGCCAGACTCAAATCATTACGCGAATCGGCATTCATTAATGCGTCTTCTTCTGTGATCTTACCACTGCGATACAGACCGAGCAGCGCCTGATCAAATGTAATGGTACCTTTTTCGTTACTGTCACGCATGGCATCTTTGATACTGCCAATTTCTCCTTTATTGATCAAATCTGAGATATATGGAGAATTCAGCATGACCTCAACGGCAGGTACACGCCCTGCATCCTTGGTTGGCAATAATCGTTGAGAAATAATGGCTCGCAAATTAAGCGATAAATCCATTAATAGCTGTCGGTGCAAAATTTCAGGGAAAAAGTTAATAATTCTGTCTAATGCCTGATTGGCGTTATTAGCGTGCAATGTCGCCAGACAGAGATGACCCGTTTCAGCATAGTTAATCGCGTGTTTCATTGTTTCCATATCACGGATTTCACCAATAAGAATGACGTCGGGCGCTTCACGCAAGGCATTTTTTAAGGCGTTTTCATAAGATAAAGTATCAATACCCACTTCACGCTGTTGCACGATTGAGCGTTCATGTTTGTGCACAAACTCCAGCGGATCTTCAATAGTGAGAATATGTGAACTGGAATTACGGTTGCGATGACCTATCATCGATGCCAGCGTGGTTGACTTGCCTGAACCTGTTGCCCCCACCACCAGAATCAGTCCACGTTTTTCCATGACCACATCACCGAGCACATCAGGCAAACCAATTTGTTCAAAGGTTGGAATGGAGGTTCTGATATAACGAATCACGATAGAACACTCGCCACGCTGACGGAAAATATTGACCCGGAAACGCCCCACGCCTTTCAGAGGAACAGCAAAGTTCATCTCAAGTGTGCTTTCAAATTCCTTTGCCTGCTCATCCGTCATCATCGAATAAGCCATTTCTTTCACATCACCGGGCGCTAATTTCTGGGTGCCAACCGGTCTGATGACGCCCTGAATTTTGATATGGGGTTCAGTGCCAGTGCAGAAAAACATATCTGAGGCATCCTTGTCTGCCATCAGTCTGAAATAAGGTGTCATATCCACTTTGCGGGTCCTCTTGCAACAATGCTCAGATAGTGTATTTATCCTACAACAATGCGAATGTGCATACTATTATGCGTTTCACGCTTTTCGAGTGCTCAATTTGTCATCGTAGCACGGTATCGAACGGTGACGTTTTGACTTTCCGGCAACATAGCTAACTGACTCATCAAAGTATCGCTGGGGGTAACCTGCCAGTCATCACCTAACATAATTACCGTGCTTGCCTGTTCGTTCTGATATAACAACTCCAGTGATAAAGCACCACCCTTGAAAGGCGTCAGCGTATTTTTCATTTGTTCTATCCACTGACTGACCTTGTCTTTATTATCAATATTAATCTGGAGAGAATGACCAAACGCTTCGCGCGCTCCAGTGATATCAAACACTTTTTCTGCTGTCGTGGCTAGGCCCCCAGTGAAGTTGTCCTGTCCGATTTTGCCTTGAATCACTACCAGCTTGTCAGGCTGAATAAAGCTCTGATATTGGTCATAAACATCGGCAAACACTCGCACTTCCAGACGACCACTCTGATCATCCAATGTGATAAAAGCCATACGGCCGCCATTTTTTGACTTCATGGTGCGAATCGCCACCACCAAGCCAGCGGTTAACACTGGCTTTTCATTACGCTGATACCCTTTAGATTCAGGCGCATCCAGTTCATTTATGCGTTTGGGGATGAATTCAGCCAATTCTTGTTGATAACGATCAATCGGATGACCACTCAGGTATAAACCCAGGGTGTCTTTTTCAGCCTGTAATAAATGTTCTTCTGCCCACTCCGCGGCCTGTTCCAGAGGTTCATCCTGACCGCTATCAACTTCCGGACTGAGTCCAAACAGATCATTCTGACCACTGTCTTTATTACGCCGGTGTTGATCGGCGATCTGCATCGCTTTTGTCAGGCTGGCCTCAATACTGGCGCGGTGTCCACCGAGAGAGTCCATGGCGCCCGCTTTCACAAGCGACTCCATCACCCGACGGTTAATCTTACGCATATCAACCCGGCGACAAAAATCATACAAAGAACTGAAGGTTTCGCCCTGTTCACGCTCAGATACAATACCGGCCAGGGCAGACTCACCCACGCCTTTAATTGCGCCTAAGCCATAACGAATCGTTCTTTCATCTTCCACGGTAAATTTGATTTTGCTGTGATTCACATCAGGTGGTAGCACCTTCAGTTTCATATCACGACACTCATCAATCAAGCCAACGACTTTATCCGTATTATCCATATCCGCAGATAAGACGGCTGCCATAAACGCGGCAGGATAATGGGCTTTTAACCAGGCGGTTTGATAAGCGACTAAGGCATAAGCCGCCGAATGAGATTTGTTAAAACCATACTCAGCGAATTTTTCCATCAAGTCGAAAATCGGTCCGGCTTCTTTTTCCTCAATGCCCCGTTTAGCTGCCCCTTCGAGGAACAATAAACGTTGTTTGGC
This sequence comes from Methylophaga sp. UBA678, assembly GCF_002299105.1. Classification (NCBI taxonomy): domain Bacteria; kingdom Pseudomonadati; phylum Pseudomonadota; class Gammaproteobacteria; order Thiotrichales; family Piscirickettsiaceae; genus Methylophaga; species Methylophaga sp. UBA678. The sequence continues at coordinate 51,194 of NZ_DBNG01000027.1, forward strand.
CATTTCTTCCGGTTTTTTCTTACCCATTGCACGGCGCAACATATCGGCGCCACCCAGGCTATAGTTCGCCAGGATCTGGGCGATTTGCATAACCTGTTCCTGATAGACAATGACTCCATAGGTTGGCTTCAATACAGGCTCAAGATCGGGATGAGGGTAATCAACTTTTGCTCGACCATGTTTACGGTTAACAAAGTCATCTACCATGCCCGATTGCAATGGACCAGGACGGAATAACGCCACCAAGGCCACGATATCCTCAAAATTATCAGGTTGTAAGCGTTTAACCAGCTCTTTCATCCCACGCGATTCAAGCTGGAATACGGCGGTTGTTTCACAACGCTTCAATAAAGCGTAGGTTGGTTTATCGTCCAATGGTAGATTGGCAATATCGATTTTATCGGCGTCTTCTTTAGGTAGCAGCGTGCGGACGTTTTTCATTGCCCAGTCAATCACTGTCAGCGTTTTTAGGCCCAGAAAGTCAAACTTCACCAGACCGACACTCTCCACATCATCTTTATCAAACTGAGAGACAAGACCAGCACCATTGTGCTCACTATAAATTGGCGTGTACTCGGTCAATACTTTTGGCGCGATAACAACACCACCGGCATGTTTACCGACGTTTCTGGTTAAGCCCTCCAGCTGTAAAGCGAGGTCAATCAGGGTTTTGACTTCTTCCTCATTGTCATAACGCTCTTTCAGCAATGGCTCTTGTTCCATCGCTTTGCTGAGTGTCATCTTTAATTCAAACGGGACTAATTTTGCGAGCTGATCAACAAAGCCATAGGGATGACCTAATACACGGCCGACATCACGCAATACCGCTTTGGCTGCCATGGTCCCGAAGGTAATAATCTGTGATACGTGATCCCGACCATAATGTTGTGACACATATTCAATAACCCGGTCACGACCATCCATACAAAAGTCGACGTCAAAGTCGGGCAAAGAAACACGCTCAGGGTTAAGAAAACGTTCAAACAGCAAGTCATATTGCAAGGGATCAAGGTCGGTGATTTTTAAGGCATAAGCCACCAGAGAACCTGCACCCGAACCCCGTCCTGGCCCAACCGGCACATCATTATTCTTCGCCCACTGGATGAAGTCAGCAACGATCAAGAAGTAGCCTGGGAAGCCCATTTGGTTGATAACATCCAGCTCAATCTGCAAACGCTCTTCATAGCGTGCTTTATTCGCTTCTCTGTCGGCTTCGTCGGGGAACAATACTTCTAAGCGTTCAGCAAGGCCTTTGAAAGATTCTTCACTGAAAAACTGCTCAATGGTCATGTCCTCTGGTACTGGGAAGTCAGGCAGATAATGCTCACCCAGTGTCAGTTGCAGATTACAACGTTTGGCAATTTCAACCGTATTTTCTATTGCTTCAGGAATGTCATCAAATAAGGCGGTCATCTCTTCAGCACTTCGAAGATATTGATGCTCCGAGTAATTCCTTGGACGACGTGGGTCATCCAGCTGACGACCTTCATGAATACAGACTTTGGCTTCATGTGCTTCAAATTGATCAGGGGTTAAGAAACGCACATCGTTGGTCGCGACCACCGGTAAGTCTTTTTCTGCTGCTAAAGCTGTAGCTGCCCGGATAAACCGCTCTTCATCTTCTCGTCCGGTACGAATCAACTCCATGTATAAACGGTCAGGAAACAATGTCTGCCAGAAGTTAAGCTGCTGCTCAATTTCATCTTTCTGATGATTGAGTAAGGCTTTACCCAAAATACCTTCACGACCGCCAGATAAACAAATCAGTCCATCAGTTTGGCCTTGCAACCACTCAGCTTCCAGCATCGGTACACCGAGGTGCTGGCCTTCCATATAGGCTTTTGATAACAGGCGTGACAGATTGTGAAACCCATCCAGGTTCATACACAGCAACACAAACCGCGTGCTTTGCTTGGCGTCATTCGGATCACGCAAACGCAGATCGGCACCTAATATCGGTTTCACACCAGCCTGCATCGCCGCATTAAATAATTTCACCGCCGCGAATAAATTATGATGATCGGTGATCGCAATAGCAGGCATGCCTGCATCGGCCACTTGCTTGACCAAGGGTTTGACTCTGACTAAACCATCAACCAGTGAATAATCAGTATGCAAATGAAGATGGACAAACGATTTTGGCATTAATGTATTAAACCTATTTTCTGTGATTAATTTAGCGAGGGAACTCAACAGGGCCTGGAATTCTATCGCCCAGTGTCTGCCCTACAATCGACTCAGCTTCTGCATGGCCTTTGGCAAAGGCTTCTTCCTGACTCATCGCAGGGGAATAGGGTGACGCTTTTGGTACCCCATTCTGACCTCGTTTTAGATAAAGCGTTTGGGTTGGAAACGCAAACTCGATTTCCATTTGATGTGCCAATCTCAGAACATCCAGTAAAAAACGATGGCGTTCTCGAAGCTCGGTGTTCCAGTCCGGTGTCGCCCAAAACACATACAAGAGAATATCTAATGAAGCGGCACCATAATCGTTAAAGTAGACTTGGTAGAGGTCTTTACGCATATAGGGATGCAACTGAATAATGCGTCGAATACCCTCACAAAAACCTTCAATTTTTTCTGGTGGCGTATCGTAGGTGACTGCTAATTTTGTCAGCATACGACGATAACGACGCGCGCCCATATTATCAATTTTGGTGGTGGTTAATATGGAATTAGGCATGGTGACTAATGAGTTATAAAAGGTACGGATTCGTGTACTACGAAAACCAACTTCCTCCACCATTCCTTCGATATCACCGATGACAACCCAGTCACCGATATGAAAGGGACGATCCATCAGCACAGTTAAGGAACCAAAGAAATTACCCAATAAATCTTTAGCGGCCAATGCAAAGGCTAAACCACCGAGACCAAGACCTGCTAATAAACTAGTGACATCAATATTCAGATTATCGGCGGCAAATACGATTCCCATCACGACCACAAATACTTTCATACTCTTCGTGATCATGGGCACTAATAAGTCATCGTACTTGGTCTGCGTTCTACTGACGCGGGCAGTCCAATAGGCATTAAAAATATCGACAAGTCTGAACGCACTCCAAATGCCTGAGATTGACACTAACAGTTTCACCGCCACCAGCAAAATCAACAGTGCCGTATCAGGTAAACCCAGTAAATTCAGACCTGACCACCACATCAGAGCCATGGCCATTAAACCTAGGGGACGCAGTACATCATCATCTAATTCTGTGTATAAGGCATGTTTCTGTTTACGGCGTTTGATATGCAGTTTTAATAAAAATGCCAGAGATTTGTCTGCAATAGATCCGATAACAATAATCAGAAATAAGCCAATCCATTGCCAATATTCTAATAAGAAACCAGTCCTCAGAAATTCCGGTATATCTGATCGTAATCTGACACTGACGGGTAATGACACTTTTGCTGAAGACTTTTCAACCAGCTCTTTGTTGTGACTGAGTTCATTGAAAATATCAGGAATGGCTTCAATAGATTCTGGACTGAATAACCAATCACCTTGCTCATCAAGCTTAAGCACAATATTGCCATTATCTGTTCTTAGATAGGTATATTGCTTGCCTTTCGGATTTTCAGGAATCTCACTGACTTTTGGCGTCTTGGCGATCTGAATAATATTGTATAGCAGGCGTGCCGTTTCGCGACCACGCTCCGTTCGTATAAGCGGACTGACATTGGATAAATCAAAGGTCGAAACAGCGTGTTCGATCGCACTATTATCCCCTTCAGCCACTTTATCCATCGCTTTGATGAAGTGTTTTACCGTGATTCGGGGCTGAGTCAGATTAAGCTTCTCAACCGTGATATCAACAGATTTTTCCTGGCTCGATGAACTCTGCATGCCGACAATAGCGGCAGGATTAATTCCGCCGCCGGCATGGACTGACAAGCTCCATATCATCAAAAAGAAAAACAACGACCTCGTTATCATGTGAGATTTAACTCCATCTCAGGATCAGGTGCGTAATCCATCACGGTTTGCACAGCCTGTTTCCATTCGGCACTTTGTTGTAATTCATGACGAGGCGTCGAATGCCGACCATGCAGGCGCATCAAACGTGCGTTTCTCAACGGATCAGTCGCGACTTTCAGGCCATCAATTACCTGCTCAACACTACCGGGATTATTACATACCAGCACCATATCACAGCCGGCAGATAACGCTGCTTCGGCTCTTTCCAGAGGGCCTCCCATAATAGCAGCCCCTTCCATGCTCAGATCATCGCTCAAAATGGCACCCTGAAACTGTAGTTTACCGCGTAGCATGTCCTGCAACCAAAACGGTGAAAAACAGGCCGGTAGTTTGTCATTATTTTCGTAAACAATATGTGCAGGCATAATGCCTGCCAGCTCAGTTTGACATAAACGGGTAAATGGCAACATATCGGCCTGCAGCATATCTTCCAGATGACGGCTATCAACAGGCAAGCCAAGATGTGAGTCGACTTCTACTGCGCCATGACCTGGAAAATGTTTTCCTACCGCCGACATCCAGGCGCGTTTCATACCCTGAATATAAGCACGAGCGATGTCCGTTACCGCTAACGGATCACGATGAAAGGCACGATCGCCAATCACCTGACTAACGCCATAATCTAAGTCCAGTACAGGTGCAAAACTGAAATCAACACCAACCGATCTTAATTCTGCAGCCATTAACCAGCCGGTTTGCTCTGCTCTTTCCAGCGTCAATTTTGGATGCTGATGATATTCCTTACCTATGGCAGCCACAGGTGGTAAACGACTAAAGCCCTTTCTGAAACGCTGGACACGACCGCCTTCGTGGTCGACAGAAATCAGCAGATGCGGTTGTCTCAGCTGATGGATGTCGTCACATAAACGGGTAATTTGCTCGACTGATTCAAAATTACGACTAAATAAAATTACCCCGCCGACCAGGGGATGTTTAAGCATTTCTTTTTCTGTTTCGCTCAGTTCAGTGCCGAGCAAATCGACCATCAAGGGGCCTAATGCCATAGTGATTTAACCTTATTCGTGGATCCAGACTTTAAGACCAGGGTGAACCTGATCAAACAACGTCACTACGTCCTGATTACGCATACGCACACACCCATGAGAGAGCGCCTCCCCCATCGGTAACTCATCAGGACAACCATGGATATAAATATAACGGCGCATTGTATCAACATTTCCCAGTCGGTTTTTACCGACTTCCATGCCGCTGAGCCAAAGAATTCGAGTCAGGATCCAGTCACGATTGGGAAGTTGCGCTTTTAAGGCTGCATTGAAAATTTCAGCCGTAGGACGACGCCCGACAAAAACACTATTGATGGGCTGATTATCGCCAATTTTTGCACGGATCAGATGCCAGCCACGCGGTGTACAACCACTGCCATTCTGCTCACCGGGACCATTTAGCGCTGTAGAAACAGGCGCTTCAAACAAGACTTTATCAGCCTGACGCAGCCAGCAATGTTGCTGTGTCAGTGATATATCCAGCCAGGCTTCATTATCTTTAATCACATCAGAGTTCATCATTCTTTGGCAGAGACTGATTGTTCATTATGCGATAACAACTGGGGATCATCTTCTTCCTCTATGGCTTCAACAATCATGGTAAGCGGTTCAGTTTCGTAATCACGTTCAATCGTTTCCAATTGTGGCAATGATTTGCTGACTTTCGTTGATAACTGACCAAAGCGATCCACTTTGCCGTATAAGCCCTGCTTTCCTGCCACACCTTTGATGACCTGATTATATTGATTACTAACTGTGCCCAAAGTATTGCCCAATTTTTGTAATCGTTCAGCGACAATCGCCACCTGATTGTAAATATCCCCTGCTTTTTCGCTGATTTCCCGAGCTTCAGCATTACTACGTTCCATCATCCACAAATTAGAGACCGTTCTCAAAATCGGTATTAACGTGGTGTGAGACACCAGTACAATGCTTTTTTTATAGCCATACTCAAACAAATCCTTGTTATTTTTTAATGCCTCAATATACGCAGGCTCAATTGGCATAAACATCAACACAAAGCTGGGACTTCGCATGCCGACCACATTGGTGTAATCCTTTGAAGCCAAATCATCAATATGTTTACGCACCGCTCTGACATGATCCGCCATCGCCAAGCTGTATGATTCTGGTGTGTCTGCTGACACCGCACGGTCATAAGCGTTAAGGGAGACCTTACTATCAATAATGATGTGTTTATTATCTGGCAGTTTAATCAAATAATCCGTTTGTTTCTGTTTGCCTTCAGCATCTTTAAATGCTGTCTGTACTTCAAAATGGGCATCTTCAATTAAGCCGCTCATTTCCAGAGTCCGTCTTAGTTGTGCTTCACCCCAGGCACCACGTTGCTGAGAGTCGCCTTTTAAAGCGGAAGTCAGGTTATGGGCGTCTTCACTCATTTTCAGGCCAATATCCAATACTTTTTTAATTTCAGCATTCAGATTAGTATTGCCCTTGATTGACGCATCATGCACTTCGTTAATCCGTTTCTGGAACCCTTCAATCTGCTCACGAAAAGGTTTCAGCAGCACATCAATGCTCGACTTACTGGTATCGGTGAATGTTTTGCCTTTTTCTTCAAAAATCTTGTTTGCCAGATTCTCAAACTCTTTAGTCATTGATTGTTTGGTATCTGCCAGCTGCGCCATTTGCTCTTTGAAATGTTCTTCCCTTCTCTCTAAAGTCGTTTTTAACTCGGTATGTTGATTGGAGAGTGACTGATAAGCTTGCTGTAAGTCCTGAAACGCCTCTATTTGCTGTTGCAGCTCAGCTTTTTTATCCGTGAATTGCTGTTGTAAAGACTGGTAATTAGCCTGTGCTGTTTCCGATTGTTTTTCAGCCTGATGTAACTGCTGTTTTGTCTGTTCCAATGTTTGATTGAGTTGAAGAATCTGTTGCTTCTGTTCATCCAAAGCAGTCGTTAATCGTGACTCAGTAGCCAATGCCGCTTGCAGTTGTTGTTCTTGTCCACTCTGACTGAGCTCTAAGGCGTGTATGTGGTTTTGTAGTTCGGCTGTTTTGCGGCTATGACGTAAAGCAAATACTAAATAAGCTAATGCAGCAGAAACCACAACAACAATTGCCAGTAAACCAATAAGTTGATCAGGCGACAGACTTTCTAACATAGTGATTCCTGCAATATAGAGATGGTGCTATCAGCCTGATACGTGCAGGCTGAACAAGCTCTACAAGATAACAAAGCCAGATAATAATTGCGATATTCGCGCTAGGGTTTATGTGTCGCTTGATACACGCCCAGCACAGTTAACCATCGGCTTAGTACCAATGGTAAAAAAGCGAGTAACGCTATCGACAAAAAAAGATCATGATGAGATTGCTTCGGTACACGCTCTTCCACAATTAGAGGCTGTGATTGCTGTTTGTGGATTTCATCAATGGCTTTAGAAAACTCATCCAGTGAGCCTGCTTCAAAAGCCTCGTAAGGTACGCCCAGTTTTTTAAAGGCTCTGTGCAATTTCCGTTCTGGCATATCAATCCAGAGCAGACTGTCATTATCGCTGGCGTCCAACGTCATGCCTTTCATTGATCGTAGGTAAATCCAATATAAATTCAGACGCATCTTTTTAAAAACATGGTGCAGGTATGCTGTCTGCTCGGCAGAAAAAACTTGGCCACCATCGGAAATGAGTAAAATATTTCGTGATCCACGGTAAGGCTCATCTTTGTACATATTCACAGCCAAACTCAGCGCTTTGAAAATATCCGTTTGAGATAAACCTTTACCGAGTCCACCAGCATTGATCGTCGCCAGAACGGCTTCTTTGTTGTAGGTAAGCTTCAATATTTCAGTTGATTTGGTGCTAAAAAAAACATAACCAAAACGGTCATCTGGACGGCGCTTCACAAACTCAGCAAGATAATCCCTTGAAACTTCGCGTTTGCTTCTACTAATCACAGTGTCCCTTCGAAGGGTATTCCATGGCGGCCTAGCAAATTGATCATCCATACTGCGGCTACGGTCTAACAGAATGACAAACTCCGCTCCCTGGCGAGTACGTTCAACCACTTGTTCAGGAATGTAAGGATTCGCCAGAGCCAGAAATAGAAAAATAATAGCAACGGATGCTGACAATTTGCTAAGCCATGACAGTATTAAAGACAATGAGTCTCTAGGAATAAACCCTTGCCAAACAACCGTTTTAGTCGTGTTCAGAAACAGCCAGGGTAACAAGGCCAGGGGCAGAAAGTAGAAAAAAACAGGATGAGCCCAATTGAACTCAGTCATAACATCCTGCCAGGCGCAGCCATACAAAAGATCTGAAAATCGTCAGACTAAAATGACAATCCCTGTCAAACATAACTCACTCCATGTGTTAGTCGTCTGTTCGTACAAACCACCTATAGGGTAGAAACACCAACAAAATTAAAAACAAGGCTGCACCAGCAAACCAGGCATATAAATCATAATCGATGGTTTGCTCACGGGTGTTAGACTCATCTCGGATAGTATCGACTAGATCCACCGGGTCATTTGGTGATGAGACAAAGGCAAATCCTACCCGATTCGCTAAGGTAGCCAAGTGAGATTTTTTCTGTGAGGACAGGTGTTCACTTCTGGGTTTATTCACATTGACATCCCTATCAGCTCGCATTGAAGCAAACACATCTTCATGCATCACCTCATTGATTCCCCATACGCCTTCAATCACACCTTTGTCATTTGTTTTAGGGATAGGAAGAAGCTCCTCACCACCAATCCCGACTAAGATTCCGTGAATCTCACCTGGCTTACCAGCAAACTTAGGAAATAAGGTGGGATTAATCGGGGGAGATTCATGCCCGTCTGTCAACATCACAATGGTCGGTCTGGGATCAATCTCTTTAGCCTGACGAATAGCGGTATAGACCGCTTTTGATACTTCACTGGAACGGGCCCAGGCCATATAAGGATTGACCTGCTCAAGCATCTGTATCAAATCATGATAAGACCCACAGACTTCAACCGGGTTCATCAAAATTAAACTTCTGGATTCGCTGAAAATAGCCAATCCCGCATGAGCACCACATGGCATTTCTAATAACGTTCTGCGCGTAAACTCTTTGGCCCACGCTAAGCGACTGACGTTCTCCCCGTCTAATTCAGCGTCTTTCACATTCATGCTGTCGGTGATATCGATGACAAAGATGGCATCCATGATTTTGACATCTCGCTTGACCAGCGGGAACCATAAAGCAGCCACAACAAATATAAACGCCGTCAGCATCACAATGGCTGTTAGCAATATACGTTTTTGGTAACTCACTCTCATGGAAGATCTACCTTGAACGCTTTACTCTCAATTGAACGCTGGCTGCTGATCACATTCTTTTCATAGTTAGGGTTAACAGCCGGATCTTCAGGTACCGCTCTCAATGCCACTTCCAGGTTATAGCGTGCATCCCAGAGATTGGGATCTATCGCTAAAGCACGTCGAAAATCCTGTTTAGCTAATTCGATTAAGGGTAACTGACGGGCATCAGCTTCCGTCATCTCCAGCGCTGCGCGTAAATTAATATTACCGCGATTGTAAAAAGCCAAAGGCATCAATTCACCCGAAGCATTACCCAAAGCAATAGTGAGCTGATCCAAGGCCAATTCATGCTGTTCCTGCTTCTCAAAATCAGCCGCTTTAGCAAAATGTGCACGAGCATCGTCTGGTACATCATCACTGGCCGAGGGTGAAGTAATGTATTGCTCAACCTGTATTTCTTGCCACAATTGCATGGCTAAATAGATAACCGAAGCGGTGCTGGCCAAAATCAATACAATCAACGAAAAACGTAGTGTTTGTAATTTCTTATTCATGGGCTTTTTTTACTCCCCACCATGTATATAAATGTGAACTTGCCAATAACAACATGGCTAACATCGCCAACCAGAGAAAGACATCTTCTTTAGGTTCGTGTGGCAGTGTTTCTTCCACAATCAGTGTTTGATAATGTTGGCGATCAATTTCAGATAAGGCATCTGCAAAGCTTTCTAATGAGCCAGCTTCAAATGCACGATAAGGCACACCTATCGATTTAAAGAACGTATGTAATTTCCGTTCAGGAATGTCGACCCACAACAAATTGTCATTTTCGCTGGCTTCGAGTGTCATTTCCTGTCTGGATTTAAGATATATCCAGTAAATCGTGAGATTCATCTCACGATAAGTGCTGGCAATCTCTTCTTTAGCTTCATCTGTTAATAATTGCCCACCATCAGACACCAACAAGACAATTCGGGAACCACGATAAGGCTGGTCTTCAAACATTTTGGCACTGCTGATTAATGCCTCAGCCATATTGGTGTCTGATAAGCCTTTACCCAGAGCATTAGCATTAATCGTTGCTAAAACAGCTTCTTTGTCATAGGTCAACGGTAAAAGATTAATAGCTTTGGTACTGAAAAAGACGAAGCCAAATCGGTCATCAGGACGATTTTTGACAAACTCCGTTAAATACTCCCGAGCCACATTACGTTTTGAATTATCGCCCCCTACACTGACTGCTGCAGCTTGTGCTTTGACAGCAAAAGGATCATCCATACTTCGGCTGCGATCTAATAACAACACGATCTCCGCACCTTCACCAATTCGCTCTCTTTTCTGCTCAGGTAAACTGGGTGAGGCTAATGCCAGGATAAGGCAAGCTATGACGAGAGAAGCCAAGCTTTTCAGGGTAAGATTAATTACACGTGATAAAGGATCGACGGGAACCAGATTCACCCAGGCGACGGTTTTATCCAGATTGTGATTAAACCAGGGTAATAATGCCAGCGGCAATAAAAACAAAAGCCAGGCATGATCCCATTCCAAACCGGCTAGCATCATGCCATTTTCTCCTTAGCACGACATTTTTTTGCCAGTTCAAAAGAGGCGGAGAATGGTGCTTGTTCCACTGGCTCACGGCTAAAGAAGTGGCTGGCTGACTGCTGGTAAAAGTGTTCAATCTCGTCGGCCAGCGGTTCCAACCAAGGGCATTTCTGCCACAGTACTGACAGATCATTTTTAACAAGCACACGACCTGCGCTGCGATTAAATGCATGGTGCAATTGACGACTGGCTTCATCGGCATTTTTGCGCCCCAGAAAACGCATTTTATTTAACTCAAATACGGCTGTCGCAAATGGCAAACGATGACGTGGCCGTAAACCAAAGTGCCAAGCCAACCAGATTAAGATAGCGACAAATAAAACAGCTATGGCAATCCACAACTCAGTCAGAAGCTGTTGATGACTTTGAGGCGGTAACACAGCATCGGCACGTGGCTGATATTGACTACCATCCGCATTCGATAAAAATGAACCCAGCTCCAGTGTAGTCGCAGGCACCTTTAAGAACTCTCCTGCTTCTGTGCGAAGTTCTATTTCTGGTGTTTGCACTTCCCGAGTCTGTGCTGGCACATTAATTATCTGAAACGTTAATGTCATCACCGTCCCTTCTGACTGGCGCTTTAACAACTGCAGCCAAGGGCCATAACGTTTTTCGACTTGTGGCAGTGAGTGGGCTTCTAAGTGACTGCTATCTACGGGTAAATGAATGGTTGCCTGGATCTGGTCACCGACCAGTAATCCCCAGCTACGATCAAAACGAATAGTGACATCTTCCGCAAAGGCGTTTGCTGTCACCAGCGTAAATAAAAACAGAGCAAATAATCGCATTGTCTGTATTCCTATGAGTTTTTCATGGCGTAAAAATATTCGGTCAACTGTTGTGGCGTCACATCGCCCTCAACATAGAGTGGTCTTATGCGATAACGCATAAAACACGCTGAGAGTTGAGAAAAATGGTCATCCATTTGTTGTTGCCAACGCTTTTTAATACTTGGCCGCATCCAGACGCTGTGCCGCTGACCTGTCTCAGCATCACGTGTTTCTGCCCATCCCGCATGCGAAGGAAAGTGATCGACATCGTCATGCCGCCATACAATCGGGATGACCGTATATTGCGACAATTTGCGTAAACTTTGCTCCAACAAGCTCAGATCAAAACAAAAATCGGAAGCCAAAAAGACCATGGCACGTTTACTGTTAATCAGATCGGTGGCATGTGTTAAGCCCGCCGCCCCAGGTGCTTTTGGTTTAGCCGCATCCATCAGACGCTCAGCCGCAAATGCCGGCATGCTACGTTGCGTAGTGGGCATAATCGTCATGTCTTGACGCCATTCACTATCAAACGCCGTCATAGCAAACTTATCGCCAATACCAATTGCACTGTGTGCGATCATATGAGCCAGTTTTGCCAGTCGTTGATGATTCACACTGGAAACCGTCATGGATTGACTGATATCAGACATTAGCCACAACGTGATGGATGAACGTTGTTGATAACGTTTTACCAACCAGCGTTGTTGGCCTTGCTGAGTCACATCAGCGGCTTGATGACGCAAACTGGCACGTATATCCAGACGACGAGGGTCAGGATAATCAAACAAATCGGCAAAGCCCGCAAACCGATCGCCACTGCCTAACGCTGTACCGCTATGCGCGCCTGGCACATGACTAAACACCTTATCGGGAAAACGATAAACAAACTCCTGCTGAGGCAGGTTTCTGATAGCCATACAGATTAAGGCGTCGCGATATGATCGCGAAGAGCTCGAACAAATTGCGGCATAATTTGTTCGCGTCGACCTTCATACACTGGAGAAAGGAAGACACGGTGTGTCATGGAAGGTAATAAAACGGTATGTATATCATCTGGTAATACATGATCACGCCCATCCAACCAGGCAGCCACTTTTGCGGCTCTTACCATGGCTGACATACCACGTACACTGGCACCGGCCACCACCAGGTCTTCCACATAGATATCAGGCATTTCGATACCTAATTCATGCGGCGTCCAGCTGGCATCCCATAAACGAACCACGTAATTTTCAATTTCAGGTGATACAAAAATACTACGTTGAATATCATGATCCAGAGCATTTAATTGCTGATAGTCCAGTAAGGGTTCACCAATCGTGTTCAGCAGCTGATCCACATCATGAAACGCAGGATCGAAAATAAGTTGGCGACGAATCGCGTCATCAGTCGGGCGGCTGATATTTATCTCAAATAAGAAACGGTCACGAGCGGCGGCACTAAGTTCAAATGTTTCTTCTTTTTCTACCGCATTGCGATCGGCAAACACCACCATATGGGGGAAACGATATTCTTTACCAAATGCTTCAACACTGCGCTCAGCCATGGCACGAAGTAATAATGACTGCACCTGAGGTCTGGCACGGTTAATTTCGTTAAAGAAGAAAACGGCTGTTTCTGCACCATGATTAATCAATGGGCCAGGATCAATGACCGGTTTACCTTCTGCATTCACCCAAGCACTATAGAGCAGGTCATTCGGCATTAAGTCGACGCTACCCTCAATACGCCCAAAAGCACCACCCAGCGCTTTTGAAAACGTACGTAGTAAGGTGGTTTTACCTACACCTACACCACCTTCCAGCAGCACATGACCCCGTGCGTGTAAGGCAATCAAAATCAATCTAACTGCTTCTTTTTGACCAACGACAACTTGATTGACGACATTTTCTAACGCCAGCGCTTGTTCTCTCGCTGTCTGTAAAAGCTGAGATTCAGCCATTTTCTCTCCCCTTATTGGTTTTTTTATTTCATCACTCTAGCCAGTCCATTGACATAAAATCATATGTATCAACAAATAATCTTATGACGCTATCATTTCAGACCGCTTTATGAGTTTGCAATCCACACTGACCTACCGGATGAATAGTGCTCAGTTGATGAATCATATTAGAACTTTATCCTAATCTGCGTTCAGCCGAAATATGCCTAGTGTCATCGGGCAAATTTCCCGACACAATAAACAGCGCTTTGCAGATGTCTGGATTACTCCTAGACTAGCTTCATGTTTGTATCAGTGAAAAACGGATGAATCTACAACTCCAACTCTTCGTGCGAATTTTGATTATTGCGGTGATCTGCATCGTCAGCAGTGCATGGTATGTGTTGTATCAAACCAATCAACAAGCACTCAATGAAGCAGAGGCGACGGCGAGCAGGATTGAGCACCAAATCCGACAACAATTGCTACAAATGTTTCAACGTTATGACTTTACACAATCTTTTCCGGATATTGGTCTATGGAACAAAATTGATAGTGTTCCCGGTTCATGCACGCAATTTTTATCCCGAACACAAAGTCGGCAACGCAGTTTATGTAATGCCACTCAGGCATCAAATAAGGATTACCCGATTTGGTTCGGGCATTTTTATACACAATTTTTTAACCCAGGCGTGGAAGTAAAACGGTCGGTCAATTTCAATGCGATAAAGTACGGGACAATACTGGTGACATTGAATGTCGATATTGAAACAGCACGCGCCTGGCATAACTTACAAGCTGCGCTTGGCGTACTTGTAGTCACCATCATGGCTCTATGTTGCCTGGTTTTTATCACCATTAATCGCATGCTAAAACCCGCGAAAGATATTGTCGCTGGCCTCGAAAAAATGCGAGCCGGAGACTTAGCAATACGTCTACCGGACTTTGATATCGCTGAATGGAAACGTACCAGTCATGCCATCAATGCCTTAGTCAGTACCCAACAAAATATCATGGCGGAAAACAAACAACTCTCGATCAAGATTATGAATACCCAGGAAGAAGAGCATCGCTACATTTCCAGAGAGTTACATGATGAGTTTGGTCAATGCCTGGCCGGTATCAATGCCGTCACCACATCGGCATCACAGTCGGCTAAAAATACCTGTCCGGAAATAGTGGAGGAGCTAAATTCTATTCGTCACATTACCGGGCATATGATGAGTGCGCTTCGCGATCTGTTGACGCGATTACGCCCCGCAGAGCTAGATGAACTCGGACTGGAAACCAGCTTGAAACAGTTGATAAAAAGCTGGAATCAACGCAGCTCAGGCAAAACGCATTACAGCTTATCTCTTGTCGGTAATATGGATGAACTCGCCGAAACCTTGGCGGTACATATTTACCGAATTGTGCAGGAATGTCTGACAAATATCGCGAAACATGCCAGTGCAGAGCACGCTGAGGTCAATATCAATATTCAGAAAGAGAACGCCCTATCACTCATCATAAAAGATGATGGTGTGGCTGATTTGAGTGCTTTTTCTAGCAGTAATGGCTTGGGGCTACTCGGCATCCATGAACGGGTTGCAGCACTCGGCGGTGATCTCAGTCTGGACACACAAATTAATGGCGGACTGGTGGTAACCATCATTCTACCAATGACTCAAAAAGCGGAAGCCTGACGATGAATAACTCTATACGAATCATGTTAGTGGATGACCATGCGATTGTCAGGGAAGGTTACCGGGCTTTATTGCAAAAACAAGTGAACTTTGAAGTTATTGCCGAAGCCTGTGATGGCGCAGAGGCATACACTCTCTATAAATCACATAAGCCAGATGTGGTGGTGATGGATATATCCCTTCCGGGCCAAAGTGGTCTAAAAGCCATTGAACGTATTCGCCAATTTGATAATCAGGCGAAAGTGCTTGTGTTTAGTATGCATCAAAATCCGAGTTTTGCGATTCAAGCCACACGAGCGGGAGCACTTGGCTACATTACTAAAAGCAGTGATCCTGAAGTACTGATTAGAGCGATCGCCCAGATAAGTGAGAACAAACATACCTTAAGCGCTGATATTGCACAGGCGCTGGCGATGGAGAAACTGGGCCAAGAACAGTCTGCCATTGATGAGTTGACGGTTAGAGAGTTTGAGATTTTACGCCTGTTGTTAGAAGCCAAATCGAGCCAAGACATTGCCGATCTGTTGAATATCAGTCCCAAGACCGTGGCTAATTCCCATTACATTATCAAAAAGAAACTCGGCGTGAATAGCGATATTGAGTTAACTCGGTTGGCGATTAAAATGAACCTCGTCAACCTCTTGGATTTGGTTGACGAGGCCAAGTAATCAAGAACGACGTTTAGCGTTTCCGCACTAGCGTGTGTATTGATAAATAAAGGGCTCACTGCCATCAATGAAATACAGGCATTGAAAACTATCTTCTTTGATATTGATCATGTCGCAGACAAGTGTTTCTTTCTGAACATCCTGTTGCCACTCATCCTGACATGAATCACGATACTTTGGTGCTGATGTATCAGTTAGCGTTAAGGTTCTGCCCTTCCGCTGCCATTGATACTGGGTTTGATATAAATCACAACTCGCCTTCTGGCTGGTTTCTTTATAGCTACCTGTGCCATCTTCATTCCACTGTTCAGCACCATCCTCTACCCATTGGCATGTCTCATCTAGATAAGCCGTATGCCACTGGCCGGTAATATCAAAATTGTCGTTAGTTGCTTCGGGTTTATTCAGCGTAATTAAACTATCAATGCCTACGCCCTTGTCATTCACCATACTTCGATAACTCAATTGCATTTCCATTCGACGCAATGTGTCTAATGCAGAATACACCTCCATACAGCTTTCCATATTTGTGCCGGGTATCGCACTAAAATCCGTATTTTCCATGAGGTCTACCAACTTTATATAGTTGATGCTAGAGCTGAAACCTAAAGCGTTTGGCGTCAATTCTTCTGATTCAATAGCGCTTATGGCTTGTTGGCTTTTTTCTCCGCTATACACAACGACATGCGATCCTTTGATGGCTGCAAAAGTTGGGATATCGATAGGTAAAGGGAGATTCAGCGGCACCTCGGTACCATCCGCCGGAATACGGATATTCGCCAGTTCTGGCACAAGCTGAAGCAGAGACAAAATGCCAGTTGGATTGCTTGTTTCCAAACTTAGTAAAAAGTCGATAGACAACGGCTTGGCTGCATCTGTATCAATATGCAAATCAAACAAGGAAAGTCCTAAGCCTTTTATACCTTGAGCCATTCCAGTGACTGCGCCCAGTACCATCGGGCTCATTTGTTTTGATTTGACTTGCGCTTGTTGTAAATCTGGACAACTAAACTCGGCATTGGCAAATTCAGTCCATAATTTTGTCACGCCGGGCGTCAGTTGATCCATATCCAGCGCTACAGCCATGCTTGAGATTTTATCTTCTGCATCAACAACATGATCTGGGATGTGTCCTTGCATGCTTTGCAGAACATTAAGCACTAATGGATGACGTACCTCTAATAACGCACTGACTTTAGCTATGAGCTGATTATCTTTGACTTCGATATCGTTATATCCCATCAACAGACGAGGTACCTGACTAATCAATTTTAAAGTATCTGCCTGACAGATTTGCATATCAGGATCATTCATCATTTTTTGAGCCAGAGGCGTATCTGAAAAATAGCGTTTGAAATCATTTGATGCTCTGGAATTATCAGCAACGAAAAGCCCATTCATTAATTTTTCAATATCCAGCATGAAAACTAAATCATTGGTGTATTGCTGTTGCTCACGAATATTGGCTAGATCTTCCTCGAAAGAGACGGGAACGGGTGTTTGTGCAAGACGCTCAGCAGTATCCGTTTCTGTATCTTTATCTGTAATCAGGGTGAATACAGCAGAAGATTCTGTTGTCGCCAAAACCAATTGCAGATTTTTTTTGTCCACCACCCAACTCAATACAGATTGTTTACCCAGCGTTTTTTCCTGGAAACTAATCCCAGCTTCTTCTGACAGGTTTTTAAACAATGTGACTAACTTTGCCTGATCGACGATGGGCATATTTATGACTGGCACCAGGCCATGTAAATAGGTTGCATAATCGCCTTCAGAAGCCAGACCAAAATAATCGACAAACGCTTGGTAGCTACCATCCGTTTTTTGGCTGTAGTCTGAGAATAAAGCGGTTAAAAATCTTGCCGCGGGTGTATTAGATACTGACAGTTCAGATTGAATGTCGTCCAATAAACGAGTTTCTGTGGGGGAAAAACCAAAAACAGGGGAATCGGCTAAAAAAACAGCGAGGGATTTATCAAGCGTGCCACCCATGTAAAATGCCGTATCAGCAGGCACATACTGCAAAAGCGCTGATGTTTTTGTTTCCTCTTGTTTGTATTGCCATACGACAAGCCCAGCAATAACGATAAGGACTAGTACTAAAACTGCTTTTTTCATCACACTTCCCTGTTCGGTTCAAATCAAGCTCCACATGGTGCTATAAAAAAATGACAAATAAAAATCGTTTTTGCAAAAACGTTAAGTACTTTGCAAAAAAAAGACCTACTGACTTTCATCAGTAGGTCTTCATTCAGTTAATAATAAAGGTGTGAGGGGTTAAGCCGCTTCACTTTTACCATCAAAATCATTACGAATCAGATAGTCAAAGGCTCCCAGTGCTGCACGAGCGCCATCTCCCATTGCCATAATAATTTGTTTATATGGGATAGTAGTGACATCACCTGCGGCAAACACACCCGGCAAAGATGTTTGGCCATGATTATCGATTTCTATCTCACCAAATTTACTCAGTTCGATAGTGCCTTTTAACCAATCGGTGTTTGGCAACAGACCAATCTGAACAAACACAGCATTCAATTCAACCGTGTGCTGTTGTTCAGTGGCTCTGTCCATGTAAATCAGCCCATTGACTTTGCCATCATCTCCTGTGATTTCAGTTGTTTGGGCACCCGTGATGACCTTAACATTATCCAAAGAGAACAGTTTTTTCTGTAACACCGCATCGGCACGTAACTCACCGTTAAATTCAATCAATGTCACATGACCGACAATACCCGCCAAATCAATCGCAGCTTCAACACCCGAGTTACCGCCACCAATGACCGCAACAGGTTTACCTTTAAATAAGGGCCCATCACAGTGAGGGCAATAAGCGACGCCATGACCACGGTATTCTTTTTCACCTGGCACACCCAGCTCACGCCAGCGAGCACCGGTAGCGAGAATCACCGTCTTACTTGAAAGCGTTGCACCACTCTCCAGTTCAACATCGATCATCTTGCCATTCTTTTTCAGACTGCTTGCACGTTGAAGATTCATCACGTCTACCTCATATTGTTTGACGTGTTCTTCTAATGCAGCAACCAATTTTGGTCCTTCTGTTTCTTTGACAGAAATAAAGTTTTCAATCGCCATGGTATCCATGACCTGACCACCAAAGCGTTCAGCCACAATACCGGTACGAATACCTTTGCGTGAGGCATAGATAGAGGCAGAAGCACCCGCTGGACCACCACCAATAATCAACACATCAAAATCTTCTTTTGCGCTGATTTTTTCAGCTTCACGCTTCACTGCACCTGTATCCAGTTTGGCGATGATTTCAGGCAGGCTCATACGGCCTGAGCCAAAATTCTCACCATTCAGGTAGACCGTTGGTACCGCCATGATTTTTCGCTGGTCCACCTCTTCCTGATATAACGCACCATCGATCATGGTATGCGAAATATTCGGATTATGAACGGCCATTACGTTTAATGCCTGAACGACTTCCGGGCAGTTTTGGCATGAAAGTGAGATATACGTTTCAAAATGGTATTCCCCTTCCAGCCCTTTAATCTGGTCGATCACTTCCTGATCGAGTTTGGTTGGATGCCCACCGACATGTAGCAGAGCCAACACCAGCGATGTAAATTCGTGCCCCATGGGAATACCGGCAAAACGAATTTTTTCTTGTCCATCGGGCTGTTTGATCTGAAATGACGGCTTACGTGAATCGCTGTCAGCATCATCAGTAAAGGTGATGTCACCTGACATATCAGCGATTTCTTGCAATAAATCGCGCATTTCAGTCGCTTTAGCACTGTCATCTAGAGCCGCAATCAATTCAATTGGGCGTTTGATGTTTTGCAGATAACCTTTCAGTTGTCCGGCGATATTTGCATCCAACATAATAATTTACCTTAATCAAAAATAATTTTAGTGACACTGCCCGGGCATTTGCCCGGACAGGTCGATATAGCCTGATTAGATTTTGCCAACCAAGTCTAATGATGGAGACAGAGTCTCTTCACCTGGCTGCCAAGAAGCAGGGCAGACTTCACCATCATGTGTTGCAACATATTGTGCTGCTTGCACACGGCGAACTAAGTCTTTAGCGTTACGACCAATACCCAGATCGTTAATTTCAGCGGCTTTAATCACACCTTCTGGGTTAACGATAAATGTACCGCGAAGTGCCAGACCTTCTTCTTCAATCATCACTTCAAAGTTGCGGCTGATAACACCAGTTGGATCACCAATCATTGGGAACTTAATTTTTTGGATGGTTTCTGATGCATCGTGCCATGCTTTGTGAGTGAAGTGTGTATCAGTTGATACTGAGTAAACTTCAACACCCATTTCTTGCAGTTGAGCATAGTGGTCTGCAACATCACCTAGTTCTGTTGGACAAACGAAAGTGAAGTCAGCTGGGTAAAAAACGAAAACAGACCATTTGCCTTTCAGATCATCGCTTGAAACTTCGATGAATTCGCCATTGTGATAAGCATTCGCCTTAAACGGTTTGATTTCTGTATTAATCAGTGTAGACATTATTTGCTCCTTAAATTTTGCATTAGTGTCGTAAGTGACAGTTCGCATTGTAGTCGAGGCACATAAATAGGTACAACGACTTAATTCTATTAGTATGATTGATAAAAACGATTAACCAATCGGAAAAATAAAAAAAGCCCTTGAAGTCAAACTCCAAGGGCTTTTTTATTATTATTTATCAATCTTAACGATTGCAAATATACATGGTTACTTCGAAGCCGAAACGCATATCTGAGTATTCTGGTTTAGTCCACATAATCAATTCCTCTTAATTTAAGACGTTATTTCTAGGGAAAACAACGTAGGTATAGACTATCTAAACTGACAAAATGTCACATCAGGGTCTTGCTTGATTCATCTCAGGATTATTCTTATTAAAATAAACGGGATTATTCAGCGAGACATGAAACTAGCGCTCAGTAGAATTCAACGCGTTTAATATATGACCAATCGCATCGCACAACAATTGAAGGTCAGCAGTATCAATAATGTAAGGTGGCATGATATAAATCATGGTTCTGAACGGCCTGATCCACACACCCTGCTCGACAATAAAGCCTGGTAACCAGTCCATCGCATCATCAAGTGGTTTCTTTAGCTCAACGACACCAATGGCCCCTTTTACCCTGACATCCTTAACTAATTCATGATCACGATATTTAGTCAGCTCGGTATTCAAACTATTTTCAATGGTGGATACCTGCGTTTGCCAGTCACTCTCCAGTAACAAATCAATACTGGCAGCTGCCACGCGACAAGCCAGTGGATTCGCCATAAAAGTGGGACCATGCATCAATACACCCGAACCATCTGCAGCAATACCATCAGCCACCTGCTGATTACACATCACCGCTGCCAGCGTCATATACCCACCGGTAAGGGCTTTACCCATGCAAATAATATCTGGCACGATGCCAGCCTGCTCGTAAGCAAACAGTGATCCGGTTCGCCCAAAACCAGTGGCAATTTCATCAAAAATCAATAGGATATGATATTCGTCACATAAGGCGCGTATTTGACGAAGGTACTCAGTGCAATAGATGCGCATACCGCCGGCCCCTTGAACCAAAGGCTCGACGATGACAGCAGCTAATTCGTGGTGATGTTTTTCCACCAAATGTTTGAAATCTTCGATATAGCTGTCCAGCCAATCAGCATCATCTCGACACTCAGGTGCAGCAGCAAATAAATGCGTCGGCAGCACTTTTTCAAACATCTTATGCATGCCATTAACAGGATCACAGACTGACATTGCGCCAAACGTATCGCCGTGATAACCATTTCTGAATGTGAGCAAGCGATGTTTTTCAGGTTTATTCTGAGCAAACCAGTATTGAATAGCCATCTTAATAGCCACTTCAACAGAGACTGAACCTGAATCGGCTAAAAATACATACTGCAAACTGTCATCGGTTATCTCTACCAGCTTTCTGGCAAGATTGACTGCTGGTTCATGCGTTAAACCGCCAAACATGACATGCGACATCGTATCAATCTGCTGATGTGCAGCCTCATTAAGCTTTGGGTGATTATAACCATGAATAGCTGACCACCAAGATGACATACCATCAACCACTTCACGACCATCAGCCAGAGTTAATCTAACGCCTTTTGCTGATGTCACCTCATGTAATAACGGTGGGTTTGACACGCTGGTATAAGGGTGCCAGATGTGGGCGGCATCAAATTCAAGATTACTTAGTTTTGTCATGTCTGTTTTACATAGTCTTAGAGCTGGCTCACCGTTTTTAATTCAGAGAGCTAAAAACAAGAATGCCCGCATTGAGCGGGCACTTTTGAGAAATAGTGTTTCGTTTATTTAGTGACACTGAAGCTCTCACCACAGCCACATTCAGAAACCACATTAGGATTTCGGAATTTAAAACTCTGATTCAAGCCTTCGCGAACAAAGTCGAGTTCCATACCATCGAGAATTGGCATAGCGTCTTCGTTAATAACCACTTTGACATCACCATGCTCAACCACCACATCGTCAGCGGCCACTTCATCTGCATAGTCAAGCGCATAGCTATAACCTGAACAGCCACTTTTGACGACGCCAATTCTTAAGCCGACACCCGATGCACGTTTTGTCATCATATCTCTGACACGATTAATGGCAGATTCAGTCAATGTAATCATATTTTCACCTGTAACATTCAGTGATTAAGACCATAAATAATTGAGAACGTTTGATTCTGATTGAAGAATATCAAAGGCGTCTTAATTAGATTCACTCATTTAGATCTGTAAAAGTGATAAGTCGAAAGTTTGGGGCAAAGAGCAAACTAGAGCATATCAAATGCGATAACTTTTTCGCCGTTTCTACTCTTTTCAAAGTTAGACACGACTTGTGCCAGAGTGATGCCATCAAGATATACACGAATCTGATCACTTAAGCTTTGCCAAAGCTCATGGCTTAAACACTGCTCATGACCGTGACAATTTTGTCGACCTTCGCATTGTGTGCTATCGACCTTCTCGTCAACTGCCGATATGACATCTAACACCGTTATGGTATCTGCTGCACGACTTAAACGATATCCGCCCCCGGGACCACGAGAGCTGCTCACAAGACCTTGCTTTCTCAACCGTGCGAATAACTGCTCCAGATAAGAGAGAGAAATACCTTGTCTTTCTGAAATATCTGCCAGAGTTATTGCGCCTACGCCATAGTTCAGACTGAGGTCAAGCATGGCGGTCACAGCATAGCGACCTTTAGTGGTTAAACGCATTCTTACAAATCCAGAATAAACTTAATCGTCTAAAGTTTACATGCCTGACTATTTTAGTCAACTTTTATTCTCTTCGTTGTCCTTGTAGATATCACACCCTTCTAAATCCGGCATTTCAACGTCAGGTAATTCCCCCCCCAGACGGTGGATAGTTTTGCACATCACATCAACGCGCTTATCCATAGCGTGAACATGCTGAATCAGTCCATGAATGGCCGAAGCCACCGGATCCATGGTTTTACTTGAGGTACCGTAGGCATCAAAACCAACCGACTGTGCTAGTTTCTGACGTTGTTTTTCGTCTTCACTCAAGTTGGTTTTCACTACCCTGCCCGGCACGCCCACAACGGTATCACCTGAGGCGACATCCTTAACAACAACGGCATTGGAACCTATACGGGCACCATCATGAAGCGTAATGGGACCAAGTACTTTTGCACCGGCACCAACAACAATATTATTTCCAAGCGTAGGATGGCGTTTCCCCTCTTTCCAAGATGTGCCACCCAAGGTGACACCATGATAAAGCGTCACATCATCGCCGATTTCTGCGGTCTCACCAATGACGACCCCCATACCGTGATCAATAAAAAAACGGCGGCCAATCTTAGCGCCGGGGTGAATTTCAATACCGGTAAACCAACGTGAAATGGAAGAAATGAACTTGGCGAGCCATTTCCAGTTTGAACGCCACAACCAATGACTTAGACGGTGAAACTGCAGCGCATGTACGCCGGGATAAGTGGTGACAATTTCAAATACATTCCGTGCTGCCGGATCGCGATCAAAGACACAAGAAATATCTTCTTTGATGCGTTCCCAACGGCTTATTTTTTCTGTCATTCTTTCCTCGCTTTGGTTTCTGCTGCACGCAAAATACCATGCATAATCTGTAATTCGTTTCGATCCATATCCGCTCTGTTAAATAGTCGGCGTATACGTCGTAACAGGTTACGTGGGTTTTCAGGATCCAGAAAACCGATGGTCGTCAACGAACGTTCAAAATGATCATATAAATGAGCTAAATCTTCTGAAGTTATCGCCTCACGCTCTTCACCAATACGACCAAAATCAATATTAGGCTGGAAACTCATTCTGAGTTCATAAGCGACGACCTGGACTGCCGCAGCCAGGTTTAGAGAACTATAATCTGGATTAGCAGGAATATTGACTAAATACTGACATCGATCGATTTCATCATTGGATAAGCCAGAATGTTCACGACCAAACACAATAGCTATATGTGTATCATCATCGAACTTTTCAAGTTGCGTCACTGCTTCACGCGGGTTCATTACTGGCATATGCAAGTGACGTAAACGGGCACTCATCGCAAAAGCATAGTGACAGCCTGCCAATGCATCATCGAGACTATCATGTACCACCGCACGGTGTAAGACATCATCCGCACCGGATGCACGTGTTGTTGCTTCAGCACTTGGGTAAATTTTAGGCGAGACAAGATGTAGATTTGTGATCCCCATCGTTTTCATTGCCCTGGCTGCCGCACCGATATTACCGGGATGCGTTGTACCGACAAGCACAAAACGAACATTATCCAGCGACTTCATTAGTATTCCTTGTTATAAACATGGCATCACCGTAACTAAAAAACCGGTAACGCTGTTGGATGGCATGTTGGTATGCCTCCAGAATGTGTTTTTTACCTGCAAAGGCTGAGACCAGCATTAACAGTGTGGATTCAGAAAGGTGAAAATTCGTTACCATGGCATCTACGCTTCTAAATTGATAACCCGGATAGATGAAAATATCCGTTTCTCCTTGATAAGCAGTAATCTCACCGTTGATGGATGCTGACTCTAACGCTCTGACACTGGTAGTGCCGACAGCGATAACTCGTCCACCACGTGCTCTGGTTGCTTTTACTTGTTCTGCCACTTTATCACTGACGTCAATGACTTCTTTATGCATCTGATGAGAACGCACATCATCTACTCTGACCGGCTGAAATGTACCAGCGCCAACATGTAACGTAAGCTCAGCTGTTTCAATTCCTGCTTCACGAATTTTATTCAATAAGGCTTCATCAAAATGTAGACCCGCTGTAGGTGCAGCCACGGCTCCAACATTCCTGGCATAAACCGTCTGATAACGATCTAAATCCGCTTTATCCACTTCCCTTTCAATATAAGGGGGTAATGGTAATCGTCCATACTGATCAAGCGCATCTATCACAGAATGAATATCGTGAAACTTCAACTCAAATAAAGCATCATGCCGCCCGAGAACTTCCGCATCAAGCACACCTTCAAGTTGCAAATGACGACCAGCTGCTGGCGATTTGCTACTTCTTATATGGGCCAGTACCCGAGTTTCATCAAGCACCCGCTCTATCAGCACTTCAACTTTACCACCACTATCTTTGACGCCAAAAAGGCGAGCGGGAATCACTTTTGTATTGTTAAAAACCAACAAATCATCAGGCTTGAGTAATGATAGAAGATCGGTAAATTGGAGATCCTGGCGCTGACCGCTATTCCCTTCCAGAAACAATAATCGACTGGCAGTTCGGTTCTCTGAGGGGTATTGGGCGATTAGCTCTTCGGGCAAATCAAATTGGAAGTCACTCGTTTTCATGGGCGCGATCATAGCAAAATGTCTATCAAAACAGCATTTAAATCATCTATGACGTCCAGCTCCAGCGAGAATAACGTTCGCTTTAGCTATTACTATCAATTAGTTAGATTTTTCAGTTAAGAACAAATGAAAATCACCCTTCCAATACTCAGGGGCAGACGTTATAATTTCGCGCTTAGGTTGCCGGGGTGGCGGAACTGGTAGACGCGCCGGATTCAAAATCCGGTTTCTTCGGAAGTGCGAGTTCGATTCTCGCCCTCGGTACCAACCTAACTCTTCTCTGCATCAATCAACTATCCCTATAAATATCTATATACCATTCCCTATAGAATGAACGTAAATTGTTGATTTATTTTCTGTGGCTCTAATTGATCTATTTTCAGTGGCTCTATTAGCACAAGCCCGACTTCACTCTATATGCACTCCCAGGCTATTTGTATGCATTAATCCCAGTATGGCTTGATGATGGGTGGCAAACACCCACTTGGATGACATCAGGGGTGTAATGTTTGTTGTAAGTGGGGATCTGCCATTGAAAAAAAAGCGGGTATCCAAAAGCAACAATTGAAGCCGAGGAGAGTAAGAGAGAGGTGTAACTGATACCCGCGATTCAGAAAATATAGCAATGAATTATGACTATTTTATGAATCGAAGAAAATTATTACCCAGCGATGTGTGGTCCCATGCTTTTTATAGTTCGGCGATTCTCTACTTTTATCACTTAACGTTAAGTGATGTAACCACCTCTCTCCCCTTTCAAATAATTCAGCCCATTTCCATCTGAAAAGCTTTGTTCTACATCCTAGGCAGTCTGTTTTTCGAGTAATCTTTTTATCAAAGCAAAAGACACCGGTTTTTCTTCTATCATCGCGCTAGCAGGTAGCGTGACTTCTTTGCCTAATGCTGATTTATCTTGTGTTGTCACGATAATGATTTTGGCGTGCTTGGTTTCTTTATTTTTACTTATGGCATCGACTAGATGTGCCACATTCATATCATCCATTTCCCAATCGACAATGATGAGGTTGGGTTTATAGCGGCCTGTCAAAATGAGGGCATCAAATCCATTGTCTGTCACATGAATATTGGTCGGCAGCCCTTCCTGCCACTGTAGTAATTGTGATTCGTATAACCTCAATAGTTCGCTGTCTTTATCAACAAGTAACACCGTTAATTCAGCATGACTGTTCAGTGTTGATTTGCTGGGTATTGCTAATTCTTGAGGGATCGGTTTGCCTAGTTTTTCTGCCAGACGAATCACTTCATCTTCAGAAATTCGTCGGTGGCCACCCAGTGTTTTTACAACATTAATCAATCCTTGATTTGCCCATAGCTGGATTGTTCTTGCTGTCACGCCGAGTAACTTAGCGAGTTGAGTAGTAGTAAACAATCTTTTTTCCATATCAGTCACACCATATTATGTTGTGTACAATAGTTTACACTAATTTATTCTTTTTTTGATTTTACGCTTAGATGACAAGGATAAGTAAAATTAGTTATGAATTTGAAAGCATTGGCTCCTCTATTGTACTAATATGAAATAAATTAGACTTTGCTCGAAGAGGATTCATTATGGATACAAGTTCTCATTCCTTAGAAAACTTATTTCTCCAATTAGGGTTGGATAATAGCCCGGCCGCGATGGATGAATTTATTGTTGAGCATAAACTGCCTCCAGAAAAAACGATTGAGGCTGCGGAATTCTGGACAGCCTCACAGAGGGCGTTCATCCAAGAATGTCTCTCAGAAGATTCTGACTGGGCAGAAGTTGTCGATCAGCTCAATGTGTTACTACATGAATAACTAACGGATTGAGCGATAGGTTTCAGTACGATCACGTTTGGTGAGTACTATTTGCCAAAGTTGGCCTTGTCGTGATTTAAAAAAGCCAGCGCAACTCATCAAATAATATTTCCACATACGGTAGAAACGTTGGTCATATTTTTCAGACAGTATTGGCCAGGCGGCCTCAAACCTATCCCACCATGCCAGTAATGTCAGCGCGTAGTCTTGTCCAAAATTATGCCAATCTTCTATCACCATGCGTTTATTTAATACATCAGCAATCTGCTCAGCTGATGGCAGCTTGCCATTTCTAAAAATATATTTATCAATCCAGGGGTCAACCCGATGAATGGTTTTATATATACCGATAGTATGCAAAAGGAATAAACCTTCTTTTTTTAATAAACGATTCACGGTATCGAAATAGATCGGATAATTTTTTTCGCCCACATGTTCAAACATGCCGACCGAGACTATTTTGTCGAACTCACCCTCTAGATCACGATAATCTGTAAGACGAATTTCTACGGGTAATCCTTTACAGCGTTGCTGAGCGAGTTTTTGTTGCTCTTGAGATATCGTTATCCCCAATACTTCAACGCCATAATGTTCAGCCGCATGCCGTGCCAGACCACCCCAGCCACAACCAATTTCCAATAACTTTTCGCCAGGTTTGAGTTGAAGTTTTTTGCAGATCAGATCTAATTTATCCAGCTGAGCTTGTTCCAGCGTATCGGCTTTTTGCCAGAAACCACATGAGTAACTCATCGTCGAGTCGAGCATGGCCTCAAATACATCATTACCGATGTCGTAGTGTTGTTCACCCACCTGATAGGCACGTTTTACAGTTTGTAGATTAAAAAAGCGATGTCTAAGACTTTGAAGAATCAGAGCAAACTTACCCACGCCCACAAGGTGTTCTTCAATATTAGCGCGCATGATGCGATAAAAAAGCTCATCCATTCGCTCACAGTCCCAGAGACCATCCATGTAGCTTTCCCCGAAGCCTAATGAACCTTTCGTTAAAATCTGAGAGTAAACATCACGATGGTGAACTTGAATATCCCAAGGATTGCTGCCGTTAAAACGAACATCACACTGTTTGGCTAGCTCACGTAAAACTGCAGGCGGAGACAAAGAAGCCTGACTGGATGTTGATGAATTATAGATGTCATCACGATTATCATACTGCTCGAATCTAGCCATGCTTTTCCCTACCTCCAGAGAGTGAGCCTGAATAAATTAAAGAATTTGATTAATCTGTAAATTACTTATTTAGACAATATATTACAAGCCGTGTAATTACGTACAGACATAAAAAAGCCCGAACAGACCGCGTCATGTTCGGGCTCTCAGAAGCATGATTTTTATTCTGCTTCTTTTACAATTTGTGCTTGGTGGTAGTTTTGTAAGCCCATTTTTTCTATCAAGCCAAGTTGCGTTTCTAACCAATCAACATGCTCTTCTTCAGAGTTTAAAATATCCTGAAACAAGTCACGGGTGACATAGTCCCCGACAGATTCACAATATTTAATGCCTTCTTGTAAATCGGGGATGGCATCTAATTCGAGAGCTAAATCACTTTCGAGCATTTCTTTTGTATTTTCACCAATACGCAGTGCACCTAGATCTTGTAAATTTGGCAAACCTTCTAAGAATAAAACTCGCTCTGTTAATTTGTCTGCATGTTTCATTTCATCAATAGATTCATGATATTCATGTTCGTATAGGTTGTGCAAACCCCAGTCTTTATACATTTTGGCGTGAAGGAAATATTGATTGATAGCAATTAGCTCATTCCCTAATACTTTATTTAGGTATTCGATAACTTTTTTATCGCCTTTCATAAACAACCCCTTAATTTCATGTAAAGTTGCCATGATTATCGTTTGTCTGAGTCAAAAGTCAAAGCTAAGCGACTGTTTTAAAAATAAAATCAGAATTATTATCATCTAGATTGGGATATATACGGCAGGGTTGCTTGGACGATGAAAGATGTCTAATGAAATGATAAACACAAAAAGACCTTTATGTTTATCAACTTAGCTAATTGAACAGAAACAGATACTCAGTTATTGAAGGGAAATGATGGTTACACACTGAACTGAGAGTGATAATGAGAATGACTTATAGTTAACTAAAATACTTTTTACCGTGCGGGAATATTAGCCCTCTCCGGAACATGCACTGGGGATAACATCCGTTTGTTCAAATTCATTTAGCAAACGATTAACTTTGAACTGACACTTCCCACAACATGCAGACGCGCCAGTTTGTTCACGAATGTGATGCAGTGTGTTTGCACCAGACTCCATGGCTTCGTTGATGGCGTCTGAGTTCACATTGTTACAGATACATACAATCATTGCAGTACTCACTTGAGGTTTGATGTTAATGATAATGATTGTTATTTAATGAGTCAATTATATTTTTAGATTATTCCTTAAAATATAATGAATTTTTCACAAAGCCCATACAGCAATACGTTATGCTTACGTTGCAGGCAATCAAAAAGTAAGGACCGAGAGATGAAGATCAACCCAGCAACCGTTCTCATCGTCGAAGATCATCAAGATCTGGCGGCAAATATAGGGGACTTTTTAGAAGAAGGCGGCATGACTGTCGACTTCGCTGCCGATGGATTGACAGCATTAAAGTTATGCAGTCAGAACCATTATGATGCTGTTGTGTTAGACGTCATGATGCCGGGGATTGATGGATTTGAAGTTTGTGAACGAATTCGCGGTGAGCTACAACTTGATATGCCTATCGTTATGCTCACAGCCAGAGATACACTTAATGACAAATTGAGCGGCTTTGAATATGGGGCAGATGACTACCTCATTAAGCCCTTTGAGATGAAAGAATTAGAGGCAAGACTGACCTCACATATACGTCGCCATAGAGGAGAAATGGATACAAAATCATTGCAAATTGCCGATATGATTTTTGATCCTAAGACCATGCGTGTGACACGAGCTGGTGAAAATGTCCGCCTTTCACCTATCATGCTACAGATTTTGAAAA
The DNA here is from genome assembly GCF_002299105.1 of Methylophaga sp. UBA678. Classification (NCBI taxonomy): domain Bacteria; kingdom Pseudomonadati; phylum Pseudomonadota; class Gammaproteobacteria; order Thiotrichales; family Piscirickettsiaceae; genus Methylophaga; species Methylophaga sp. UBA678. Next base: position 81,721 of record NZ_DBNG01000027.1, read on the forward strand.
TTCTTATGCGTGAATCACCAAAGTTAGTGACACGGGAAAAGCTGGAAACAGAGATATGGGGTGAAGATACCCCTGACAGCGATACGCTACGTAGCCATTTATACAATCTTAGAAAACTGATTGATAAACCTTTTCAGCAACATCTGCTACACACTATCCCTGGCGTAGGATATAAGCTGTGTGAAGAGAAAGATTTATAAGAGTTAGCTTTCAATCTGTGACTTAGGAAAATGGACACTCACCTCTGTCCCTTTTCCAATTTCACTGGTGATACGTAAATGCCAGAAGTAGCGATTGCATAAACGTTTAACAATGGTCATTCCTAAACCATAGCCCTTTTCATCATTATCACGTTCTCCGCGATAAAAAGGTTCAAACACATTTTTTACTTGTTGCTCACTCATACCAACACCACTATCAGCAACAGAAAAGCCCTGCTGCCAAATTTTGATAATCACATGGCCTTTAGGTGTGTAATTAAAGGCATTACGCAACAAATTACTCATCAAAATAGACACTACCGCTTCGGGTGCCTTAACCACTAATTTAGCTTGTTCATCAATATCAACGGTTATCGACTTGTCTTGGAATAGTGTTTCCAGTGTGTCCAACTGTTTCAGGGCCATCGCATTAATATCAACATCCTGAACCGGCAGTACGGCATTTTCTTCCCTCGCCAGTATGAGTAGTGTTTCAATCAACGCTTCCATGTCATATAAGGTCCGATAAACTCGGCGCATCGTTTTATCATTAGCCACATCGTAACGACGCTCAAGTAATTCCATGGCACTTCTTAATACAGCTATTGGGGTTCTCAGTTCGTGACTGGCATCTCGTGTGAAATGGCGCTCCCGATCAATAAAGAGCTCAAGACGCTGGGTAAACTGATCCAACGCGCCTACTAAGCTTGATACTTCATCGTCGGGGATATCACGTAGTTCTTGCAAATCCAAGTCCGGTAGACTGCCATCTTTGATTTCGGCTTGTCTCACCGACTTGGCTAACTTCACGATGGGCGACACCGCTTTATGCGATTGACGGTACGCTATCCAGGCCAGGATATATAACACCACTAACACGCCAGCGAGCGGCAAAATACCAAATAAAAGTGCCAGACGGGAGACTTTTACTTCATCAAAAATCAGATAAAGTCGGCTATTACCTTTGTCTTCTATGTAGAGAATGGGGGTTTCTTGATTTAATCCAGCTCGCTGATAACCAGGTGACAGAGGCACTAATTCTCTAGGTAAGGAAGAGTAGTCCCCATCTGTGACCAGATAGGTTTTTAAATTCATTGTATCTGGTGGTGGAAAATCAGGATCTTTGTCACGCATTTCCCAAAAGTGCTGAGCTTCACCTTCTAATGCCTGGCGCACCAGCACATCTTCAACCATGATTTTTGCAGCATAAATACCACCGACAGTGACAAGACTAATTAATAGAACCTGTATAAGAAAAACTTTAACTAACTTGGCTTGGAGGGTGGATTTATTTTTCAGCATTCACTACTCATCTTTTCTCGAATAAATAGTGTCCGACAAGCCACTGGTTTCCATTTTCATATCCAAACAACTCTGCACACGCCATAAAAAACAAACGCCAGCGCTGTAACCAGGTTTCCGCTTGGTCGCCATAAACATCTCGGAATAAACGTAGCACATTCGCTTCATTTTTATCTGTATTTTCCAGCCAGGCTTCTGCTGTTTTCTGATAATGACTACCATTAACTAACCAGTGTTGCTGTATGGATAATTGTGATTGAAAGTACAGCAAAGTATCGGCAGAAGGCATGAGACCACCCGTAAAGAAATAGCGCCCCATCCAGTTATCTTCACCTTCAGTTTCAAATGGATACACCACTTCCCGGTGACAGAAAATGTGCACAAATAACTTGCCTTGCAGCTTTAGCCAGTCTCCAATCTTGTCGAATAAACGCTGGTAATTACGCATATGCTCAAACATTTCAACTGACACCACACGGTCGAATTGTTGTTCCAGCTCTAAGTCATTCACATCACAGGTAATCACCTGAACATTACTCAAACCACGATCTAATAATTGCTGTTCGATATATTGGCGTTGTGAATGTGAGTTAGACACCGCTGTTATCTTGGCAAAGGGCAGTTTTTCTGCCATGTATAAGGTCAAAGAGCCCCAACCACACCCCAACTCAAGAATGTGTTGGCCATTGACTAACTCTGCCCTCTCCAGATAAATGCTCAGCATGGCTTCTTCTGCATCATCGAGGGTCAAACAACTGTTTGTCCAGTAACAACCACTATATTTAAAGTGCTTGCCTAGTACTTCTTTATAAAACTCAGCAGGCACTTCATAGTGCTGCTCATTCGCAGCATCTGTTTCTATGGCGATAGGACTTTGTTTTAGTTGCTCAATGCATTGCTGTTTACGTTGAGTTAATTTATCTGGCTCTGAAGCGTATTCCTCTTTTAGGCGTTGTTTCAGTAACTGCCTTATTCCAATTCGAATCAAGCTGTCAGGAAACCACTTCTTTTCTGCCAAATCAATCATGCCCATCTTTCTTTCTCCACGGAATAAATGCACTGGTTGTTTTTTGATATTGTCGGTACGCATCGCCACGACTTCGGATGGCTTGTTGCTCGGTGTAAGGAATCCCTGTGATGAAGTACAGAAAGGCAAACATCACAACAGGCATTATCCATAGCCACTCACCACCAGAAATGCCTATGGCCATGATGGGGTAACTAAACCAGTGACACCATTCAAAAAAGTAATTCGGGTGACGAGAATAAAACCAAAGCCCTTTCTCACATACTTTGCCTTTGTTAGCGGGATTCTTTTTAAATTCGGCAAGTTGTTTATCCGCTACGTAGACCCCGACCCAAGCGCCAAACGCGAGGGCTAATGCAACAACAAGCCATACCAGTTGAAAAGTCTCTACCTGAGCTAACCACCAAATCGGCAAGGTAAAACCCCAGGCTAAAACAGCCTGAAATTGAAAAAAGAAAAAATGATTCCGATGTGCTTTGTCTCCCCAATACTCACGCAGATAACGATAGCGCCCGTCTTCCGGTTCTGAAAAAACTCGTGTACTGAGGTGAATAAACAAACGTAGATACCAAAAGCTCATTAATGCAGCACTGGCTACTCGTAACACGACATCACCCTGCATCTGCGTGGCATACAGAATGGGCAAGCCCATCATCAATCCAGACCAGAGAACATCCACCACGCCAGCATTATTGGTTCTTCCTTCATATATCCAGCCAAACAGCATGGTAATACTCGCAATCAGCAGGCCTAGTTCAAGCATGTTCAGTCTCCTCTTTATGTCGCCAATGGTTTGCAATCTGCATCAACAAAGGAATCCACAAAGCCCAGCTGATTGATACCACAGCTAGTGCCAGAAAAGGTGTATTCAGACTGACTGCACCGGCTTCGCTACCAGCATAATAGGATAGTGGAGCAGCGACTATGCACAACAATGCCAATAAAACAGGCTTCCGTTGCAGCCAGCTTAATGAGTGATTCAAGGTCAACATAAAGTTGATCCACAAACACCCTATCCACCAGGGAGCAACATGAATAAACGTTTTATCGATGTAATTCATGAGATCCAAGTTGAGCCAGACAGTGTCTAAGAGCATCCCAGCGGAAAGCCCGAGCAGAATCAATTTGATATCTGTTTTTTTCCATGGACTCAGGGCTAGCTGGATAATGATAAACAGCGCTGTCGCTAGTAATGCGTAATGACTACTGTTGGCAGCAGCTGAGAAAATACTGATAAACCAAACTAGCTGGAAAGCAATAAAGTTGAATACATTAACCACGTTGTGGAACCCACTGTGCCTGTCGCGTATCCTGTTTACTAAACAGTAAATGAACATCACTGATACTGCGTTCAATAAAGCCACCTTCGCAGTAACAAAGGTAAAACTCCCACATTCTTATAAAACGCTCGTCATACCCCATCGCTTTAACTTGCTCTTCCTTATCGAAGAACCGTTCACGCCATACCCGCAATGTTTGCGCGTAACTCGGCCCAATGTCTTCCAGATTAGTTAATCTCATCTGTGCTTTTGCAGCGGCATTGACCAAAACACTGACACAGGGAATAAAACTACCTGGAAAAATAAACCGTTTAATAAAATCGACTGATTTCAATGATTGTCGATAACGGTGATCTTCCAGCGTAATCGCCTGAATCACCGCAACGCCATTCGCTTTTAACAAGTCACTGCAACGTTGAAAGTACTCATTAATAAAATGATGCCCCACAGCCTCAACCATTTCGATGGAGACAAGCTTGTCATATTGGCCTTCCAGATCACGGTAATCTTCCAGCAACACGGTGACTTTATCTTGCAGGTTGTATTCTTGAACGCGACGAACAGCATAATCATATTGCTGTTGAGAAATCGTGGTGGTTGTTACCCGACAGCCATAGTGGAGTGCTGCAAACACCGCACAACCACCCCACCCGGTACCAATCTCCAGTAAGTGGTCATCTGGTTGCAAGTCTAACTTGTCACATAAGCGGGCTAATTTGTTAGTTTGAGCCTGCTCTAAACTTTCAGCAAAGTCATAATACAGTCCAGATGAATACATCATATGTTCACGATCCAAAAACAACTCAAACAAGTCGTTACCCAGATCATAATGTGCAGCAATATTTTTACGGCTGCCGTCACGCGTATTTTTCCTTAACCAATGCACGCCTTGCATGACAACACCAGTCAGCCTGGCCAGGCCCTTTTCCATACCATCTACCAGATGGCGGTTTCTGACTAACAATCGTATTAATCGTGTTAAGTCATCCGTTTGCCATTCACCATCCATATAAGATTCTGCTGCACCAACAGAACCACCCAGAACAGCTGCTTCAAAAAAATGTGGGTGTTGAACAAAGATATGACTTTTTAATTCGGCTTTTGGATCTCCAAATTCCAGACGACTATCAGCCATTTCGATGACTAAAAAACCTTCTTTGAAGCCATCCAATTGCTTGCAGAACAGAGTCATACAAAGACGATGAAACTTGCTGATTCTTAATTCACTTTGTCGAGTAGCATGAATGGGAGGTGTCATGATTTATCCTTCAAAGCTGGTTTGTCTGAGTATGTACGGTTATCAGATGAATTCTGCGGATGGCTATAGAAAGGCACTCTTCGAATCCACAACTTCAAAGCATGCCAATAGATCCGCCAGATAATCTTGAATGTTTGTAACGGGTAATCCCGTGGTAAGCGAGACATACTTTGTTGGTCAAGAGGCTGGCGCTTTAGCATCATATCTGCAGTGAATTGTTTTTCATTATTGCGAAATAAATGCATATCGATACTCAGCTCATCTTCACGCCAGAAAAATCGCCACTCATATTGAATATCCATGGGCATAAAAGGTGAAATGTGGAACTGTTTATCGAATGTCGATATCACAGATTGATCTTGACTACTCGGCTTCGCTTTTAATACATAACAATAGCGTTCATCCCAAGGTGTGTTGTTGATATCCGCCAGGACATACTCAAGTTGCCCCTGATGATTCACACAAAAATAAAAACTGACCGGATTAAACACAAACCCTAAGTAACGTGGATGGGTTAACAGATAAACTTGGCCGGAAAACTGCTCACCCGTCCGTTTAAAAATCAGCGACTCAACCGTCGTTTTTAAATCACCATTATGTCGGCCTAAATAATCCTTACGCTTAAAACTAATCAGATTAAAGCGTTCTAATGACCACCAACGGTGACGCTCAAAAACAGACGCTATTTCATCGACATCCAGCATTAACATGGCAATCGGATATTGAAACTGGTGGCGTTTAGGCTGAAAACGCGTGTGGTTCACCTCACCTTTCATCAACGCAGTAGAGAACATTTACAACACCTCGCCATTAAGCTGCTGAACCACTTTCAATGCACTTTTTACTCCATCCTCGTGAAAGCCCCAGCCCCAGTAAGCACCACAGAAATACGTATGCCGTTGGCCGGAAATATCGGCCCAGCGTTGTTGCGCGGCTAAAGTTTTTTCAGTGTAAACCGGATGTGAATAATGTCGCTCTACCAGCACTTTATCAGGAGAGATACGAGCGGCAGAGTTCAAGGAAACAATAAACTCGACCGGAGCATCTAATCTCTGCAAGGTGTTCATATGGTACGAAACGGTGCATTGCTCTTGCAGATCAGGGCTGACATGAACATTCCAGCTCGCCCATGCAGCTCTATTGCTTGGCAGTACAGATTCATCTGTATGCAACTGCATATGATTGCGCTGATAATCAATATTTCCTAAGACCGTTGCCTCATCATAGCTGGAGTCAGCAAGAAGTGATAAAGCCTGGTCAGAGTGACACGCCAAAACGACAGCATCAAACATCTGCTTTTCACCATTAACAGACAAGATAACGCCATCATCCGTGCGTTGAATATTTTCGACGGGAGAATTTTGATGAATCTTTCCACTAAAGTGATGAATAAATTGTTTTATGTACTGATTGGAGCCACCCTCGACGACACGCCACTGAGGTCTTTTCATTAACGACAGCATTTTATGATTTGCCATAAAAGACACCAGATAACGAACTGGCATATCTAACAAGCTAACGGATGGACCAGACCATAATGCACATGCCATGGGAATAAGGTGATCGTGAATGAACACATCACTATAACCATGCTTCTTAAGATACTCTCCTACAGTTTGTGTGTTACTAGGTTGCTTGAGAATATCCGGTGATGCTTTATAGAACTTGATAATGTCGGCAATCATCCGATAAAAAGCAGGATTAATCAGATTTTTTCGTTGGCAGAATAATGTATTCAGACTCGTCGCATTGTACTGCAGTCCAGTATCAGCATGATCAACACTGAAACTCATTTCAGTATCGATGGCCCTTACCTTGAGTTCGCTTAGTAGCTGGCTGAAGTTTGGATAGTTGTATTCATTAAAGACGATAAAACCGGTATCAACTGACCATGATGTGCCTTCGATATGGATCTGATGGGTATCGGTATGTCCACCAATGTAATCATTCGCCTCGAATAAGGTGACATTATGCTGCTTTGATAAATACCAAGCGGCAGTGACACCTGATATTCCGCCACCAACAATTGCAATATTCATTGGCTCACCTTGTTGAGTCGGTGGTCGCGCTTTTTGACTGGTATCGTTCTCATATCCCATATCAAGCCAAATTTATTCATCAAGCAAAGCAGGTAAAAACTGATATCCACTTCCCACCAGTAAAACCCTTGTCTTGCCGACGATGCATGATAGTGATGGTTGTTATGCCAGCCTTCGCCCAGCGTTAAAAGTGCTAATAAAAAATTATTACGGCTATCATCGCCAGTGTTGTAGCGGCGCTTTCCCCATTTGTGAGCGAGAGAGTTAATCAGTAATGTTGCATGTAGCAGGATGACCGTCGAAATAAAATATCCCCAAACCACCATTTGCCAGCCATTCGTATTCAATCCCGGATTTAGCCAACTTAACCATTCACCCAGACCAAACAAACTCAGCGCCAGCAACAATGGAATTGCTATATCAAATCTGTCCAGCCAACGTAGTTCTGGATAACGAGACAAATCCTTTACAAGCCCATAATCAGCGTGGAAGTGGCGTTTGGTCAAAAACCACCCAACATGGCTCCATAGAAAACCCTCTCGTGGTGAATGAGGATCTTGATTGGTATCCGCATGACGGTGATGGTTGCGATGATGTGCCGCCCACCAGATTGGGCCTCGTTGAGTCGAGGCAGCACCGATAACTGCAAATACAAACTGCACTGGTCTGCTTGTTTTAAACGATTTGTGAGCAAAATATCGATGATAGAAAGCGGTAATAGCAAACATTCTGACAAGATAGAGAATCACCGCTGTGTATACGGCTACAGCTGATATCCCCACCCAAAAAACAGCAAGACAGGCTAGATGTAACACGATAAACGGTATGATTCTAAACCAATCAATCCTGTCATCAGCTGCGGCATATCGGATGCTACTATCACTATCAAACCAGTATCGTAACGATTTCATATCAGTCCTTCTAAGATAGTGGATAGCGTATTGAGCAATCTGTGAATTTGATGTGAAACAAGCTGTCATGCGGCTTCACCTTAAATTCACGCTGTGAAGATTGTAATGCCGTTGTGTTTAATAATTAACCACTGAGAGAGAAATGCTGAAATTTTTAGTTGCGATGATAACGATGTCTGTCTGCACCACGCTGTTAGCCGATGTTCGCTTCCAGGATACTGTCAAAACGACGTCATCTACATTACAAAAATGTAATGAAACATCCATCACAGTGATGGCATTTGTTGATGTAGCGGACGCTGCGTTTTACCTGCCAGATTGCAATTTTTTACCTGACATCGCAGGTGAAAAACAACTTTCTTTTTATTACCATCGCTCAATTACAGCTGATGATTTTATTGAAGCTTCAGAAACACTTCTCGAGCGTAATCTGACAAGCACTGAGTATTCCAAGATTGAGGATGAGTTAACCCGCTTTAATGCCAACTACCAGGATGTGGAAGATGGCGACGTATACGATATCAGGAAAACAAAGAGCGGTTTATATCTGCTAAAAAATGGCCAGCAAATTTCCCACAGCTCTTCAATTGAACTGGCAAACTTTTACTATCAGATCTGGTTTGGTCCCAAACCTTTTAACAAGGGCATGAAAGAAACGCTTCTCGAGCGATAGAAGCTGCATTACCCTACGTCAGAGTCAGCCACTAATCTATGTGCCGTGCCCACGGTCTTTTTCTTCCAGATGAGGCCGATTGTTAACACCAATAGACCACTCATAATACCCGGCAGTCCCTCATAGACAGCGTTATGCAGTTCAAAATAACGCCAGGACAATGCCACCATCAGACCGATTAACATGGCAACGATACTCAGGCGCTGGCTAGGCCTGAAGCCCAGACATAACGCGACAAGCAATGGGGCAAAAGCGCTAGCCAAACCAGACCAGGCAAATATCACTAAGCTGAACACACTCTCTGAACTGGTCAGCGCCCATAACAATGCGACCGTCACTATCCCAATCGTACTCAGCTTAAGGATCAAGGTATTTTCGATATTATGAGGCAGCAAATCGTGGGTGACCGCCGCTGAACAGTTAAGGACCAAGGAGTCTGCCGTTGACATGGTGGCGGCAAATACACCCGCTAACACCAACCCCACCAAAACTGGTGGCAATAACTCCATTGCCATAGTGGGTAGCGCCAGTTCAGCATCAAACGATGCCACATCACCGAGGTAAACACGAGACAGCATCCCTACGCCAGTCGCCAGGCAATAAAATGCTGTAAACCACAGGTAATACCAAAGGCGTGCACGCAGCATTTTATTATCATGACTTAATGCCATAAACCGAATCATGACATGTGGCTGTCCGATAACTGAGAACCCCGCAAACATCCAGCTTAGCGCAAATAAGACACCACCAGTTAATCCAGGAATCACTAAATCTTGAGGGAATAAATTGAGAAAGCCGTCCACTTGATCCATTTGTTCAATTGCCGCTGATGTGCCTCCTAATGAGGATACGGCGACGATTAGCATCAGAGTCATCGCCACAATCATGACGACGGATTGCGCAGCATCCGTCCAAATAGAGGCTCGTATACCGCCAGCAAAGCAATATAAGGTCACCATAATGGCACCAATAATCGCACCGGTGTATGACGGCCAACCGAATAAAACATGTAGCGCTTTGCTACCTGCAACCAATTGAGCGCCCGCATAAGCCAGCAATAACACAAGAGAAATTAAGGCGATTAACCTTTGTAGCACGATATCATTTTGCCCATACCAGTTACTTAACACACCAGCATAACTTGGTTCAGCACTGTCACTTGTAGCACGACGCAAACGTGAATGGACAAACGTGGACGCAATTAAATCACCCAATATCCAGCCAATCATTATCCAAATAGACGCCAATCCTGTTGCATATGTGTAACCAATAACACCAATGAACATATAGCCACTGTTATTGGTTGCAACAGCAGATAAGCCGACAAGGCTGGGGGGAATATCACTACTGGCAAGATAATAATCTTTTTTAGTGCCACGGCTGAAAAAAACAGAACTTACGCCAATAGCAACAAAAATGGCAAGAAATCCTAAAAAGCTCCAAATCATGGCATTCTCCTTTTGCAAAAACCACCGCGCAAGGAGGCTTAGCTTTCAACTGTGACTTTCAGTAAATTTTCCAGTTCAGGGTGGTTCTGCAGCGGCTCAAGTGCAGGATCGTCTTTACATTGTTCGCGATAAGTATCGCTACACTGAATCGCTTGCTTAAGATAACGAATGGCTTCATCAAACTGATTCAATGCGGTGTTGGCACACGCCAGTTGATAAAAGGCATGACCGTTTTCCGGATCAGACTCCAGAGCTTGATGACACAGATTGGCAGCCCATTGTGGCTCGTCCAGCTCGAGCACTGCATCTGCTTTATAGGTTAAAGCTTCTACATCGTACGGCCTTATTGCCATGATTTGATCATAAACGGCGATTTTGTTGCTTGGACTGGTTTCCTGCCCTGCGCGTAACCACAAGGATTGAACTTCTTGAGTGTGCTCAATTTTCTCGCGGTTCTCTTCAATTTGCTGGGTTTCTTTGCTGAGTTGCTGCTCGATGGCATGAAGTCGTTTTTCATACTCATTGATTAAGCTATTAATTTCCTGATCAGCCAGCGTATGCACCCGCTCTTTAATTTCACGAATCGATGACCACCCCACTAATACCAGTACGGATGAAGCTGCAGCAATAAGATAGAAAAAATAAGTGACAGTATCAGTAGCATATCCGACAGCTCTATCCGCGGCTGACAGTTCTTTATCCACTGTCATCTGTATCATTTCAGCACGTTGTGCTGCCATATCGGTACGAAGCTGCTTCAACTCATCGAGCACATAACGCTCAATAAATGGGGTATATAAAGGCTCATTAAGAGCATCAACAGATTCACGCATCTGTTGTTCTGTAGGTGCCTGCTCAGCGGCAAACAGCTGAGCAGGTATAAGTAAGACAAGAAATAAGCTTATCGTTATGAAGCGAGGCATATGGCTCTACCATGGTCATGAATCTCTACCAGCACACTGTGCAGGCTCTTAATCGCATCGTCATAATCATCTTCGTTGATAATGAACTGCATATCAACCTGACGCATGGATTGATGCATCGCTAAAACACTGATATTTTCTTTGGCCAGTGCCCCAACTGTTTTTGCCAGAATACCAGGAATTTTCATATCACTGCCGATCGCAGAAACAATAGCCACTTGTTGCTGATTGATTTCAGCATCCTCAAACCGCTCTTGCAGTGCATTTCGAATACGTTTAATCGTCTTCAAATTTGCTGATAAATAATGCGTGATCGTATTGGCGTTGATATCTTTAGAGATGATATGTGCATTAAAGCGATGGATAGTTGCTAATATCTCACGATCATACACATCAATATTGCCCGCCATATCCTGGTCGAATAACTCAAACGCATACACGCCTTTACAGCCAGCAATGATTTCGACACATGGGGTGGCACTGACATAATCGCCGGTGATTAATGTACCCGCATGCTCAGGTTCAAACGTGTTACGAACTCGAAGAGCAATTTCGTTTCTACGCAAGCCTTTGGCTGCTTTAGGATGAATAGCTTCCATACCTAAATTAGCTAATTGGTCTGCGACATCATAATTCGTTCTGCCGATAGGTACGGCATTGTCTTCACCCACCAGTCTCGGGTCTGCACTGCTGAGATGAAATTCTTTATGAATGATCGCTTCGTTTGCTTCAGTCAGCACTGCAATACGACTGAAGCTCATTTCACTATAACCACGGTCAAACGTTGACATCAGACCATCATCACTGTGGGCGTAACCTGTGACTATAGGTAGTTGTTTTTTCAAGTCAATATCTTGAAAGGCGACTTTAATACGTTCGTCCAGTGGTAAATGTTTGTCTGTTTGCCAACCAGTTAAATCAACAAAAATGGCATCAATGCCATCACGTTGTAGTAGCTGGGTCATATTCCATGCACTGTGTGCTTCACCAATACTGGCCAGCATTTCACGCACTGTTTCAAGATGCATATCCAGCTCAAAGTGCCCATGCTGACAGAGTCTTTGCAAATCGGCTAAGCAACGTTCAGCATCATCTAAACGTTCACCAATGAACTGATTAGCACGCTCAAGATTGTCTGGTTTTTTGTAAAACGTTTCATTGATAGCAAAGATTTTTTGCTTCAGATCTTCGAGAGCTTGTTTCCAGCTATCATCATGTAGTCCGTTTGCAAACAAGCCGAACACACCTGGTTGTCCGGTCTTTTTATGTTCCAGTAGCAGATCGGTAATACCGCCGTATGCTGAAACAACAAATATACGATTGTAGAGCGAGTCGTTATGAACCGGTTTCAGAATAATGTTATCGCGCACAGCAACGTAGTCGCTCATAGAAGTGCCGCCGATTTTTTCTACCGTATGAAAACTCATTGTAATCTCTCTATTTCATCCTTCTGGGATTGGATATTGTTTACTGCCAAGGCGGCAGTTATGTAAGTCGGTTGGCTTATTCGCCAGAGATAGGCATCGGCTATTAGAAACCGATGCCTGGCTCAATTCAGTCACTGATGGTTTCTGCATCTAATTCGTAAGCACCATCTTTGTTATGAACTTCTGTGCCATGAAGCGGTGGATTAAACACGCATGCCAACTTCATTTCTTTAAATGCACGAAGCATGTGTTTGTCGTGTTTGTCGAGGTTATATAGAGTACCTGGCGTGATAGCGTATTTTTTGCCATCATCGAGTGTTTCAACCTCACCTTCACCACTGATGCAATACACAGACTCCAAATGATTTTGATAATGCATTCTGAAATCTGCACCTTCGTAGATAGTGGTGATATGGAAAGAAAATCCCATATTGTCATCTTTTAACAGCAAACGAGTACTGTCCCAGTTGCCATTAGGATCAACGATTTTACGATCCGTTTTTTCTGCTTCTTGAAGTTGTCTAACAAGCATTTCATATCCTCTGGTTGATTAATATTCGGAAGTAAAACGGGTGTCTGGTCACCCGTTTTATGTTCATAAGCTTATGATTGACGAGTCATTTTCTCGACTTCTTCACTCACTGAATAATCACCTTCGAAATAATCTTTTTCTTCTGGAATATTGTCAGCCTTGGCACATACTTCTTTGATCGATTGCTCAAGGATATCAATACCCTTCTCTAAGTTTTCTTGTGTGATCGTGAGCGGACATAAAAATTTGACCACATGATCATCAGTACCACTTGTTTCGATGATCAGACCTTTCTGGAAGGCGTTGTGGGTGATTTTTCCAGCAATTTCACCGCTCACACAATTAATACCACGGAACATGCCACGACCATGTGAATTGAAGTTACCTTCACCATACAACTCAACAATCTTATCGACACGCTCAGCGATATAATCACCTTTCGCTTGTACTTCTTTAGCGAAAGTATCGTCTTTCCAATAGTTATCCAGTGCCGCTTTAGCTGTAATGAAAGCAGGGTTATTACCACGGAATGTACCGTTGTGCTCACCTGGTTTCCATTGATCTAACTCAGGCTTCATCAACACAATAGCGAAAGGTAAACCATAGCCACTGAGTGATTTAGAGACAGTCACGATATCAGGGTAGATACCCGCTTCCTCAAAGCTGAAGAATGTGCCTGTTCTACCACAACCGGCTTGGATGTCATCAATAATTAGAAGTACGTCATGCTTCTTACATACTTCAGAAAGACTCTTTAACCAAGTCATTGAACACGCATTGATACCACCCTCACCCTGCACAGTTTCTACTATGACAGCAGCAGGTTTATCTACACCACTACTTGAATCAGAGAGAACTTTGTCTAAGTAGTTAGTTGTATCAACATCATCCCCCATATAACCATCATATGGCATACGAGTGGCACCACTGAGGCTCACGCCTGCACCACCACGATGATGTCCATTACCTGTGATAGCTAAAGAACCCAATGTTTGACCATGCCAACCATTAGTAAAAGAAATGACATTTTCCCGCCCTGTATATTTACGAGCTGTTTTTAACGCAGCTTCTACAGCATTGGTACCCGTTGGACCTGTGAACATAACAATATAGTCAAGGTCACGTGGCTTAAGAATATTGTTGTTGAAACTCTCTAGAAACTCACCTTTGGCACGAGTGTGAAGATCAAGACCTTGAGTGATGCCATCGTTGTTGATGTACTCAAGCAATTTTTCTTTGAATAGATCGTTATTGTGACCGTAGTTAAGTGAACCTGCACCGGCTAAGAAGTCTAGATAGGCATTGCCTTCTTCATCATAAATAAACTCGTCTTTTGCACGGTTGAACATGCGAGGGAAAGAGCGGGCATAAGAACGTACTTCTGATTCAATTTCATCAAAGATTTTCATAGGTTATTTTTCTCCTAGTAATATTTTTTTCGTATCCTGATATCTGTATCTATTCTGCTATAGCTCGAATGGACCGACTCTGACCAACATTTCTGTCTCATGTTGACCTGCAAAATGTTGTTGGCGATCAAACATCACTGAGCGGTTTAGCTCCGCATCAAGCTTATTGGCCAAACTTTCAAATAATGCCCACGATGCACGATTATCCGGTGTAATAGTGGTTTCGATAAATTTCACATTCTTACATTGCTCACGGCTCAGTATGTGACGAAGCATTCGGCTTGCAAGCCCTTGTCCTCTTGCTTTCTCGCCCACAGCGACTTGCCATATAAACAAAGTGTCAGGTTTCTTAGGTAAAACATAACCAGAAATAAAACCGACCAGTGTTTCATTCATTTCAGCCGCTACAGATGTTTGGGAAAAATGACTGCTCTGCAGCAGATTGCAATACATAGAATTGGTGTCCAGAGGAGGACAGGCAGCAATTAATTCGAAGACAGAAGAACCGTCTTCTGCTGTAGGTTCTCGGAGGGTAATGGAAACATTCTCATCGTTGTTATTTGTCATTTATAAATAGCTCTATTATTTATATCTCTATTATTTTTAAGTCACAATAAACCTGAAATTTATCTAATAAAACTGCATGTTTCTTATTAAACAGCAATTTAAATAAAGTAAGTCAGGCTGTTAATGATTTGATATATATAGTACACTAAATAAATATATTGTCCAGCCCGAGATTATCAACGTATATTCAATAGATGACATTACAGTTACAAGACAACAAACAATGGCTCTGCTTCGCCATAGAAGATGAAACTTACGCTCATGCGGTAGATAAGGTGAGGGAAGTTCATGACTATATCACCCCCGTCCCTGTACCGGGCTCGCCGTCATATGTAGACGGGGTACTCAATATAAGAGGTGAGATTGTCACTATTGTCTGCAGCAGAAAACTGCTTGGTATTGCTGATTCATATGATGCGCGCCACATCATTATTCTTGAGTCAGATAATGGCTTAGTCGGGATAAGCGTTGATGAGGTAATAAGGATTACCTTGCTGGATTTGCAAAATATGGTTCATGTTGAACAGAAAAATGCATTGAGCCCTATATATGCAACCGTAAAACATAAACAACAGCTAATTATATTGGCCGACTTTGAGCGTTGTTTTAACCAATTGGAAAATTATGAGTAAAACTATCGGTTTAAATTTAGATGCAGTTTATAATCTTGATCTGACTGATAAGCAGAAGGATCACCTGTTGAACCAAATTGAAGAAGTTTTAATCGCTTTAAGGCGAGTTATTCGTGCAACTGATTTGCACTCTAAATATCTGGCAAAAACCACCAGCTTAACTGCACCACAAATTCTGCTTCTGCAAAGCCTCAGAGATAAAGGTCAGATAACCATTGGCGAACTGGCCAGTGAGATGAGTCTTAGTCAGGCAACGGTCACGACAATTGTTGATCGTCTGGAGAAGCGTGAACTGGTTTATCGAATGCGTTCAGAATCAGATAAGCGCAAAGTACATGTTCATCTGACTGATAAAGCATTGGAAATTCTGAAGAACGCACCGATTCCTCTCCAAGAGCAATTTACACGACAGTTTGGCGATCTCCAAGAGTGGGAACAAACCATGATCATTTCTGCTCTGAAACGGGTAGCCCAGATGATGGATGCTCAGCACATCGATGCCTCACCTGTGCTAGATATTGGTCTGTTAGATCGACATGATGCTCTACTCGATAATCATGCCGCTTTTTTAGACGAAAAAAATAAGACTTAGTGGTCCAATAATAAGCGTAATTGCTGTGCAGGCATTGGATGACTGAAAAAGAATCCCTGAAATTCTGCACAGCCTAACTTCCTTAAGACTTCCGCTTGCTCACTGGTTT
The DNA here is from genome assembly GCF_002299105.1 of Methylophaga sp. UBA678. Classification (NCBI taxonomy): domain Bacteria; kingdom Pseudomonadati; phylum Pseudomonadota; class Gammaproteobacteria; order Thiotrichales; family Piscirickettsiaceae; genus Methylophaga; species Methylophaga sp. UBA678. The sequence goes on from NZ_DBNG01000027.1 coordinate 98,050, forward strand.
CAACACCTTCAGCGATCGTACACAGTTGCAAATTATCCGCTAACTGTACAATTGTTTGTGCTATGGCACAGTCTTTTGTATTTGAGACAATTTCCTCTACAAAAGAACGATCGATTTTTAAAGTATCAATAGGAAAGTTCTTCAAATAACTCAGAGAAGAATAGCCTGTACCAAAATCATCAATTGCGAGCCGCACGCCCAACTTTTTTAACGAAAACAAAAGTGGAATAGTCTCAGCAGTATCTTTCAACATGGCTGTTTCCGTAATTTCAAGCTCAAGCGTTTCTGGTGGTAGATCAGTGACATCCAAAGTATTTTTTATCGTATCTAACAGATAAGATTGTGTGAACTGAGACGCCGATAAGTTCACAGCAATACGGTAGGCACAGCCTGATGTTTTCTGCCACTCCCTCACTTGAAGGCAGGCTTGCATCAAGACCCAGTTCCCAATTGATAAAATGAGTCCAGTACTCTCGGCCACTTCAATAAATACATCCGGTGTTAATAAACCCTTTGTAGGGTGACGCCAACGAAGTAATGCTTCAACCCCCACAATAGTGATGCTCTGAGCATCATATTGCGGCTGATAAAACACCTCAAACTGCTGTTCAGCCAACGCTATTCTGAGATCATTCTCCATCTCTAAACGTAATTTAAGATAGTTGTTCATACTTTCAGAAAAGAACTGATAATTATTTCTTCCCTTTTCTTTAGCATGATACATAGCCACATCGGCATGTTGTAATAAGGTCTGAACATTGTGACCATCATCAGGAAACAAGGTAATGCCCATACTAATTGAGATATGTAAAAACTTATCACTAATCAGGAAAGGCTCAGAAAACGCTTGAATTAAACGCTGAGCAATTTCAGCAACCTGCTCGACCCGGCCTACATCATCCAATAAGACAGTAAATTCATCACCGGCCAAGCGAGCAACACGATTATCAGCATCATAATTTGCTTTAGCGACGACATCTGAGTCTCTGACACACTCTCGAATTCTGACGGCAGACTGACAGAGCACCTCATCCCCAATGTGATGACCATAGGTGTCATTGATATATTTGAAACGATCTAAATCAAGAAACATCAGAGCAAATTTATTCTGATGGCGTTTTGCACTGGCAATGGCCGTTTCTAACTGCTCAATGAAAAGACGTCGATTAGGTAAATCTGTCAGCGTGTCGTAGTAAGCATAATAAGTAATCTCCTGCTCTGACTGTTTTCTTGAGGTAATGTCATGCAAGGTACCTACCATTCGCCATTGACCATATTCGAAACTAATATCGGTCCGCTCATTCACAAATAACACGCTACCATCGTTACGAATAATTCGGTATTCAATATCATATGACTGCTTTTCGTAAACGGCTTGTTTGAGCGCCATCATCAAACGTGGCCTGTCATCTGGATGCACTTTTTTTAGCGCGGTTCGAACTGTCAGATTGGTTTCTTTTGAAAAACCCAACATGTCGAACATATCTGATGAGCATTCGAGAAACTCGGACTCAAAATCCCACTCCCAATACACCAGATTGGCGATTGACTGGGCCTTAGCCAATTTATTTTTATTCAGGCTCAGCTCTTGAAGCGTTTTGTTCGCCTTAAGAATATAACGAACCCGATGTTTAAAGAGCGGCCACTTCAATGGTTTGGTGATAAAGTCGGTGGCGCCAGATTCAAAAGCCTGTTCAATATCTTCAACATCATCCAGTGCTGTCACCATCACAATGGCACACTCAGCACCTTTCGGCAGAGCACGCAGTTGTGCACAGCACTCAAAACCATTCATGCCGGGCATCGATACATCAAGTAATGTGATATCTGGTTTATGCGTCGTAAATTGAATGATCGCTTCTTCACCCGATGCAGCTTCGACGATCTGTAACTCACTCGAGGTCAATGACTGAGTCATGAGCATACGTGTGACGGGATCATCATCCACGATCAAGACTACTTGCTTTTTGATGGTATTTGCCATCAAATCCCCCGCCACTGTTCATCTAAGAAAGAAGTCAATTCAACATAATGCGTATCTAGTTTATCTATATATCCCCCAATCTGGTCAAGATTATTTTGTCTTGCCAACATTTCTATTTGTTTTGCTAACTCGGCAACAGCCGAAGCGCCAATATTGAGTGAACTGGATTTCAAGGCATGTGCTGATTTAAATAATTGCTCTGCGTTTTGATTTTTATAGGCCTGTTTGATTGCATGGATGAGGCTTGGAGTATGCTCCATATAGACCTGAAAGATTTGCTCAACCATCTGTTGGCCACTTTCCCCTGCCATAGCGCGAATATCATCCACAACACGCATATTAAGTATAGGGGTTGAGCCCTTGGCATGATCAAAAGTAGTGGATTCTGGCAACTTTTCTTTGGTATCTCCTAAGAATCTAGTCAATAAATCCACCAGCTTATTGAAATTGACTGGTTTAATCAGAATATCGTTTGCCCCAGCAGCATAGAAGTCAGATTTAACTTGTTCATCATCATCCGCAGTTAACGCAATAATGGGGACTGTCAGCTTCAACCCCTCTCTGATTTGTTGAGTCACTTCGATACCGCTCATCATCGGCATGTGATAATCCATTAAAATCATGTCGTATTCAGACACACGACATGCATCTAATGCTTCTTTGCCACCGCTCGCTAAATCCACTTTACAATCAAGTTTTTCTAGCATGTTCAAAGCAACGGATTGATTGACTTCATTATCTTCTACGACAAGTATTGTTTTGAGTGCCTTTTCGGCAGATGTTTTTAGCGAAGATGGTTTTTCTTCTGGTAACACCGTTGACCGAGAAATGACTTCAATAGGCAGGGTGAACCAAAAACGATTACCTTTTTTAGTCGCCTCTAGGCCGTAATCACCCAACATCAAGCTGATCAATTGGCTTGAGATCGCTAAGCCCAGTCCTAAGCCTACTGTCATGGCTTGTTCATTGTTCGAAGCTTGTTGAAAAGGTTCAAAAATACGTTGTTGTTCGACCGTATCTATAATTGGTCCAGGGTCGCTGACTGAAAATGTCAGAAAAGGTTTTGTCTCGTTAGTGCTCTCAACAAGGCTTAACTCAATATTCCCTGGCGAGGAGAACCGGATGGCATTATCGATTAAGTTATTGAGGATTTGTCTTAGCTTATAAGGATCCAATATGGCTTCTCTGACATCACACTGGAAGCTTAATGTCAGTGTATGTTCATTTTGACTAGCCTTGGCTTGATTACTCTCCAGTACTGAATGAAGCAGTCGATATAAATCCGTCTGTTGCAGCTCGACTGGCAGTTGGTTGTCATTTAGTTTTGAATATATTTGTAATCGTTCAATAACATCTAATAACTCATGAACTGAATCATTCAGCTGACTGGCCTTTTCATGTACTTGTGATTCAGTGATGTGAACTTTCAGAAATTCGACATCATTAATCATTTTATGAACTAAAGCCTTTAACCCACGACCACTGAGGTTAATAAGTGCTAATTTCGTGTTTTTTTCGTTCTCATATTGTGCTGTCAAACGATTCGTTATTTCTAACGTTTCATCTGTTTGCTGCTTTAGCTTTAGATCCAACTGTTTGCTGTGCTTAACCCAGTTCTGATTATCAGATTGTAAATCGACAATTGTGCGCTCTATATCTTGTAAACTTTGTTCACATCCTAATCGCTGAGCCTGTTTTGTTTCCAATACAGCGTCGACAAACCGTCTTACTGGAAGAACATATCGACGCATAAAAAACCAAACTGTAGCGAGGATAGCTAGAAAAAAAATCACGAGTCCAGCATATCCGCCAAGCCAGATTGAGTGAAAAGGCTTTTGCAGTAGACGTTTATCAACCTCTAAATAAATACTCTCGACATTTTCATGGGTTCCATTAATTGGCTGTAGCGTATGGAGAACCTCTGAATCTGAATAATGATTTTTCTTAGTGAACGTTTGCCGCCATTGATTGGCATAATTATGCGTGACCTCTTGATTCGGTTTTTTATAATAAAAAAGCGTCTCCGCATTTTTACCAAAGACCACGGCCTGTTTAATATAAGGCACCGCATCTAACCAAGACAGTGCTTCCGTCTGTTCAGTAAGATCACCAACACTCATATTTTTAGACTGTATTGATATCTGTTTTATGAGCGGCTCAAGCTGGTTCTGCGTGACTTTATCCACTAATAGGTTGAATACGGCCACAAAACTTATAGTTAAAACGGTGAGAAATACCACACTTCCCACCCATACAAACCGTGAAATACCCGTTTTTGATAGCGTCATGACTCACGCAACATGTGAGTGATTAACCAATAACACCGTCGCTGAAGGATTGAAAGAGGAAAGCCCATCAACAATTACAAGCTTGCAGCCAAAAAAAGTCATATTGCCTTTCCTCCTCTTATATTATTGCTCATTGATGCCATTTTTTATGTCATGCTTAGTCAGCGACTAAAATAAGACCACTCTTATTGTTGTCGTCCCCATTTCATTTATATTTAATTTTTACAAATAAAAATTATTACTATGGAGCTGGATTAGGAATACGTTGATGAATATTCGTTATTTCCGACAATAATTCTTCTGACAATATCAGCTGCTCACTGGCGATATTATTTTTGAGCTGGGTCATGTTAGTGGCGCCAATGATATTAGCTGTTAGGAATGGCCGTGAATTAACAAAAGCCAATGCCATCTGGGCCGGGTCAAGCTGAAAACGCTGAGCAAGCTCCACATAGGCACGTGTTGCCTCAACCGCCTGAGGGTTACTATAGCGACTATAATTCGGCCAGCGAGTTAAACGAGCATCAGTAGGTTGTGCATTGAGGTATTTTCCTGTCAAAACACCAAACCCCAATGGAGAATAGGCAAGCAGACCAACATTCTCCCGATGACTAATCTCTGCACACCCGACTTCATAGGTTCTGTTCAATAAACTATAAGGGTTTTGCACACTCACAACTAATGGCAGATTCATCGATTTAGCCACAGTGATAAATTGCATTATTCCCCATGGTGTTTCATTAGATAAACCAATATGGCGAATTTTTCCTGCCTGAACTTGTTTCTCCAATGCTTGTAAAGTCTCAATGATCGGTGTCAAACCTTGCTCATTCTCAGGCTGTTCGTATCCTAATCGACCGAAGTAGTTTGTATTACGCTCCGGCCAGTGTAATTGGTATAAATCAATATAGTCCGTTTTTAAACGTTTAAGACTGTTATTCAATGCTGTTTCTATGGTTTTCTCATCAAAGCGGGTTTGACCACCTCTGATATGAGAAACCCAATCACCGCCTGGTCCTGCGATTTTGCTCGCTAAGACAATGTCGTCTCTACGAGCTCTTTTTTGTAGCCACTGACCAATTATTGTTTCGGTTGCACCGTAAGTCTCAGCGCAGGGAGGGATGGCATAGAGCTCAGCAGTATCAATAAAGTTAACCCCTTCACCAAGAGCGTAGTCTAATTGCTGATGTCCCTCAGCTTGGGTGTTTTGCTCGCCAAAAGTCATCGTACCCAGACAAATTCGGCTGACTTTTAAATCTGTATTCCCAAGATAGCGATAGTGCATATAAATAATTACCTTTTAAAAATTCAAACCACAAATTCATCATACATTAGTCATGTTATATGCAGAGATAAGCATAAAAAAAGGGTGGTTACTAGAACCACCCTACTCCAAAAAAAGGAGATTTACGCAGATAGGATTACTGACGTACAGGTCAGTGAACGTCAGTACGGTTATTGACTATACAAACGAAAGAAATATTCATTGGAATTAACGAATGAAAATCGATTAGTTATCTACTAAGCAAGAAAAAAGGCGGTAATGTAGACATCACCGCCTTCTCAAAACAAGGAGTAGAAATTACACCCATGACGATAGTCTCAGGTAAAACTATGACACGATAAAAAAATAATGGTTGCAGTGGGAATGTAAAGTTTTGAAAAAAATAAGCCAGCTTATCGGGAGTAAGCTGGCTAAGGGTGGTGAACTGCTAACAAGGATAGTTCGAGATTGATATTATCACCTGACTGCGAAATTTCTGTGAAAATCACTCTGTACCCAATCACCTCAATCATCATGACCAGATTATCGGTGCAGCATTTGCATCAAATGCCTTACAACGAGGTAAAGAACAGCAATGATGACTCTTAAACCTGCAGTTTATCTCTATATTGCATGCTTCTTCACTATATTCACATTGATTAAGCATGTTTTTGGTGCACGACATTCCACAATAAGGTGCAGAAATACACAGGAGAACATATGCAATCCTTTGCATTATTAAAACCAATCCAATCTATTTTATGGAGTGTTGCCCTTTTATTGTTAGGCAATGGGCTGATTAGTACCCTACTTACATTGAGAGGTACAGATGAAGGTTTTTCTAGCGCGACAATGGGCTTCATTATGTCGAGCTATTTTATTGGCTTTATTTGTGGCACCTGGGTGAGCGGTAGACTCATACGCCGAATGGGACATATCCGGACATTTGCATTTTGTGCATCAATATGTGCGTCCTCGACTTTAATACACATTATTTTTATTGATGCATGGGTCTGGATTATCTTGCGATTTTTCTATGGGCTTGCCTACATCACCCTGATGACAGTCATTGAGAGCTGGCTCAATAGTCAGGCTGCCAGTCACGAACGTGGCCGTGTATTTGCTTTTTATATGGTAGTTAACTTAGGTGCACTCACTATCGCGCAACAAATGTTACATATCGCGAAACCAGATAATTTCTTATTATTTGCTATCGTTTCTATTCTCATAAGCTGGGCGATACTCCCTTTAACATTAACACGACGAAATCAACCCACTATCAATTCAGAAAAACCTAAAAGCAGTTTAAAAAATTTATTAAAAATTGCGCCACTCTCTGTTGCCGGTTCAACCTTATCGGGTTTAGCGATGGGCGCATTCTGGGCAATGACGCCAATCTATGCGACACAACTTGGCTATGACATCAGTGGTATTGCTCTCATCATGAGTTTAACCATTTTAGGTGGTGCCGCTTTGCAGATTCCTATTGGTCGTTATTCAGATAAGCATGACAGGCCAAAAGTGATTACATGGGTAGTGACATTAGCCGGTCTCGTCGCTTTATCCATGGCAATCATTCCCTCTCAAACGGTGTTACTTGTTGTCTTTTTTATCTGGGGTGGTCTGTCTTTCTCTATCTATCCACTGTCAGTGGCTCAACTTATCGACCAACTGCATCCTGACGAAATTGTTTCAGGCTCATCGGATATGTTGGTTCTTCATGGCCTAGGATGTGCCTTTGCACCTGTCGCAGCAGGCTCATTGATGACACTGATTGGAGCACAAGGTCTACCACTATATATTGGCGCAGTTTTATTGATATTGGCAGCTTATACAGTTTACCGTCGTCGCCGTGTAGTTGATCTTGTCAGTGGAAATAATGCTCACTTCGAACCGATGGTCCAAACCAGCTCCCAAGTACTCAGCATGATGTTCGATCAACCACAAAGAGACTTATTTGATGATCCAAGCTTTTATGGAGAAGAAGAGCGAGAACGGATTATCAATGCTTTAAGACAAAGCGGCTCGTAATTATGAGTTTATATATTGATGATATTCACAAGAGAAATTGGTCGGGACAGAAGGATTTGAACCTTCGACCCCTTGCACCCCATGCAAGTGCGCTACCAGGCTGCGCCATGCCCCGACGATTTTTGTGTCAACCTATAGATTGCTTGAGACAGCCAGATTGACGAGGTCGCTATATTAGCAAAGCCCGGCCTGAAAAAACAGGCCGGACACTCGCTTTTTTACTTTTAAACGTGCTTTTCAGCTAAAGCCTGCCAAGTACTAACAACAGTATCCGGATTCAGAGAGATACTGCTAATGCCACGCTCTAATAACCACTCTGCAAGATCTTCATGATCTGAAGGTCCTTGACCACAAATACCGACATATTTATCCGCTTTCTTACACGCGGTAATGGCCATATCAAGCATCTTCAATACAGCAGGATTACGTTCATCAAATGAACCCGCCACTAATGCTGAGTCACGATCCAAGCCCAGTGTTAACTGAGTCATATCATTTGAACCGATGGAGAAACCATCGAAGAACTCAAGGAATTCATCTGCCATCACAGCATTTGAAGGTAACTCACACATCATGATTAGACGCAGACCATTTTTGCCACGCTCCAGTCCGTTTTCTTTTAGTAAGTTAACGACTGACTCAGCTTCATCTAATGTACGAACAAATGGAATCATCAATTCAACATTAGTTAAGCCCATTTCATCACGAACGCGCTTCATTGCTTCAATTTCAAGTTTAAAGCATTCAGCAAAATCTTCTGATGAATAACGTGACGCACCGCGGAAACCGATCATTGGATTTTCTTCTTCAGGCTCAAATAATGTGCCGCCAATTAGATTGGCGTATTCATTTGATTTGAAGTCTGACATACGTACGATGACAGTTTCAGGATAGAATGCAGCAGCAATGGTTGAGACACCCTCTGCAATACGGCTGATGTAAAATTCTACTGGGTCGCCATAAGCAGTTGTACGTTCTTTAATCGCTTGTTTAACTTCACCTTCCATCTCATCTGCATTCATCAATGCTTTTGGATGAATACCGATCATATTGTTGATGATGAATTCCAAACGAGCCAGACCGACACCTTTGTTTGGTAATTGTGCAAAGCTGAATGCACGGTCAGGGTTACCAACGTTCATCATAATCTTGACTGGCAACTCAGGCATATTATCGAGTTCTTCTACGCGATGTTCGAATTCGAGCAAGCCAGCATAGATATTACCTTCATCACCCTCAGCACAAGAGACAGTGACTTCTGTGCCTTCTTTAATGGTTTCAGTCGCATCGCCACAGCCTACAACAGCAGGAATACCTAATTCGCGAGCGATGATAGCCGCGTGGCATGTGCGACCACCACGGTTAGTGATAATCGCAGAAGCACGTTTCATGATAGGTTCCCAATCTGGATCTGTCATGTCTGTTAACAGAACGTCACCTTCTTGGAATTTATTCATTTGATCGAGACTGTTTAGTAAACGCACTTTGCCTTGACCAATTTTGCTGCCAATAGCGCGGCCAACAGAAAGTAATTCACCTTCTTGTTTCAGAACGAATGTTTCACGAACGTTTTTCTTGGTACGACTTTGCACTGTTTCAGGACGTGCCTGAACAATGTAAATTCGGCCATCATTACCATCTTTAGCCCATTCCACATCCATAGGACGCTTATAATGTTTCTCAATGGTGACAACCATTTTCGCTAAAGACTCAACTTCTTTGTCAGTTAAGCAGAAATGTAAGCGTTCTTCTGCATCAACATCCACCGTTTTCACCGGAGATGAAGCATCCCCAGAGTAAATCATTTTAATAGCTTTATGACCGACTGTACGGCGTAAAACTGATGGACGACCGGCTTCTAGAGTATTTTTATGAACATAGAACTCGTCAGGGTTGACAGCACCTTGCACCACCATTTCGCCCAGGCCATAACTACCAGTAACGAAGACAACATCACGGAAGCCACTTTCTGTATCAAGAGAAAACGCAACACCGGCACTTGCAATATCAGAACGCACCATTTTTTGGATGCCAGCAGATAAAGCGACTTCACTATGATCAAAGCCTTGGTGGTCACGATACGCAATAGCACGATCATTAAATAATGATGCAAACACTTCACGAATCGCTTTTTTGATGTTTGCTAAGCCAGAAACGTTAAGAAATGTTTCTTGTTGCCCCGCGAAAGAAGCATCAGGTAAATCTTCTGCCGTTGCTGATGAACGCACAGCAAAGCTTGCTTCAGGACCGTATTCTTTTTCCAGCGCGGCATAAGCTTCGTCTATCGCTTTTTCCATCGCTTCTGGATAAGGAATAGTCATAATCCAATCACGGATTTCCTGACCTGTTTTTTGCAAAGCAGTGACGTCATCGACATCCAGCTCACGCAAGCGTTCATTGATTTTACTCTGGAGTCCATCGTGCAGAAGAAACTCCCGGTAAGCATCCGCTGTTGTGGCAAAGCCACCTGGGACATCGACTCCTAGAGGGGCGAGATTTTGCAGCATTTCACCTAATGAGGCGTTTTTACCACCTACTCTGCCGACATCCTCCATGCATAGCTTATCCAGAGAGATAACATATTCCGACATAGTTATAACTACCTTGCTTTTATAGATTTATTAAACATTAAAACCGACTCTCTTACTCGCTCCCGGCCCAAGCCCAGTGCGCGTACTACACGGCTTGAGATTTCTTCGATTGAAGTATCGGTTGTTTCGAAAACGGCAATTCCCGCTTTATCGAACATAGATTGTGCTTGTGTCAATTCTGCCTGACAAATTTCCAGAGAGGCGTATTCACTCCCGGGCCTGCGTTGGCGTCTGATACGACTTAATGGCACGGGCTTAATTGTTAGCCCAACCAGTTTATCAATATTATCCAATAAACACTGAGGTAATTCATCTGAAGACAAGTCTTCTGGCGTCAAAGGATAGTTCGCCACTTTGAGTGAAAAGTTCATTGCCAGATAAAGACTTGTAGGGGTCTTACCACAACGTGACACACCAGCAAGAATCACATCGGCATCATTATAATGATCGGGTCTGACACCATCATCATGCGTCAGAGCGAAGTCAATGGCGTCTAATCTGCGCTGGTATGTGGTATCACTAAATGCAATTCGCGAGACACCTTGTTTGTGAGATGACTCAACACCAAAGAAACTTTCCAATGAGCCAATATAACTGTGAAACAAACTAATAACACAAGCGTTGGCGCTCTCGATAATGTATTGCTCATCATCATGCACTAAAGTGCTAAAAACAACGGGTTTGAGATTAGACTCTAAGCTGGTTTCGTTTATTTTCTCTCTGGCCTGTAATGCTTTTTCTGGGGTGTCTACAAAGGCCAGTGTGATGGTTTCGAACTCGAGATCTGGAAATTGAGCCAACAAGCACTTTCCATAAGATTCGGCAGTAAGTCCGGTGCGGTCTGATACAAAGAACACTTTCCGTATTTGTTCAGAATATTGTAGTTCTGTTTCTGTCATGTGTTAATCATGTGCCGAAATACAGGAATTGATCAACAAAAATTTTGCGTTAAGACAAAACACTGTTTACTCAATTCAGACCATACCGTATTTACTCGTCATATCAAAAAGACCTGTGGGATCATTTTCAAAACGAAAATACGGCAACCAAAACCGTGAATAATCGCATCTTTTTAAACTAAAAACCAGACTTAATCGATATATTATACTTCTGACAATCAGACACTTTATGATAACTGGCCCGATAGAAAGAGCCTATCTAGGATAGATATATAAATGAGTACCTTGATTCATCCCAATGATGCGCTTGTGAATGAAGAGCCACCACTTCCACTGATACCGGTATGTGAACACTTTGCAGGGAACCGTCACACACTACTCAAAGCCTTTGCGATTCAAGCTGAGTATGGCCCTGTTTTCGACATAACTTGTGATTGCGAAGATGGTGCAGCAACCGGGACAGAAATTTCCCACGCCAATATGATTGTTGAGCTTCTCAATAGCGAATATAACATCCATAAAATGGCAGGTGTGCGTATCCATGGGTTCAATGAGCCTGTCTGGAAACAGGAAGTCGATATTTTATTATCTGGGGCAAGAGATCTCATTCGTTACATAACCCTTCCCAAGGCGCAGGATGCGACTCAAGTTGAGATGATGCTTGAATACATCCAGCTAGCCTCACAGAAATATAGCCTCCAGCCATCGCTGCCAATACATGTCTTAATTGAAACGCATGGCGCTTTAGGTGAAGTAAATAAGATTGCCATGATGGAGCCTGTTGAAGTGCTCGATTTTGGCATTATGGACTATATCAGTGCTCATCAGGGAGTGATAACGGATGAAGCGATGCGGAGCCCACTTCAATTTGAACATGCGTTAATCGCTCGAGCAAAAACAGACATTGTCAGAGCTGCGATAAGTTCTGGTTGTGTTGCTTCACACAACGTCAGCTTAGCCATTAAAGATTATCAACAAACCTATGACGATGCCCATCGAGCGCGTACTCAGTTCGGCTTTCTGAGGATGTGGAGTGTGCATCCTGTTCAAATTAAAGCCATTATAGATGCGATGTCTCCCAACCCAGACCAGCTCCAACTAGCCAGTGAGGTTTTACTATCAGCACAACAATATAACTGGGCACCTATTCAGCTGAACGGAAAACTGTATGACAAAGCTTCGTATCGTTATTACTGGCAACAAATTCAACAGGCCTATTTAGCTGGTCTTCCTCTCGGAAAACCTGTGCAACAACAGTTTTTTAGTCAGAATAATTGCACACCATAAGGACTACATTACATAGGTAGATATGAAATTAACCATACATTATTCCTGTCATGCTATTAACAAGTTAAATACCCACAATACCGACTAGCCAAAAATCATTCAGTTAAATAAAAAAAAGCCCGCACAAGAACTTTGTACGGGCTTTTTTATTTGAAAAGAATGAACGAGAAATTAGTTTAAAAACGTTCTTAAATCTTCAAGTTCTTTCAGCAACTCTTTTACGAGCTGTTTTTGATCAGTTTGATTATCAGCAGAAGCACTCGCTTTTGCATCGGTTCCCAGTTGCTGTCTGGCACCACCGATGGTGAAGCCTTGCTCATATAACAAGCCACGAATCTCACGAATCAACACAACATCATGACGCTGGTAATAACGACGATTACCTCGACGTTTAACCGGTTTAAGTTGTGAAAATTCTTGTTCCCAGTACCGAAGAACGTGAGGTTTTACACCACACAACTCACTGACTTCACCAATCGTAAAATAGCGTTTCGCCGGTATTACAGGGAGTTCGTTGTTGTTACTTGCTTCCAGCATAATTGTCCACCCTTGCCTTCAGTTTTTGTCCGGGTCTGAACGTGACCACGCGACGGGCTGTTATTGGGATTTCTTCACCAGTTTTTGGGTTACGACCTGGTCTTTCACTTTTATCTCTTAATTCAAAATTACCGAACCCAGATAACTTTACTTGTTCACCTTTTTCTAATGCCGTACGAATTTCTTCAAAAAACATTTCAACTAATTCTTTTGCTTCACGTTTGTTGAAACCTAACTCATCGTACAACTGTTCTGTCATATCGGCCTTAGTCAGTGCCATGTCTACCTCAAATTAATTCTTATTGTTTATTAAGCGATGTTAAGATCTTATCGTTGCATTAAGCTTTTGCGACAGGGTTTCTGTCACAGTTTTAAGCAATGAGTCGACTTCATCGTCTGTTAATGTTCGCTCTTTGTGCTGGAGTATAAAGGCCACTGCCAAGCTTTTCTTGCCAAGCTCGACGCCTTCTCCACTATACACGTCAAATAATTGAAATGACTTAAGAATATCAGAATCGATCTTACTCAAGCAATCTTCAATTTGACCAGCATTGACAGCATCATCTACCAAAAGAGCCAAATCACGACGCAATGCTGGGAATTTTGACAGTGTCTCAAACTCAGGAACGACAGAATCAACGAGCTCGTTCAGGCTTAACTCGAAGACGTAGACCTTTCCATCAATATCCAGTGATTTGTTTAATTTTGGATGGATGGCGCCTAGCCAACCAATAGCTTCATCGTTCTTATAGACACGTGCAGATTGGCCTGGATGTAATGCTGGATGAGATTCTTTCTCGAATCTTACTTGACCACCACCCAGAGCAAGCAATGCTTCCACATCAGCTTTGATGTCGAAGAAGTCCACTTCACGTGGTTTCTGCGACCACTGTTCGGCATAATTACTGCCGTATATTAAACCACCAATTTGACGCGGTTGTGCAATATCATTCAAAGTACCTTTGAAGACACGTCCTACCTCAAATAGACGAATCCGATCATGCTGTCGATTAGCATTATAAACCATTGCCTGTACCAGGCCGGGCCAGAGTGATGTTCTCATCACAGAAAGATCAGACGAAATGGGGTTGGCCAATTTTATCGGTGCTGAGTCGTCTTGTGCGAGCAACTGCTGGATTTTAGGCTCAACGAAACTATAGGTCACAGCTTCATGATAACCACGGTCAACCATGAGGTTTTGCAACCGCTCAACCGGTGTCAATGTCTCCGTAATATTGGTTGTTAAAACGGTTCCCTGCGGACGAGTATTAGGCAATTTATCGTAGCCATACAAGCGGCCTAACTCTTCGATTAAATCCACTTCGATTGAGAGATCAAAACGAAAAGAAGGGACTGATACCTGCCAGCCATCTTCAACAACATCAACAGCCAAACCTAATCTTGTTAATTGTTCAGCAACTGTTTTACCGTCCAGTTCAAGTCCAAGCACTCGTTTGATTCTGTCAGTACGAAGATGAATTGTTGCTGTTTTCGGTAAATCTTTCTCGCTACATTCTTCAATAACAGGGCCAGCTTCACCACCCACAATTTCAAGCAGTAAAGATGTTGCACGATTCATAGTCTTGCTAGCTAATTCTGGATCCACCCCTCGTTCAAAGCGATGTGATGAATCTGTATGCAAACCATAGCTTCGCGCTTTACCAGCAATAGCTTCTGGTGCAAAAAATGCTGACTCTAGGAACAAAGAGGTTGTGAGCGAACTTACTGAAGAGTCTTGTCCACCCATAACACCAGCTAAGGCTAGTGGCTTTTCTGCATCACAAATCAATAAGGTATCTGCTTGCGTATCGATTGTTTGGCCGTCTAACAGGGTCAGCTTTTCACCTTGTTGTGATAAACGCACATTAATTGATTGTTCAATCTTACCCAAATCAAAGGCATGCATAGGCTGCCCTAATTCGAGCATGACATAGTTGGTCACATCAACCACAGGTCCCAAACTTCTTAACCCACTGCGGCGGAGCTTCTCTTGCATCCACACAGGTGTTTCTGCTGCTGGATTAATATTTTCGATAATGCGTCCCAGATATCGTGGGCAGGCAGCAGTTGCTTCAACATTGACATCCAAAATCTTGGAAGAGGTTGCGCTTACAGGCTCAGATGCCACAGCGTTGATATCTTCTGAAGTCAGTACACCGACTTCACGTGCTACACCCGCGACACTTAAACAATCACTACGATTGGGTGTGAGATCAATATCGATTGCCTTATCATCTAAATCCAGATAAACACGAAAATCTTCACCAACAGGTGCATCATCAGCAAGCTCCATCAAACCGTCAGCAGATTCCGTCAGGCCTAATTCTTTTGATGAACACAACATACCAAACGATGGAACACCACGCAGTTTGGCCTGTTTAATTTTAAAGTTACCAGGTAAAACAGCACCGATGACCGCAACAGGTATTTTCAATCCTTCGCGAACATTACTTGCACCACAAACAATATCCAGTAACGCTTCGCCACCCACATTAACTTTTGTGAGACGTAACTTATCGGCATCCGGATGCGGTGTGACAGAGGTCACTTGCCCCACAACGACACCTGAAAACTCGCCTGCCACAGCTTCTACGGCATCAACTTCGAGACCAGCACCAGTGAGTTTCTCAACTAATGCATCTGTATCAAGTGCAGGGTTTACCCACTCTCTTAACCATTTTTCACTAAACTTCATTGTCTTATCTCGTCGCTTAACTGAATTGTTTCAGGAAACGTAAATCGTTTTCGAAGAACATACGTAAGTCATTGACGCCGTATCGCAGCATCGCCATACGCTCGACACCGAGACCAAACGCAAAACCAAGATACTTTTCACTATCAATGTTGACGTGTTTGAATACATTCGGATGAACCATGCCGCAGCCAAGTATTTCAATCCAACCGGTATGACTACATACGCGACAACCTTCTCCACCGCAGATTACGCACTCGATATCTGCTTCAGCTGAAGGTTCGGTGAACGGAAAATACGAAGGACGAAAACGTACTTTTAGTGGTTTTTCAAAGAATGCTTGCAGAAAGTCTGACAAGATACCTTTCAGATCAGTAAAACTG
This sequence comes from Methylophaga sp. UBA678, assembly GCF_002299105.1. Taxonomy (NCBI): domain Bacteria; kingdom Pseudomonadati; phylum Pseudomonadota; class Gammaproteobacteria; order Thiotrichales; family Piscirickettsiaceae; genus Methylophaga; species Methylophaga sp. UBA678. The sequence continues at coordinate 114,006 of NZ_DBNG01000027.1, forward strand.
ATATTTTCATCCACCATCAACCCTTCGATCTGATGAAACATCGGTGTGTGGGTTAAGTCTGAGTCGCAACGATACACTCTGCCCGGGGCAATCAGACGTAAAGGTGGCTGTTCTTCTTCCATCACACGGATTTGCACCGGTGAGGTATGTGTTCTTAATAATTTATCTGCGTCAAAATAAAATGTGTCATGCATAGCACGAGCAGGGTGATGCTCAGGAATATTAAGCGCAGTAAAGTTATGATGACCATCTTCGATTTCGGGGCCTTCCGCCACATCAAAACCAATATTCTTAAAGTAACGTTCTATACGCTGTAATGTACGAGTGACGGGATGTAAACCACCCACCTCGCTGTTGCGACCAGGTAAAGTCACATCAACACTTTCTGCCGCTAAAGCAGCTTCCATTGCAATTTCAGCTAGTGCTTTATTTCTGGCATCGATGAGCGCTGACACATCTTGTTTAGCTATATTTACCGACTTACCAATAATAGGTCGCTCTTCAACGCCCACATTGGCTAATCCTTTCAGATAAGCCGTGATTTTGCCTTTCTTACCCAAAAACTCAACGCGAACGTTATCCAAAGCCCGATTATCATTCGCTTCTGCAATTGCTGCTTTCGCAGACTCAACAATGTCGTTTAAAGCTTCTAACTGTGTGTCCAGTTCAGCCATTATTACCCCCACCTGAGGAACAATATTCAGAAACAAAAAAGGGCCGTTTTGGCGGCCCTTTTCTACTTACATGCAAACACGTAGGTTTAATCAATAAACCGACGATATTAGTTTGCCAGTGCAGCTTTCGCTTTTTCTGCAAGTGCAGCAAATGCAGCTTCATCATGTACAGCGATATCGGCCAACACTTTACGATCGATTTCGATAGAAGCTTTTTTCAGACCATCGATCATTCTGCTGTAAGACAATCCACACTCACGTGCAGCAGCATTGATACGTGCAATCCATAAAGTACGGAAATTACGTTTTTTCTGACGACGGTCACGATAAGCATATTGACCTGCTTTGGTGACTGCTTGGACAGCTACGCGGTATACGTTCTTACGACGACCGTAATACCCTTTTGCTTGGTCAAGAACTTTTTTATGGCGAGCACGTGCTGTGACGCCGCGTTTTACTCTAGGCATTAGAAAACTCCCTCAATTACAGGTTTGGCAACATTTTACGAACTGACATGTGATCTGCTTTACAGATTGTCAGAGTAGAACGTAATTGACGCTTACGCTTAGTGCTTTTTTTGGTCAGGATATGACTAGTGAAAGCTTGTGAGCGCTTGAATTTTCCACTACCAGTGCGTTTAAAACGCTTAGCAGCACCACTATGGTTTTTTAATTTAGGCATTGAATTAACAACTCCGCATTGAAAGTTTATATAGTTATTTTTTACTGTTTGGAGCCAAAACCATAATCATTTGACGCCCTTCTTTCTTAGGTCGTTGTTCAACGCTAGACAGTTCTTTAAGATCTTCTGCAACACGTTCAAGTAGTTTAAGACCCAAGTCCTGATGCGCCATTTCACGTCCACGAAATCGGAGGCTGACTTTAGTTTTGTTCCCGCTTTCTAGGAAACGTATCAGGTTGCGTAGTTTTACCTGATAATCCCCTTCTTCTGTTCCAGGTCGGAATTTAACTTCCTTCACCTGAATTTGTTTTTGTTTTTTCTTAGCTAGCGCTTTCTGCTTGCCTTCTTCAAACAAAAACTTGCCGTAATCCATGATACGGCATACTGGTGGACTCGCTTGTGGCGCGATTTCCACCAAATCCAGATCAGCTTGTTCGGCTCGTTCTAACGCGTCTTTCAGCGTAACGATGCCCACTTGCTCACCATTAGAATCTGTTAATCGTACTTCTTTGGCTGTGATTTCTCCATTCAGCCTTTTTTGATCTGTAGCGATGTTCTAATCCTCTATAATTATTCGACCGCGACTCGCAACATCTTTCTGTAGCAAGCCAACAAAGTCCTCAAGTTGCATTGCACCTAGGTCTTCGCCTTTTCGAGTGCGTACTGCCACGGCATTATTTTCTGCTTCACGCTCACCCACCACAATCAAGTAGGGGACGCGACGTAAAGTGTGCTCGCGTATTTTAAAGCCAATCTTCTCGTTTCTCAAGTCCGAATCGACTCTAAATCCTTGTTTCTGCAAATTGTTGGTGATATTTCTGACATATTCAGATTGTTTATCACTGATTCCCATCACCACCACTTGCTTAGGTGCAAGCCATGTTGGGAAGGCGCCAGCATACTCTTCTATTAAGATACCGATGAATCTTTCTAAAGAACCAAGTATTGCCCTGTGCAGCATAACTGGCACTTGTTTACTGCCATCATCTGCGACATATGTCGCATCCAGACGACCAGGCATTGAGAAGTCAACCTGAATAGTACCGCACTGCCACACACGGCCAAGACAATCTTTTAATGAGAATTCAATCTTTGGTCCGTAGAATGCGCCTTCACCTGGCTGTAGGTCCCAGTCTAATTCTGCGGCATTTAATGCCTGTTCTAGGGCATGTTCAGCCTTGTCCCATACCTCATCGCTCCCTACTCTACTTTCAGGACGAGTCGATAATTTAACGATGATTTCATTGAACCCGAAGTCGGCATAAACCTCGTGTAATAAATCAATAAAAGTGGCGACCTCTGACTGAATTTGATCTTCAGTACAGAAAATATGCGCATCATCTTGGGTAAATCCGCGTAAACGCATCAGGCCATGTAAAGTACCTGACGGTTCGTTACGATGACATGAACCAAATTCAGCCATACGTAAAGGCAAGTCTCTGTAGCTTTTCAGACCTTGATTAAAAATCTGAATATGACAAGGACAGTTCATTGGTTTGACGGCATAGTCACGATTTTCTGAATGGGTACTGAAAATCATATCGCCAAATTTATCCCAGTGACCTGATTTTTCCCACAAAGTGCGATCGACAACCTGAGGTGTGCGCACTTCCTGATAACCATTATTGCGTAACACGTCACGAATATAGTTTTCGACAACACGATAAATCTGCCAACCATTATCGTGCCAGAAGATCATGCCTGTGGCTTCTTCCTGCAAATGGAATAGATCAAGATTTTTAGCGATTTTACGATGATCGCGCTTTTCAGCTTCTTCCAGACGATGCAAATAAGCCTTCAGGGCTTTTTTATCTTGCCAGGCAGTACCATATACCCGTTGTAACATTTCGTTATCAGAGTTACCACGCCAGTATGCACCCGCCAATTTCATCAATTTGAAGGCTTTTAACTTACCTGTACTTGGTACGTGAGGACCACGGCATAAATCGACAAAATCACCTTGGCGATAGATAGATAAAGTCTCGCCTTGCGGAATATCTTCCAGGATTTCAGCTTTATAGATTTCACCCATGTCACGGAATAACTCGATACCCGCATCACGAGAGATTTCTTCACGAACCACTGGAAGATCTTGCTTCACGATCTCTTCCATACGCTTCTGGATCTTAGCTAAATCATCCGGAGTAAACGCTTCTTTATATGAGAAATCATAATAGAAGCCATCTTCAATCACCGGACCGATGGTGACTTGTGCTTCAGGATAGAGCTGTTTTACAGCCTGAGCCATTAGATGTGATGTAGAGTGACGGATGACATCCAGACCATCTTCATCACGCTCAGTGATGATGGCTACCTCAGCATCCTGTTCAATGACGAATGACGTATCAACCAGCTTTCCATCAACTTTACCGGCTAATGCAGCACGGGCTAAGCCAGTACCAATATCAGCGGCAACATCATGGATAGAAACGGGATGATCGAATTGGCGTTGAGAGCCGTCGGGAAGTGTTACTGAAATCATATGAAGTCCTGGTTGTGGCCGATACAAAGGGCCTTAAAAACCAAAAAAGCGCCTAAGCGCTTTTGAATATCTGGTAGGCACGAGTGGATTCGAACCACCGACCCCCACCATGTCAAGGTGGTGCTCTAACCAACTGAGCTACGTGCCTGCCGTGAAGCTGCGAAATTATACGCAGCTACTGACAGATTGCAAGCCCTTTAAACAGCGGCCGGACCCAAGGCTATCTTCCTTAGATGTTCCAAGTCATCACGTAGCTTGGCAGCCTCTTCAAATTCAAGGTTTTGCGCATGTTTGTACATGGCGTTTTCAATCTGCTGAATTCGTTTAGCCAGTTGCTGTGGTGTCAGTGAAGCATACTTCGCCTGCTCTTCAGCGACTTCTACAGCCTGTTTATCATTTGCCGGTTTGGACATAGCTTCATCCATGCCCATGCGTATAGCTTTTTTAATACCTTGTGGTGTAATGCCATGCTCTTCATTAAAGGCAATTTGTTTTTCTCGACGGCGATCGGTCTCTTCAATTGCTCGTTGCATTGAGCCTGTTATTTCATCTGCATACAAAATCGCTTTACCGTTCAGATTTCTGGCAGCACGACCAATTGTTTGAATTAGAGAGCGATCGCTGCGTAGGAAGCCTTCTTTATCCGCATCCAGTATTGCTACTAATGAGACTTCCGGTATATCCAAACCTTCTCGTAGTAGATTAATACCGATAAGCACATCAAATTCCCCCAGCCGTAAGTCACGAATAATTTCTACCCGCTCTACGGTATCGATATCAGAATGTAAGTAACGCACTTTGACATTGTGCTCACGTAGATACTCGGTCAGATCTTCTGCCATGCGTTTGGTTAACGTGGTGATTAAAACACGCTCACCGATAGCTGCGCGCTTATTAATTTCAGATAAGACATCATCGACTTGTGTCCCAACAGGCCGAATTTCGACTTGTGGATCGACCAGTCCTGTTGGCCTAACCACTTGTTCGACGATGGTGCTGGAGTGTTCATTTTCGTATTTGCCCGGTGTCGCCGAAACAAAAATCGTTTGTGGGGCCAACTTCTCCCATTCTTCAAACATCAAAGGCCGATTATCCAATGCAGAAGGAAGTCGAAAACCGTAGTTGACCAAGGTCTCTTTTCTAGAGCGGTCGCCTTTATACATCGCACCTATCTGCGGCACCATCACGTGACTTTCATCGATCACCAGAATCGCATCGTCAGGCAAGTAATCAAATAAGGTTGGCGGTGCTGCCCCAGGCCCACGTCCAGATAAATGGCGGGAATAGTTTTCAATGCCGTTGCAATAACCAAGCTCCAATAACATTTCAATATCAAAACGGGTACGTTGTTCTAAACGCTGCGCTTCGACCAGCTTATTGTCAGCATTGAGATGTTCGAGTCGTTCTTTTAGCTCTTCTTTGATGGCATCAACCGCTTTTAATAGGTTATCGCGTGGTGTCACATAGTGCGTTTTGGGATAAATGGTAATGCGGTTCATCCTCTGAAGGATTTCACCTGTCAGCGGATCGAAGTAGCTGATCTGCTCCACTTCATCATCGAATAATTCCACTCTGACAGCATCACGTTCAGACTCTGCCGGGAAGATATCAATCACCTCCCCTCTTACGCGATAAGTACCACGGTGAAGCTCAACATCATTTCGGCTGTACTGCAGTTCCGTCAATCTTCTTAATATATCTCGCTGACTGATGACATCACCCTGAACCAGATGTAACACCATCTCCAAATAAGCATCTTTTTCACCCAAACCATAGATACAGGACACACTTGATACGATAATCGCATCCCGCCTTTCCAACATAGCTTTGGTTGCCGACAAGCGCATTTGTTCGATCTGCTCGTTAACCGACGCATCCTTATCTATAAAAGTATCTGAGGATGGTACGTACGCTTCCGGCTGGTAATAATCGTAATAAGAGACAAAATATTCCACCGCATTATTGGGGAAGAAATCTTTCATCTCACTGTATAATTGCGCGGCCAGGGTCTTATTAGGGGCCAGTACCATCATCGGCCGACCCAGAGCTTGCGCAACATTGGCAATGGTAAACGTTTTACCAGAACCAGTTACCCCAAGCAGGGTTTGCCACATTTCACCGTTTTCCAAGCCTTCAATCAAAGTCTTGATTGCAGTTGGTTGATCCCCGGCAGGAGAAAATTCGCTGACTAGCTGAAAATGTTTACTCATACGTCTTTAGCATCGATTATGTTTGGCGTATATTATTGAGATATTTATCAATTTACCGTGTTAAATGAAGGAAAGATTTTGACTATCAAGCTCTCCCAACGTGTTCAAAACATCAAACCGTCTCCGACTTTGGCAATCACAGCACGCGCTGCGGCGCTGAGAGCCGAGGGCAAAGATGTTATTGGTCTGGGTGCAGGCGAACCCGACTTCGATACTCCTGAACACATCAAACAAGCTGCCATTGAAGCTATCCACAGCGGCAAAACAAAATACACGCCCGTAGATGGCACAGCAGATTTGAAAGATGCCATCATCAAAAAGTTCTCAAGAGATAATGGGCTCGAGTATGCCGCGAATCAAGTCCTTGTTTCCGTCGGTGGTAAACAAAGCTTTTTCAACTTGGCCCAAGCCTTCATTGAAGCAGGTGATGAGGTCATCATCCCCGCACCATACTGGGTATCATACCCGGATATGACACTACTTGCTGACGGCGTACCCGTTATTATCGAAGCCGGTCAGGAAAATCAGTTCAAAATCACACCAGAACAATTAGAGGCGGCGATCACAGATAAAACCAAACTGTTCGTTATCAATAGCCCATCTAACCCAACTGGCATGGCTTACAGTCTGAAAGAGCTGGAAGCACTAGGTGAAGTGTTACGCAAACATCCGAATATTTTCATCGCCACTGATGATATGTATGAACATATCTACTGGGCTGACGAACCGTTCTGCAATATTTTGAATGCCTGCCCGGATCTATATGATAGAACGCTGGTTATGAATGGCGTTTCCAAAGCGTATTCAATGACTGGCTGGCGTATTGGCTATGCAGCTGGACCAGCACCATTAATTGCGGCAATGAAAAAAGTACAATCCCAAAGTACTTCTAACCCAGCATCTATCTCTCAGGCAGCTGCTGTGGAAGCACTAAATGGTGATCAGTCTTGCATCAAAACTATGCTGACCGAATTCAAAAAACGTCACGATTTTGTTGTGGCTGAATTAAACAAAATGCCTGGCGTGGACTCACTAGAAACAGACGGTACGTTTTATGTATTCCCAAGCATCGCCGGTGTATTGGAAAACAAAACTGAACTGAACGACGATATGGATTTTGCCGAAGCCCTATTAGTAGAAAAAGGCGTAGCTGTTGTGCCTGGTTCTGCGTTCGGATTGAAAAACCACATTCGTCTTTCAATCGCGACCAGCGAAGAAAACCTACGTAACGCACTGATTCGTATTGCTGAATTTATTGCATAAAAAATTATTCAAATTTAGGCTTGACCTATACAGGTCAAGCCACTAGAATAGCCATCTTTCTGTTCCCCGATAGCTCAGTTGGTAGAGCAAATGACTGTTAATCATTGGGTCGCTGGTTCGAGTCCAGCTCGGGGAGCCAAAGAATATATAAAACCTCAAAGAGTCTCTCTTTGAGGTTTTTTTATTTCAGCAATATTTATGTCGACTCGTATTCTTTACCTGCTAAATTGACGAGTTTGATAGAAGGTTGCTGCTATAAGCCAATTTGGTAATTTCTTTAATACTCTCCTCTGAAGCATCAATAGTTTTACACTTAGCACTTTATTTTTAAGATATAAATCTCAAAACAGGCTATTTACTGATTTTTACTTCAGTTGGCTATAGCGACCATTGATGTGAAATCAAAATCAGCTGTTACAAAACACTTCGCGACAACTTGTTTTGTGTATATGCCATCCACTGCATCAATAATCAAAGCGATGTCGGACACGTTCTTTCCTCTGACTAAATTGTATTACTACAACGGTGATTAGCCTGTTTTTGTAGAAGTTCAGGCCATGCTTCTCGCGTCGATGACGTTCAATTTCCATAGACCTAACAAATATATATACAACACCATAATTAACATCATCACTAGATATATCTTCAAACTTATTGGCCGATTATTACCGACAAATAGGGTGCTGTAGTGATTGGTGCATATGCTTTACTTATGGCAACCAGGGTGACTCAATTTTCGATGATTCAAACAGGGCATCAATTTGTACGCTATACCGTTGTTTATCTGCTTGTTTGTATAAGACATACACTGGAAAAGTAAACTCAGGATAGTGTTCATTGTGCTTTAAAAGTCCTGCTTTTATATGGTGCTCAACCACACGTGTTCGAAAATAGCCGCTTCCACCGTTTGTTAAAATGTAATGTAATGCTAATGGTCCAAGGCTAATAGTGAGTTGTGCTCGTGCATGTTCAGGTAAAGCCACATCATGTTGACGTCTAAAGTCATCTCCCCAGTCCACGTAGACATATGGGTGAGGATTATCAACGGAACTCACGTGGATGAGTTTTTCTTCTAATAGTTGCTCGACCTGAACGCCAGGCCAATATTCAGGTTGATGAACCAAAATAATATCTAGAACACCATTCTCAAGTTGCTCCATAAGCGATTGACGTTCACCAATCTCTGTTCTTATGGCCACTTCACTTTCAGTGATATTGAGTGCATTTAGCCATTGCAAGACAAGCGGACTCCATAAACTCACTTCACTGCCAATATTGAGTACATTCTGTACTCCTTGGGGTAAAGGCAGATCACGTTTCGCCAGCTCCCACGATTGCACCATTTTCGTAGCATGTTCAACAAACCTGACACCATTTGATGTCAAACTTGCACCGGAGCGGTTGCGAATAAATAATTTACACCCAAGTTGTCCCTCAAGGTTATGAATTCGAGCCGTTACGGTCGTTTGGGTGACATGCAGCTTTTCTGCTGCTGAGATAAAGCTTCCCGATCTGACAATTTCAAGAAAGGTTCTGGCTAAACTGACATCCATATGAATATTTTTGATATTAAATTAAGATAATATTCATTATATATTATTAAACATTCTCTCCATAATGTGTTTCAACATTCACAGCGTTAGAAACACACTTCATGCAAAACTTAGCTACATCATTATTCACAACATCTGAGTGGGAGGCTGTAGCAAACCTTCTAAAGCGTTTGTCTAATGAACAAACAGAATGGTTAGCGAATAACTTATTAGACATTTCTACTACAGATAAAAGCATAGCTGTTGAAAAGAGAGCAGTTGTAGCCTATGGAACAGAAACAGGCAATTCCAAAGGTATTGCTCAGCAGTTTTATGAAAAAGCAGTTCATCAGAATAAATCAATAGAACTCATTAACCTGGCGGATTTCAAACTCAAGCAACTAAAACAGATTAATCAGCTATACATTGTGTGTAGTACTCATGGCGATGGCGAACCACCTGAGCCCATCGCATCGTTCTATGATGAGCTAATACACCTTAATGAAGACCTTTCTCATCTATCCTATGCTGTACTCGCTTTGGGTGACAGTTCATACGATCACTTCTGTCTCACCGGCATCACAATTGATGATAGATTGCGTGAGCTCAATGCTTCACCATTTACTGAATGTGTGGAGTGTGATGTTGATTTTGAAGAAACAGCTGAAGAATGGATTACTTACTGTCTTCCAACGTTACCGAATATGACGAAAAACAGTGAAGTACTCACAAAAAGCCGTCATAAAATCCGTACATCAACCTACTCAAAAACCAGTCCACTCTCTGTAGAAGTGATCAAGAATACGCGTTTATCTGATGACTCAAGATCAAACCCGATCCATCATTTAGAGTTACAGGTACCAGACAATATTCAACTGAGTCTCACCGCGGGTGATGGAATCGGGGTTTTACCTCAAAATCCCCCTCAGCTCGTTCGCCAAATTTTATCCTTAACAACATTTTCTGGGGATGAATCTGTCGTTGTAAAACAGAGAGCTGTACCACTGGTGGAGGCTTTACGTGAATATTGTGATCTCACTTTAGTCACAGCACAATGTTTAACTAAATGGAGTGAGACTTCAAACAACCGTGACCTGATAAAACTGTGCCAAGATAAACAAACATTACGCTCATATCTCAAACGGCATCAGTTAACAGACATTCTAGTCAACCACTCTTTACAGTTAACTCCACAGCAGCTGGTCGATAGCTTAAGACCATTACAACCTCGTTTATATGACGTTGCCAACAGTACTCGCCAGATTCAAGATGAATTGCATCTTACTGTAGAAAAGTATCGGTATTCTTGGTCTGGGAAATTACAAAATGGAATTTGTTCAACATATTTAACGGGTATTGAAGAAGGTGAAAATCTTCTTGTTTTCCCCCACCACAATAAACGGTTTCATTTACCCACGAATCAAAACAGTCCCATTATCCTCATTGCTGACGGTACAGGAATAGCCCCTTTTCGCGCCTTCATACAAGAGATTCAGTCTAATCCTAACCGTGAACACAGCGTGTGGTTGATACTAAGAGAATGTACATTTTTAAATGACTTCCTCTATCAAACGGAGTGGTCCCAGTATCTAAAAGATGGCTTATTAACTCGTTTAAATACCTCTTTTTTTGACGATGTTCCCAATAAATCAATCTACGACATCATTCAAGATAATGAAGATACGTTTAACGGTTGGTTAAGTGCTGGCGCACACCTGTATCTATCTGGTCACAAAGAGATATTTGATCAACTTACACAAACGTTGAGCAAGACATCATCTTATAAGCAAAGCTGGCTTCAACTCACCCAACAAAAACGACTACACAAAAACGTATATTAATTTACGGAGAAATAAAGTGACTACACTCACTATTGCTCGACACTCTGATATTAGCCAACCTCTTAATGAACAGCACAGTAATGAGCAGCTTAAAGCAAAAAGTCATTTCTTGAGAGGCACGATCAAAGAAGGACTCCATGATGCTAATACGGGAGGTATTAGTCACGATGATGGATTGTTAACAAAATTCCATGGTATCTATCAGCAAGATGATCGTGATACACGACAACATCGTCTCATTCGAAAGCTTGAGCCTCATTACCAATTTATGGTGAGACTACGAATTCCAGGTGGAAGATTAACCAAACAGCAATGGATTGAAATAGACCGTTTATCACGAATTTACTCATCGAATGGAATTCGTATTACTACACGTCAAACGATTCAATTTCACGGTGTGGGAAAACAATGCTTACAACCACTCCTGAGAAGTCTAGAAAAAATCGGAATAGATACCCTTGCTGCGTGTGGCGATGATAATCGAGGTATTGTTTGTGGAGTCAACCCTGACGCGTCAAGAGTAGCTCAACAAGTCTATGATCTAGCAAGAGAGACAAGTTCGCGCCTCTTACCTAAAACAGATGCTTATCGAGAAACCTGGTATGACATCCCTCCTTCAGTCTCCCAGTCTGAGGAGCCACTTTATGGGGAAACGTATTTACCTCGTAAATTTAAAATAGGATTCGTCATCCCTCCAGATAATGATATTGATATATTTGCCCAAGACGTCGGTTTTATAGCTGTTATTGAGAAATCTCGTCTGGTTGGTTTCAATGTGTGTGTTGGCGGTGGTATGGGGCAACTTGACTCTAGAGAAGATAGTTATCCGAGGCTATCCACCCCCATTGGCTTTATAGAAGCATCAGATGCACCATTTATTGCTGAAGTCATCATGACTATTCAACGCGATTATGGGGATAGAAAAGATAGACATCGTGCACGTTTCAAATACACATTAGATAGAATCAGTTTAGACAGCTTTAAAAATTTACTCGTAAACCGTTTCGGCAAAAAGCTAGCCCCTTTGAAGCCATACAGATTAACGAATAATGGTGATAAGTTAGGCTGGCATCAGACTGAGGATAGTCAGTGGCTGGCAACATTGCATATTCAAAGTGGACGTATCAATCATCATTTACAAGATCAGTTACAAGCTTTCTTTCAGCAATATAGTGGTGAAGTCCGGTTAACAGCAAACCAGAATATTCAGCTTATCAATATTCCACCATATGACATTTATGACGTAGCAAGACGATTATCTGATCTTGGTTTATACGAAAGGTTGATTCCCTCCAGTCAAGAAGCCGTTACGTTGAGTTGTGTTGCACTTCCAACTTGTGGGCTGGCTATGGCTGAAGCAGAAAGAATAACGCCAGACTTTCTTACCCTTTTTAATGATTTGAAACGTCAGTATGACCTCCAAACAAAACCTATCACACTAAGAATTACTGGTTGTCCCAATGGGTGTGCTCGCCCCTACTTAGCTGAGATAGCCTTAACAGGACGAGCGCCAGGTTTATATAACTTATACCTTGGAGGTAGCCACCGAGGAGACCGACTAGCCACGCTACATGAGAAAAATCTCAGTCAAACTCAGGTTCTGGATGCCTTGGCTCCTTTATTCGATTTGTATTCAACAGATCGCCTCAACAACGAGTATTTTGGGGACTTTCTTCACCGATGTCATTTCATTAAATCCTCATCCATCTCAAATCAGTCAATACAGGAAAGATAGATGTCTGAATTTCTTTTTATACAAAGCCGAGATCCCTTCACAGATGCACTGACTAAATCGCAATATGAATTAATTCACCATCTGGCCAATGCAGGCAATCGTGTGACGGTAGTACTTATCCAGAATGGGGTTATGCCTGCCACCAAAAGCAGCATTTTTACGCCCTTTACTAAATTACTTCATGAAAACATCACATTGGTTGCTGACAAATTCTCTCTCCAACAGAGAGAAATAGATGCTGAACAATTGATACCAGAAATATTAACCACTGATCTGGATATTGTTATCAAAGCATTACTGTCGGGACAAAAAGTCATTTGGAATTAGGAGATGACAATGTCACATAATAAAACACTCACTTTCGCCTTTATGGACCCACCATTTGAGAGCGAGCGCACCGTCACTTTTTTTAGATTACTCGATGCCGCCTTAGATGCTAATTCTCATGTGAAGGTATTTGCTTATGAAGGTGCTGCTGCTTTGTCATTCGCCAAGCAACAACAACATGGCAATGCCATCCATGGACATGATACTGAACAAGAAGATCATCCACTGACCAAAACATGGATTGCGTCGCTACAGAATAAAGCACGTAAGAAAGCACTCTCTTTTGAATGGATTAATTGTGGCTTATGCGTCGATGAGCGTGGCGTCAATGACACCATCCCCGGTTGTCATCGTGGAGGACCAGCCGATTTATGGCGCTATGCCTCAGAATCATTTAACACATTAACTATTGGAACTCGCTAATCATGAAAGTCTTACAAATACTCGATCAAGCTTTCAGAACAGTTGTGGAAGAACAAGATGAAACGATTCTATGGTTAATTCAATGTATGCAAAAAAAAATTGAGCATACCGATATCGACCAACTCCAGTTATTACTCACAGGCCAGGCCGTCTATTACACGCAACAAAAAAAACAGCAGCCTCCACTAAAAATAGGTGATTGGCAGCAAACTCAACCAGCGAATATAAATACCGATATAGGCAACCTGATTTCATCTCATATTCCTATTTATGTTGTGTATGAAGATTTATGGGATAGAGGGTTAGAAATGGAAGCGCTTAGAGAAGGCATACAAGTCGTGAATAGACAACAGCTCGTGCCTATCTTCGAACAAGCCGACCAAATATGGCATTGGTAACGCTCACCAAAATAGCCATTCAAAATCAGGAGTTCTATCATGAACACAACACATAATTACAATGAAGATATTACCAAGTGGTTTTCCGTCGCCGCCTGTATTTATCTTGTCATTGGTACAGGCATCGGTGTGTATATCGCCTCCGAACTCGCCTGGCCATTTCTTAATTTTGATAATCCATATATTAGTTTCGGACGATTAAGACCAGTGCATACTAACGTGGTTGTCTATGGGTTTGGCGGCTGTGTTTTGATGGCGACAGCCTATTATGTGGTTCAGCGAACTTGTTACGTCAGATTATGGAGTGACAAGATGGCCTGGTTTACATTCTGGGGCTGGAATCTCTATGTGATTGGCGCTCTGGTGACGCTTCCACTGGGCTACACTCAGGGTAAGGAGTACGCAGAATTAGAATGGCCTTTTGATATTTTGTTAACCGTTGTGTGGCTCGCCTACTCAATCAACTTTATTTTCACATTGAGCATTCGCCGTGTTTCCCATATCTATGTAGCGAACTGGTTCTTTCTGTCCATGATGATTATGTTCACCTATCTCCATGTGGTGAATAGTTTGTCGATTCCCGTTGAATTGATGAAATCCTACTCGATTTTTGCTGGCGTTCAGGACGCCATGATTCAATGGTGGTGGGGTCATAACGCCATTGGCTTTTATCTCACCGCGGGTTTTTTAGGCATCATGTATTATTTTGTGCCCAAACAAGCTAATCGGCCTGTTTATTCTTATCGCTTATCAGTGATTCACTTCTGGGCATTGATATTTGGCTATGTATGGTTAGGTGCGCATCACCTGCAATATACAGCTCTGCCTGATTGGACAGGCTCTCTTGGTGCAGCAATCTCTCTCGCCATGATTATTCCATCATGGGGAGGAGCAATTAACGGCATGTTCACATTAAGCGGTGCTTGGGACAAACTCAGAACCGATTATATTCTCCGTTTTCTCATCGTGGCGCTGGCTTTTTATGCCATGTCAACGTTTGAAGGCCCTGTAATGGCGTCAAAAACAGTTAATGCGCTTTCACACTATACCGACTGGACGATTGGTCATGTTCACTCTGGTGCATTAGGTTGGGTGGCGATGATTTCAATAGGTGCGCTGTATCACATGGTCGAACGCTTATGGGATACCCGAATGTTTTCTGTGCGTTTGGTTAATGTTCATTTCTGGTTAGCCACAGTCGGTACAGCCATTTACATTACCGCCATGTGGGTGGCCGGCATCATGCAAGGACTGATGTGGCGTGCTTATGATGACTATGGCAATCTGGCTTACACGTTTGTGGAGTCTGTGGCTCAGATGCATCCTTACTATGCTATTCGAATGATGGGTGGTCTCGTCTTTTTCAGTGGAGCCTGTGTCATGCTGTTCAATGTAGTGATGACTATTAGACAAGCTATACGGGTTCATCATGCCAGTAATCAATCCATGACGGATAATAAAGTCGATATTTCAGTCAAGTTGGGAGGGTAATCATATGAGCGTTTTACTCATATCAGCATTATTTATGAAGTATCAGGACACGCCTCAGTTCTTTATGCTAATTGGTGTCGATGCTTTAATTATGATCGCATTTTACTTCATCATCAAAACCGTTTATTCAGCTGAGAATAAACATCGTTATATAGAGGAAAGTTTTATCCCTCTTGATGATGATAGCTATGAAGAAAAACTTCGCCTTGGCACTCGTCATACTTTCTCATCCAGGAGAAAATAAATGGCCATAACTCAGCTCACAAAGCGACTCGGTATCCAACATCCTATCGTTCTGGCCCCCATGGGTAACGTGGCCGGAGGCAGGCTGGCAGCTAGTGTGTCGAACGCTGGTGGGCTTGGAATGATTGGTGTCGGTTACGGTGATCTTGATTGGCTCAAAACTGAACTTGCAATTCTAAAGCGTACAACAACTAAACCATGGGGCGTTGGTTTTATTACCTGGTCACTCACGAAGGAAGTATTTGACTTTGTTATGCGCTACTCTCCAAGTGTGGTGATGATGTCATTTGGTGATATAAATCAATGGGTAGATAAAATCAAATCATACAATATCCCCTTGATTTGCCAAGTTCAATCGTTATCTGAAGCCTTGGAAGTCAATAAAAAAGGGGCAGACTTCATCGTCACACAAGGTAGTGAGGCGGGAGGTCATGGTAAAAGTCAACGTTCCACCTTATCACTAACGAAGGGAGTCATTGATCACCTACCGAACACACCTGTCATAGCGGCTGGAGGTATTGCCGACGGCAAAAGCCTCGCAGCTATGTTGAGCCTGGGTGCAGTGGGCGCTTCTATCGGCAGCCGTTTTTACGCATCCACTGAGTCTTTGGCTGATGATAAGTTAAAACAAAAAATACTTGAAAGTAGTGGCGATGATACGGTTAGAACCGATGTATTCGATATTATTCGAGAAATATCATGGCCTAAAGAATATTCTGGCAGAGCTTTGAAGAATGCTTTCACGTCTAAATGGCATGGCAATGGGGCTAAATTAAAACGGCAACTGTCTCAACACCAATCCACTTTTTTTACTGATCAACAATCAGTCAACTTGGATTCAGCCATTATTTGGGCAGGAGAATGCATCGATTCTATCAATGATATTCAAGATGCTGAGAGCATTGTCAATAACATGATCACTGATGCTGAGCACACTCTCGGTAGTGCAATATAAAGTAATTTATTCATACAAAATCGCTTCAGCGTAAACAGTGTTAAACACGCGTTAACACAATAGAACGACATTACTGTATGAAAAAGTCTTCTCGTTCTTTTGATGTCATTATCGTGGATATTATTAGCACAAAAGCATGAGCGTTATATTGATGCTGCGAATGATTCCAACGATGAAGCCATATCAATATCTAAAAATAGCGCTCAAGCGATACAATTTTCCCTCTAAACAGTTACTTTCAGCTATCACTACGAGTTAGTTAACTTTATCGTTAACGACAACAACACGATCATCAATGATTTGATTGTAGAAACAGCTTTTCCTGCCTGTATGGCAAGCCGCTCCTTTCTGATCAACTTTTAAAAGAACGGCATCGCCATCACAATCCAAGAAAATTGACTTTACTTCTTGGGTATGACCGGAGGTTTCGCCTTTACGCCATAAGCATTGTCTTGAACGCGACCAATAACACGCTCTTTTGCTAGTGACGGTTTCAAGCAGCGCTTCTTTATTCATCCAGGCAACCATCAATAGTTCACCTGAGTCATATTGCTGGGCAACCGCATTGATCAAGCCTTGAGCGTTCCATGGCAAATTATCGATAACTTCTTGTAGCGCTAGAGAACTTCCTGTGGGTAAATTTTCTAATGTTTTTATCATTCCGAAGCTCCTGTTAACTTTCTGCTAAACGTGAGTGTAAAGCACGTGTATACGCCGATATCGCAGGAATAAGGGCAATAATAACGCCACTACCAAATACGCCCAGGCATAGATAGAGGTTAGACAGTGTAAACAGATTGCCTGACACAGCGATACCATAATTTGCCAGTAAGGCATCTCCCCACCCGTTAATTATCACCATCAGCATGACAAAAGCAGAAACGACGGCAGCACTGGTAATTAATACGGCTTCGAGTTCAATCAATAATAGAATACGCCAAGGCCCCATGCCTAAAGCTCTCAATACGGCAATCTCTCTGAGTCTTTCTCTTATAGATGACAACAACATCGCGGCCAGCCCCAATAAAGCGGCAACCAACACCATCAATGAGATCAGTGATAAAGCCATTTCTACAATGGACAACATTTGCCATAACCGTGAGAGCGTCACGCCAGGAATGATGGCAGATAACGCTTCAGGCTGATAATTATTGATTTCTCTTTGCAGGTGAAAAGTGGTGATTTTATTTTTCAGCCCCAACATAAATGCCGTGATGGTCTTTGGCTGCAAATCTTGCTCTGTGAGTTCGTCAAGGCTGACGGTTTTACCTGGTAATCTGATGCCATTTTTCCAATTCATATGAATGGCTTCCATCGCGCCCAGACTGATATGCAGCGAACGATCAACAGGTGTGCCGGTAGCGGCTAAAATACCCACCACGGTAAAAGGCGTGTCATCGTGTAAGCTAAAACTGTTTTGGGCCGTACCATGCGCCAAAATAATCTTAGAACCGTTCTTATAGCCTAACTGCCTAGCGATATCGGCACCAATAACGACATCAAATGCCCCATCAAAAGGCCGGCCTTGAGCAAATTCCAAAGCCTGTCGCTGACCGTATTTGAAATAAGTAAAATAGTCCTTGCTGGTGCCTACCACCCGATACCCCTTATGGGAATCGCCAAGTGAGATGGGGACTGACCAGGCCACCCCCTTCTGCTGACTAATATTCTGATAGCTCTGCCAATCTATATTTTGCGTAGCATCCCCAATTCTGAAGACGGAATACAACAATAAGTTAATATCGCCGGTTCTCGCCCCGACAATCAGATCCACACCTGAAATCGTACTGTTGAAGTTGTGTTTGACCTGATGCCTGATATGTTCCACAGCCAGCAAAATAAATACGCTGATAGTGATAGCAAGAAAAGCGACAATAACGGAGCCTTTTCTATGCCAAAGACTCTGAGTGGCTAAGCGTAAAAACATAGACATTACACCTGGTTAAGTGATTCAAGAGAAACACTATGATCGAAAAAACGTTGTAGGGACTCATCATGGCTGACAAATAACAGCGTCACCTTTCTATCCTCACAATGTCTCATCAACAGCTGCATAAAAGAATCACGATTATTCTTATCCAGGGACGATGTGGGCTCATCAACTAACAGAAATTCAGGCTGCTTAATGAGTGCCCGAGCGATAGCGACACGCTGTTGCTGACCAATACTCAATTGCGCTGCTGGATGCTGCCACACGGATTCTGGTATTTGCAGAGCAGTCAGTAACATGCTGATGTCATGCCGACTGACTTTTTTGTGGGCAACGTCAGCAGCGAGCTTAATATTATCAATGATATTCAGGTAATTAATCAGATTAAACTGCTGGAAAACATAGCCAATGTGACGCGCCCTAAATCTATCGCGTTGACGCGCTGACATCTTGTCTAAACGCTGACCACCAATCTCAATTTCTGCTTGTTTGCAAGGTAAAATACCGGCCAAAATATTGAGTAATGTGGACTTACCATGACCTGAGGGTCCGTATAGGAAAACAGACGCCCCTGTCTGAATCTGCCAGTCGGGTATACTCAGCGTCGGCTTTGTATTAGCCTTGTACTGAAATTGTAAATTCTTGATAGACACCGTCATATAGTCACCACAATTCGCTCTAACTGATATAGCATATCATTCATATTTTTTACGTTGGTTTCATATCAAATGCTATTTTTCAAACACATATCGACATGCCTTTTCTTTGTTATGGTTTTCTTTACTCAGACCTTAGTTGCTGATGAGTACCGTACCATCGACTGGATTGAGTTAATGCCCAAAGATGACTTGGAAGCCTTATCCAACCCACCTGAATATCTCAATGAGATTGAAGATGGCAGCTTTGAAGATCAGATCAGTAGCCAATTACAACTTGCATTGGAAACAGCCGCTGACGATAAATATCAACAAGCACTGGTTTCAACCAAAGTCGTTGATGCCTTTGATAAACAAAAAATTCGTCTACCCGGATTCATCGTACCCATTGAATTTGATAGTCAGTACCGGGTGACTGAATTTTTCTTAGTACCCTTCTTTGGTGCCTGTATTCATGCGCCACCACCGCCACCTAATCAGATTATTTATGCCAAATATGACGAAGGATTCTCTCAAGAGAGTCTTTACGCGGCATATTGGCTGACAGGGACAATCCATATCAGCCTGACTGAAAATGAAGTAGCGACATCGGCATACACAATTGAAATCAATAGCATTGAGCCTTACACAGAAGATAACTAATCTAGAGAAATAGACGAGTTCTCCTGAGTCAGTTTGGCGACACCTGCCTTGTTACTGCTTATCCACTCAACATTGATTCGTTCTATCGCTGGAAATTTTTGTAGCAGCAAGACATCAATCTCACTTAAATTCTCCGTGTTGTCACAGCTAAACTGATATTGCGCTTCCAAATCTGCATGATGATTTTCGTGTTCATGTTCATGTTCATGTTCATGTTCATGTTCATGTTCATGTTCATGTTCATGTACAGGTTCATGTTCATGTTCATGTTCATGTTCATGT
>NZ_DBNG01000018.1:0-21368 GCF_002299105.1 Methylophaga sp. UBA678
CTCTCTGCCTGACTGTCAACTTAATTTTTTACTTAATTTTCTAAGTCATCGTTTAAGTTGGTTGCTGATATTGGCTGGCCTTTACGACCTGCCTCGTCTGCAAGAGGGGCGCATATTACGCGAGCATTTTCATGAAAGCAACACAAAATCGTAATATTTTTGTCATATCACAATAATCCCTCTTTTGAACACCATGATTTCTTTCTCATCTTAGTGTTAACTAATTAATAAATAAGGTGGTAATGATATAAATGTCTTTTTTGAGCACTCCATGACCAAACACTTAGTCCCAGTGACTCTATAGCTAATCGAGCGGTACACTTAATAAGAAAGCGCTGCACTTAGTGTGATTTACTACTGATAAATCATATTTACTTAGTATCAGCACGATTATTACCTTCAATTACGATCTTAAAGATACATAGTCAATTTAGACTAGTTGGCTCACCTTCATTGATGAAACGATTACTAAAGTTTTACTCATGAGAAAAAAATCTAGAGGCAATCATTAGAACTCAATGATCTCAACCTTCTGTTTTAAACTTTTTGAACTCTAGTCTTGGAATAGTCTTATTGCTATAGGACGATAACGAGTGAATCGTAGGTTTGTTTAATTATTTATTGCAGCTGACATTTAAAACTCTGCACAGATGAATTACCTGATTTTGTGATTTAGCTCATGCTAATCATAAACGACAGGCAATAAAAAAGGGCTATGCTATGAAGCATAACCCTTTTGAATTTGTGGTGGGCCGTCTGCGACTCGAACGCAGGACCATCGGATTAAAAGTCCGGTGCTCTACCAACTGAGCTAACGGCCCAAACCAAGCGGCATATAATACCGTTTTCTAAATAAATGACAACCCCTTTTGTGGATTTTTTTTAAATTAATTGTGAGGTGTCTATGCTCAATACTGTCAAACCAGACGAGGCGACACTCAAAACAGCTTTAAACAATGCTGAACTGATGATCGAGACCGGTCATGATTATCACCATGTCGCTCAGGCTCTATTATATTTGAATGAAAAAAACCAACTGATGAGCGATATGATAAGTGCAATCGAACGCTATCTACAATTTGAAAAAAACACGCCAGCAACGAACGAACTAGAAGAAATTTTACAGCGTTTTAAAACCTTAGAGACCGAGTCATTATTAATGATAGAGACAGAACTCAGTGTGGATTAAGCTTGATAGCGTGTTGGATCAGCTATTCCTGCTTGCATGAATCCTTCATGGCGAAAGCGGCATGAATCACATTCACCACACGCTCTGCCCTCGCTATCAGCTTGATAGCAGGAGACTGTGAGGCTGTAATCGACGCCTAATGAAATACCTTTCTCAATAATCGCCTGTTTACTTAGATCAATAAGCGGGGTTTCTATAGTTAATTTATTGCCTTCAATTCCCGTTTTTGTCGCTAAATTGGCCATCGTTTCAAAGGCCGCTATATATTCAGGCCGACAGTCAGGATATCCAGAATAATCTACCGCATTAACACCAACATAAATGGCATCAGCTTCTAAAACCTCTGCCCACCCTAATGCAATTGATAAAAACACCGTATTTCTAGCTGGTACATAGGTGATTGGAATACCATCCTGGTGCTGTTTAGGTACGGCGATTGTGGTATCAGTCAATGCAGAACCACCAATAGCTGTCAGATCGATATTGATTACTTTGTGCTCTACCGCACTCATAGCTTCAGCAAGAATGGCAGACGCGTTTAACTCTGCGCGATGACGTTGGCCATAATCAAAGCTCATGGTGTAACACTGATAGCCTTGTTGTTTTGCAATTGCAAGTACTGTGGCTGAATCAAGACCACCAGATAAAAGAACGACAGCTTTTTTCATCGCCCTTTCTCCTCTCCCCAGAGGTATTTATGCATTTGAATTTGCATCCTCACAGGTAAGTTATCTGCAACAACCCATTCAGCGAGCTCAGCAGGCTGAAGTTGTCCATGAATTGGCGAAAATAAGACTTCACATCGCTCATAAAGTTGGTATTGGTTTAGCTTTTCTTTTGCCCAGTCATAATCATCACGATGGCACACGACAAATTTAAGCTGATCATGATTGTTCAATAGCTCGATATTTTCATATCGATTCTTACTTTCCTCACCTGATCCTGGCGTCTTGAGATCCATAACTCTACTGACACGTTTATCTACTTTACTAATATCCATGGCACCACTTGTTTCTAATGACACATCATAGCCACGATCACATAAAGCGGTTAATAAAGGTATACAGTTTGGTTGAGCAAGGGGTTCACCTCCCGTCACACAAACATACCGAGGATTGAAGGCAGCCACTTGGGCGACAATCTCATCAATATCCATCTTTTCACCACCGTGGAATGCATATTCCGTATCACAATAACCACAGCGAAGAGGACATCCGGTCAATCTGACAAATACGGTCGGTAGACCGACTGTGCGCGACTCACCTTGCAAAGAATAAAAAATTTCTGTTATGCGACATTGCGCCATAAATAATTACCGGCTTAATGTCTTAGTTGGTTGACTGATTAATACGATCTAATCTGGCTTTTGCAAGTCTGGCAGCGGAGCTATCAGGATAGGTCTCAATAACTTGATTCAATGTCGCTTGAGCTCGCTGAGTATCCCCCATTTCCTGTTCACTGAAGCCTCTTTTCAAAAGTGCATCGGCGACTTTTGTACTTGAAGGGTACTCATCAATGACAATTTGAAATAATGCTGCTGCATCAGCAAACTGTCTTAATACATATTTTGCTTCACCCTGCCAGTAATAAGCATTGGGAAGATAGACACTGCCCGGGTACTGTTCAGGGAACTTAGCCAAGGCATCAATAGCTTCTTGATATTGGCCGCTACGCAAGGTTTGCAATGCAGCCTGATAGGCGGCTTCACCATTTTCAACAGCGACAGGAGCTGTGCCAGAAGCTGGCTGATCTGCCGCTTCATCGATACCAGCGTTTGCTACAGAATTATCGGTTAATTCAGTACTGTTCGATGAGTTTGCGGTATTGGCAGAGCTATTATTTTCTAGCTGTTGCATACGCTCATCTAAGTCAATGTACATCTCTTTTTGACGTTTCTCAGCTTGTTCTAACTGATGTCTTAATGTTTCGTTATCACCATTGAGGCGTTGAATCTCATTTTGTAACTGATCAACTCGTGTAATCAGGTTCATCAGACCTTGGCCTTGGATGATTCTCTCCAGTCTTTCTACACGCTGCTGGAGTGGCTCTGTCTCTGCCCAACTGATATTGGGCAGAGCAGCAGCCAGAATCACGGCACAAATGAATTTTCTTTTGCCGTTAATCTGCATTTTTTATCGACCTAAATAAACAATTTCTACACGACGGTTTTGTGACCATGCATAATCATCTGAGCCATCAACTGCCGGTCTTTCTTCACCAAAACTGGTCACTTGGAACTGACTCATATCAGCACCTTGTAACATCAGAATTTGACGAATTGATAAGGCTCGACGCTCACCCAAAGCCAAGTTATATTCGCGTGAACCTCTTTCGTCAGTATGGCCTTCTAATCTCACAGTCACATTCGGGTGTTTGGCTAGATATGCAGCATGTGCACGTAGTGTTTCTTGATCTTCTTGTCGTACGTTAGCGCTGTCGTACTCAAAATAAACAACACGGTTTGACAATGGATTCGAAGGATCATTTAACTCATTTCCGTCATAACCATCTTCACCAACGACGACCTGAGTTTCTGAACCGTACTCACTGCCATCAGCGTTACCTTGACCATCCACACCAGATGTTTGGGCACTCAAATCCTCTACAGCGACATCACCTTCGTTCATCCCTTTATTAGGTGTTGAGCTACATGCGGCTAACCATAAAAGCGGAACAAGCACCGCGAACAATTTTAACTTTTTCATTTAACTAACTCCTATCACTCTTACTTTTTAAAAGGCGACCATGCCGGTTCACGTACCGCACTACCTGATTCTCCCAGGCGTTGTTTAATTCGGCCATCAACGGACACTGCCGCTAATACACCTCTGCCTTTTTGCTCAGTCGCATATAAAATCATACGGCCGTTTGGCGCAAAGCTCGGGGACTCATCAGCTCGCGTTTCAGTTAACACCTGAACCGCGCCTGTCTCTAAATCCTGCACAGCAATATGGAATTTGCCGTTAACGCCATGCACCATTGTCATCATGCGTCCATCAGGAGAAATATCTGCAGAGGCATTATAGTTGCCTTCAAAGGTAAGCCTTTCAGCACGCCCACCATCTGCATTTACTTTATATATTTGTGGCCTTCCACCACGGTCAGACGTAAATAAAATCTCACGACCATTAGGCATCCATACTGCTTCCGTATCAATTGCCTGTGAGTTATGTGTGACTCGCGATAGTTTGCCTGAACTTAATTCTAAGACATAAATCTCAGGATTACCGTTTTTTGATAATGTCACCGCTAATTTTTTGCCATCTGGTGACCATGCAGGTGCACTATTTAGACCGCGAAAAGAAGCCACAGATTGTCTTTTACCCGTACTGAGCTCTTGTACAAAAATTTCAGACTTTGCATTTTCAAACGTCACATAAGCTAAACGATTATCGTCCGGTGCCCAGCTAGGAGACATGATCGGCTGTCTGGATTGCAATACAGTTCTTGGGTTTGCACCATCTGCATCAGAGATTTGTAAGGCGTAGCGCTTACTGCCATCGGCGTTCTTCATTTCTGTCACAAAGGCGAGTCGTGTTGAAAATACCCCTTTTTCACCTGTCAGTGTTTCATAAACAATATCAGCAATTTGATGCGCTAAAGTCCGCATCCCGGAAGCTGGCACATTATATCGTTTTCCAACTAATTGCTGTGATTTATAAACATCAAATAACTGGAACTGAACTTGATAGTTTTCCCCATCCTGGCTGCTAACTTTACCAATAAGCAGGCCTTCAGAACGAAGTAAACGCCAGTCAGCAAAGTTAACCTGTTGGCCTTCATGAGGCTGGGAAATCAATTCGCTCTGTTTCAGTGGAGCAAAGCGACCACTACTTTTTAAATCATTGCTGATAATACTGGAAATATCCTCTGGAGGCGCAAAACCTTCATTACCAAAAGGGACGACAGCGATAGGAAGTGCAGCTTCCGAACCACCTGTAATTTCAATTGTTAATAAAGCATGTGCAGGCCATGATGCAAAGAGCATTAACGTCGCGACTACTTTTAACCAGCGTGTGAACATCACTTTCATCCTTTATTCGGGTTTAAAAATAAACTGAAAATCACGTAATGCAGCTGCAGCTTTTGGGTCTGATGGCTGCGGTAATGGTGCTGCTTTATATACAGCTGACTCTGCTGAACGATCAAATACTGCATTACCACTACTTTTCACAATTTTCACGTTTTTAACATCACCACCAGGTAACAGTGAAACTTGGACAGTACACTGCAAACCTGACTGAACGTTGGCCGGTCTTAACCAATAACGTTTAACACGCTGTTGAATCATTAGGCTGTATTGGTCAACCACTCCTTTAACTCGGCGAGCCTCACGTTCTTGCTGTTCTTGTTCTAGCTGACGCTGGAGATCAGATTCAGCGGCTTTTCTTCTCGCTTCCTCTTCCGCTTTACGTTTTGCTTCTTCTGCCTTACGCTTGGCTTCAGCTTCGGCTTTACGTTTTTCTTCTTCCAATCGTTTTTTCTCAGCCTCAGCTTTGCGTTTTGCTTCCTCAGCTTTACGCTTCTCTTCTTCTAAGCGTTTTTTCTCTTCTGCGGCTTTTTGCTTCTCTTCTTCTAATCGTTTTCTTTCCGCTTCTGCTTTTTGCTTTTCCTCTTCAAGCCGTTTTTTCTCCGCCTCGACTTTCTGTTTTTCAATCTCCGCCTGTTTACGTTCAGCTTCAATTTTTTGTTTACGTTCTTCTTCGAGCTTGCGCTGTTTTTCGGCTTCTAGACGTTTCTCTTCTTCTTGTTTTCGTTGCTGCTCTAGCTCAGCAATACGCTGCTTCTCTTCCTCTGCAGCTTTAGCACGTTGCTCGGCTTCAATACGAGCACGTTCTTCCATATCCTGATATTCCCTTTCTTTACGCGCCAACTCTTTCTGTGTTTCTTCTAATTGCTCCTGCACTTTTTGCTGGCGCTCTTTTTCTGCGTTTTTCTTTTCTTGTTCTAATTTTTCAAGGCGTGCGACCTCTTCTTCAACCAGAGTTTCATCAAGCACCGTTGCCTGAACAATTTCTTTCTGTGGTTCCTGGGCTAATGGTTTTGGCGTTGATGTCAAATCCATACCGATAATGAACATGGCGAATAACACGACATGTAACACCAGAGATGATGCGCCAGCAAAAAGATTGTCGACGATGTTGTGTTTCATAGTATTACTGAGCGTTCTCGGTTGATTCTGGTTGCTGTGTAATCAGGCCGACACTGGGTGCACCGGCTTTCTGCAATAAAGCCATCGCTGAGATCACATGTCCATAACTCGCAGCGTTATCGCCTTTCACCATCACAGGGGTTTTGGGATTGCGGCTTAAAACAGCGCTGGTTATGGCCATCAGTCTTTCTGGTCCTACCGCCTCATCCTGCTTGTCACCCACGGCCGCATAGAAATTTCCCTCAGCATCAACAGACACCACAAAAGACTCTGTATTTTCCGGTGAATCAACTGGATTCGCATCGGCTTGAGGCAAGTCCACTTGAACCCCCTGAGTTAACATCGGTGCTGTGATCATAAAAATAATCAGTAGCACCAGCATGACATCGATGTACGGAACGACATTGATATCGCTCATCGCCTTACGTCGTAGTCGTCTGTTTGAATGTACAGCCATGACCTAACCTCGGGGTTAACTATGTTGACGCTGTAAAATTGAAGAAAATTCTTCCAGGAAAGTATCGTAACGATTGATTAATCGTTCTACTTCATTGGAATATCGGTTATAGGCGATTACAGCCGGAATGGCCGCAAAAAGGCCCATGGCCGTGGCGATCAATGCTTCTGAAATACCGGGTGCCACCATGGATAAGGTCGCTTGCTGCACATTGCCCAGGGCACGGAAAGAGTTCATGATGCCCCAAACTGTTCCAAACAAACCGATATATGGACTGGTTGAACCTGCTGTTGCCAGAAATGGCAGTGAGGTTTCTAACTGATCAATTTCTCTAGCTAGAGAAATTCGCATGACGCGCTGCGCCCCTTCGAGGACATAATTACTGTCTGTTGAAGATTTTTTTAAACGGACAAACTCTTTAAAACCGACTTCAAAAATACCTTCCATGCCTCGGCTGGTATGGGGTCTTGACGAGATATCTTCATAGAGTCGATTAAGTTCATTACCTGACCAGAACTTATCTTCAAAATTATCCGCATCGCGTTTTGCTTTCGCTAATTCCCCCCGTTTACGGAAAATAATCAACCACGAATAAAATGAAATCATTACTAACACCAGCATAACCAGCTTAACGATCAAACTCGCTTCGGCTATTAGGGTGATAATCGATAGATCAGCAGTCACTATGCAACTCCGTCAAAATAAAATTAGGTATAGGTTTTGGGCGAAATGTCTCTGCGTCAAGACTCGCCACTCTGACCAAAGCATCGCACAACAGTTCCTCACCACGATAGATACTTTGTTCAAATACAATACTGGCACCAGCACGTTTTTGTAATCGGGAGGTCACGTGCAGTGCATCATTAAATACCGCAGGACGCCGATAATTAATCTGCATGGAGTGCACAGCAAATAGCAGCCCTTGCTCATGCCTGAGCGTGCTCTGCTCAATGCCTAAGGATCTTAACCACTCAGTCCGGGCCCGTTCCATAAAGTTCAAGTATTGCGAATGATACACGACTCCACCACTATCGGTATCTTCATAATAAACTCGGATTGGCCAAACAAATTTCTGCATAAAATTACTGGCCATCCAACGTCAGATCTGGACTTAATCCCAAGTGTAGCCAAGCACGTTTTGTGGCTACTCGCCCACGTGGTGTGCGCATGATGAAGCCTTCCTGAATCAGATAAGGTTCTAACACATCTTCAATTGTGCCACGCTCTTCGCCAATCGCCGCAGCGAGGTTATCCAGGCCAACAGGTCCACCTTCAAACTTTTCAATAATAGCCAGCAATAACTTGCGGTCTAACATATCAAAACCGTAATTATCGACATCCAGTAAGTCCAGCGCTTGTCTGGCAATTTCTGCTGTTACCTCACCGTTAAAGCGCACCTCAGCATAATCTCTGACACGTCGCAGTAAACGGTTTGCTATACGCGGCGTACCTCGTGAACGTCGTGCGACTTCATTGGCACCACTGGCATCTAACTTCACATTCAAAATACCAGCACTGCGCTCAACAATCGTACTCAAATCCTTTATGTTATAGAACTCCAGTCTCTGCACAATCCCAAACCGGTCGCGTAACGGTGATGTCAGCGAACCTGCGCGTGTTGTCGCCCCAACTAAAGTGAAGGGCTCCAAGTCGAGTTTGATGGAGCGGGCGGCAGGGCCTTCACCAATCATAATATCGATTTGATAATCTTCCATCGCCGGATAAAGCACTTCTTCAACGATGGGGCTTAAACGATGAATTTCATCAACAAACAACACATCGTTTGGTTCAAGATTGGTCAGTAATGCAGCAAGATCACCTGGTCTTTCCAGTACAGGCCCCGATGTTTGCCGCAAATTAACGCCCATTTCATTGGCAATGATATTAGCTAGGGTTGTTTTACCCAGTCCAGGCGGACCAAATATTAAGGTGTGATCGAGGGCTTCTTTTCGTTGTTTTGCGGCTGAAATAAACAAATCCATTTGTTCACGCACAACAGGCTGACCGATATAATCTTCAAGCGTAATGGGGCGTATCGCACGATCAATACGTTCCTCATCATTGTTGCTCTGTGGCGAAATAAACCGTTCTTCCATGTCAGTTTCTCTGCAATGCCTGGCGAATAATTTGTTCTGTAGTCATGCCTTCACTATCAAAACTACGCAACATTTTATCGGCTTCATTAGGCTTATAACCTAATGCAACGAGTGCTTCAACGGCTTCACTTTTAGCCCCAGCTGTTGTCATTGGCATGTCCGAAACGATGGTATCAATACCCATGGCAGAACTAACCTCTTTGAGTCGGTCACGCATTTCAACAATGAGTCTTTCTGCGGTCTTTTTTCCCACACCAGGTAGTCTTGTCAGGCTG
Organism: Methylophaga sp. UBA678; assembly: GCF_002299105.1. NCBI lineage: Bacteria > Pseudomonadati > Pseudomonadota > Gammaproteobacteria > Thiotrichales > Piscirickettsiaceae > Methylophaga > Methylophaga sp. UBA678. The sequence continues at coordinate 9,170 of NZ_DBNG01000018.1, forward strand.
GCAGTGTCCCCTTCCTGAACGCTACGAGCAAAAGCATCCACATCACTGCCTGAAAGAATGGTTAAGGCAAGCTTGGCTCCAACGCCATTGACTTTCAACAGACTTCTAAAGAGTAAACGCTCACGTTCCGTAGCAAAGGCATATAAAAGCTGAGCATCTTCTCTGACCACCATATGAGTGAAAAGCATCACTTCTTCATTTACAGCAGGTAAATTGAAGAATGTCGACATAGGTGCAGATAACTCATAACCAACACCATGCACATCCAGAACAAGCTCTGGTGGCTGCTTTTCTATAATAATGCCCCGCAAACGTCCAATCATCGACTATATCTTCCTCCGCGCCGAGTGGTGCGCATACCTGCTGGTAATTTACTCTGGCTACCACCAATAGCAGAGTGATGTGCATGAGTAAGGGCGCAGGCCAAAGCATCGGCCGCATCCTCTTCAGGTGATTCAGACAAACTCAAAATCACTGACATCATATATTGAATCTGTGCTTTATTTGCGTGGCCATTGCCGACCACGGCTTTTTTTATTTGTGTCGCGGTATATTCTGACACAGTCAATTGCTGACTGACTGCGGCACATATAGCAGCGCCTCTGGCTTGACCAAGCTTTAATGCAGAATCAGCATTTTTATGTAAAAACACTTTTTCGATGGCCATCATATCCGGTTGATAGCGTTCGATGAGGTCGGTCAGACCTTCAAAAATCTGTCTTAATCTATCAGCAAACTCGCCATCACCGACCATTAAACGGCCGTTGATGACGTGTTTAATTTTTTTTCCATCAATTTCAATAATGCCAAAACCGGTTTTTCTTGAACCAGGATCAATCCCCAGGATACGCGGCATACCTTATGACATCAGCTATTCAGCTGAGCCATGACCTCATCGGAAAAATCAGCGTTTGAATAGACTTCTTGCACATCATCCAAGTCTTCAAATGCTTCGATCATATTGATGGCTTTTTGAGCATCATCCACATCTAAACTAACAGTAGTGTCTGGATGCATGGTTACTTGCGCTGATTCCACTGGTAATTCAGCCGCATCTAAGGCATCTCTTACTGCCGCATAATCTTCTGGCGTCGTGAACACATCGATAGAACCATCATCATTAGTCACAATGTCTTCAGCACCCGCTTCAAGTGCCACTTCCATCACACTATCTTCATCAGTGCCACTGGCCAGCGAGATAATGCCTTTCTTGTTAAACAGGAAAGCCACACAACCATCAGTGCCCATATTGCCACCACGCTTGGTGAAAACATTACGCACCGCTGCAACCGTACGATTACGATTATCGGTCATGCAATCGACCATAATGGCTGTGCCATTCGGACCATAACCTTCATAACGAATTTCTTCGTAATTAACCCCTTCCAGTTCACCAGCACCACGTTTGGTTGCACGCTCGATGACATCTTTTGTCATGTTCGCGCCCAGTGCTTTATCTATCGCAGCACGTAAGCGTGGGTTTGCTGCGGGATCACTGCCACCCATTTTAGCGGCGACGGTGATTTCACGGATCAGCTTAGTAAACAGTTTGCCGCGCTTGGCATCCTGTGCACCTTTTCTATGCTGAATATTTGCCCACTTACTATGACCTGCCATGTACTTATTTACCTCTTTTGTTGCCAGCCTGAACGTCACTGCTCAGGCGAATAGTCCTAAATTATCGAACTAATGTATTCCAGTTTTTATACACATCGCTACGACCATAAACCTGGTCAAAATACATTGCCTGAAGTTTTTCAGTGATAGGACCGCGCGTGCCTTCACCGATTGGACGATTATCCAATTCTCTGATTGGTGTCACTTCAGCCGCTGTACCAGTGAAAAAGGCTTCATCAGCGATATACACTTCATCGCGTGTAATACGTTTCTCAACGACTTTCAGACCGATATCGCGTGCCAGTGTCATCACTGTTTCACGGGTGATACCTTCTAACGCTGAGGTCAATTCAGGGGTATACAACACACCATCACGCACCATGAAGAAGTTTTCACCACTACCTTCACACACGAAGCCTTGCGCATCTAATAGCAGCGCTTCGTCGTAACCGCAACTGACCGCTTCTTGCAACGCCATCATGGAATTCATGTAGTTACCGTTGGCCTTGGCTTTACACATGGTGATATTGACGTGGTGACGTGTGAACGATGACGTTCTGATACGAATACCTTTTGTCATGTTTTCTTCACCGAGGTAAGCACCCCAATGCCATGCTGCGACCATAACATGTGTGTTCAGGTTATCTGCACGGATACCCATGCCTTCCGAACCATAAAAACACATCGGTCTAATATAAGCAGAGTCCAGATTATTTTCACGAACCACAGTACGTTGAGCTTCGTTGATCGTCTCTTTATCAAACGGCATGCCCATACCTAAAATTTTGGCGCTACGGAAAAGACGATCGGTATGTTCCTGCAAACGGAAGATAGCCGTGCCTTGTTCAGATTTATAAGCACGCACCCCTTCAAATACGCCCATGCCGTAATGAAGAGTATGTGTCAGGACGTGGACTTTGGCCTCACGCCACGGTACTAATTCACCGTCGAGCCAGATAACGCCATCACGATCTGCCATTGTTGCTACTGCCATATGCTTTATTCCAAGTTCATTGATTAATCTGAGTCTGGTTCTAGGCGATGTCACCTAACCAGCGCTGCCAAATCTGCACAACCTGCTGCGGGAAGTCTTGTAACTGAGACACCGACATTAATGTGGGTTTATCCTGCAATACGCAGTGGTTGGCTTCATTTCGATAGTAACGATATGCGTCGGCCAACATTTCCCCTTCAGCGGGTTCGAGCTTTCCGGAAGCCACCAGCGCTTCCAAAATCCTAATATTATCGGTGTAAACGAGTAATTCAGGCAAGTCCGTTGACCATGCCAACACTGCATATTGCACCATAAATTCAATATCAGTGATACCACCTTTACCCTGTTTTAGATCAAATAGTTGGCTATCACTCTTGTCTAACTGTTGACGCATTTTTGAACGCATGTCTCTGACTTGCTCAGCCAGTGTCTCTTGATCACGGGACTTGGCCAACACCTGTTGACGCGTGTCGAAGACCTTTTGCGCAAGTTTGGCATCCCCCATCACATTTCTTGCGCGTACCAAGGCTTGATGTTCCCATGTCCATGCTTCTTTTTGTTGATAATCAACAAAACCAGAAAATGGACTGACCAATAAACCCGATGCGCCACTGGGCCGCAAACGCATATCGACTTCATAAAGCAAACCACCAGGAGTGACTGTATTCAGCAGATGAATCATGCGTTGAGCAAGGCGAGTATAAAATACCATCACATCCACAGGACGCTCGCCACCCGTCATGCCTTCCTGTGCATCATCAAAGATGAAGACCAGATCCAGATCGGAACCGTAACCTAATTCAAGCCCACCTAACTTACCGTAAGCCAGAATAGTCAAACCGCACTGCTTAGGGTCGTTATTATCTGTAATGGGTGGATACCCATGCTTAACCACTAAATGTTCCCAGGCTATTCGCCATACCTGTTCAAGTAGTATTTCTGCCAATTCCGTTAATTGATCCCCCACTCGCATTAACGGCAGTACCTCAGTGACATCGGCTGCCGCTACATGAAGCGTGGCAATTTGTCGGAACTCTCGCAAACGATTCATTAATTGCTCTAAATCATCAGCATCGACAGAAGATAAAAACTGTAACAGCTGTTTTTTTAACTCTTCTCTCTCAGGTACTTCATAAAGGGAACGAGGATCGAGGAGCTCATCTAATAGCACAGGGTATTTCGCTAGCTGTGTACTTATTAATGGACTAGCAGAACAGAGCTTAACCAGTTGTGACAAGGCCATCGGATTTTCTACCAGCAGCGCCATATAAGCACTTCGACGCATGATGGACTCCATCAGAGGCATTAAGCGGGGTAGACAATCATCAGCGTTATCGACATTCCCTGTGGCTTGTAATAACAAAGGTAATAGCTTCTCAAGCCGTTGCTGGCCTGTCTGGCTCAAGTTACGACAAATATGCAGATCGAGTAATTTATCAACAACCGCGAGTATCTGTTCAGGATTGTCATACCCACATTGTTGAATAAAGGTTAATTTCTCTTCCGGTTGAGCATTAAGGAAAGAAATTTTTATCCCAGCACCTTCATCACTGGCTTGAGGCGCCGTCAGCAATTGATCAAAATGTTCCTGTACTTGCTGCCTGTAGTCTCTAAGAGTGGCATAAAACGATGACCAGTCTTCGAAGCCCATACTAAGTGCCAACCTTAATCTTGAAGGCTCATCGCTTGGCAAAATATGGGTCTGCTGATCGGCCCAAGCCTGAATGCGGTGCTCTGTTCTACGAAGAAACGCATAGGCTTGTTTTAACTGATTGACCGCATAGACTGATAACAGGTTTCTATCAGCCAACAGGTCAAGAATCGTTAGAATCGGCCTTTGCTGCATGGGGCGATCTCGTCCACCATAGATCAACTGAAAAACCTGACCTATAAACTCGATTTCTCGGATACCGCCGGTGCCCAGCTTGATATTGTCGTCCATCCCTCTGTGGTGCATCTGTCCGGCAATCATGGATTTCATTTCACGCAGTGCATCAAACATGCCGTAATCGAGATAACGTCGATAAACAAAGGGCCTCAGCATATCTGACAACGCTTTCTTATCCGCTTCATTGCCGGTAATAGCACGCGCTTTAATCATCGCGTAGCGTTCCCACTCTCGTCCCTGGGTCTGGTAATACTCTTCCATCGCATCAAAGCTTGAGACCAAAGCGCCACTCTCACCAAAGGGACGTAAGCGCATATCAACTCGAAACACAAAACCATCAACGGTCTGGTTATCCAAGGCCTGAATTAGTTTACGTCCAAGCCTAACGAAGAACTCGCTATTGCTTAATGGCTTCCTGCCCCCTTCGGTTTGCCCTTCATCTGGGTAAGTGAAGATAAGATCGATATCCGATGACAGGTTTAATTCGCCTGCACCTAGTTTTCCCATCCCTAAAACGATCATTTTTTGTTCGCGACCATCATCGTCACGAGGGATGCCATTTATCTCGACCTGCCAGTCATAGAGAAGGCTTAAGGTCTGCTGAATACAGACATCGGCCATGGCGGACAGATCAGCCATGGTTTCGGCTAAATCAGACCAATTAGCTAAATCCCGCCAGATAATACGTACCATCATCCATTGACGAAAATGACGTAATTTCTGATGTAATTGTTCCTCGCTAGTGATACCTTCGAGCATGGATTTCAGCTGCTGACGAATCTCATCCAACGACAGCTTTTTCTGCAATTGGCCTGATTCAAGCAACTGCGCCAACATCGATTCCTGTCTTTGCCCCCACTGATTGACGTAATCACTGGCTGATAAGACATCAGGTGCCACTTTCAGCAGTTCGGGATAAGTCTTTAAGGCATTTTGCCATGGCTCTGGCAATACAAATGCTGAGGACATAAACACTCCGGATAACGATGGAAAAGCATTACTTTACATTAAGCTTGATTAATACCAAATGCGTAAACCATTCTAGCTAGTCAATAAAATAATCAAGAGATATGCACGCTAGTAAGGAGAACAAACCGCTATCAGTCTTCGCTTAATCATTCGCCTTAGGTGATAATCTAGGTTCGCACTAAGTTAGGAGTAAGAAACCATGATGCTAAAACGTATGCTTGCCCTGTTGAGCTTATTGTTGAGTTTTCCCGTTATCGCAGAGAGTGATTGCGCGTCTGCTTTTACTACGCTTGAAATTAACGCTTGTCTCAACGAAGAGTTGCAAGACAAAAAGGACATCATGCAGCAATACTTGGCAGCAGCTAAACAACGCTACAGCGATGAAACCAAAGTGGTAACTGCGATAGAAGCAGGACAATCGGCTTGGGAAGCCTATAAAACATCCCACTGTGACAGTGTTTACACTATATGGATGGACGGGACGATTCGTGGTGCTATGACGCTGAGCTGTCAGATAAACCTGACCGAAGCCAGAACGCATGATATCTGGTCGAGCTATTTGACCTATATGGACAGCACTCCGGCTATCATGCCCGAACCAGAATTAACGTATGAGTAAACTCATTGCCCAATCATAATGAGCTTACCCGTTTTTGGATCACGGTAAACCTGACCGACAGACTCATACCCCTCCGCACCACCTTGCATACCTTCAGGTATCTGCGGTAATTCTTTCATCGATTGAAGTTCCGTCAGGGCATGATCCGCTTGTTTTGCCTCGGCCTGGAAATGCTCCTGAAGCTGACTACTCATTGAAATTAATGCCGCAATCAGACCACAGGCAAACACCAACATTAAATCTAATAAATTGGCCATAGGGCCTAATGGCTCATCATCATTGCCATCAAATCGATTATGTCGCCAGCGTCTAGCCATTAGCCTGCTCCATAGTCGTTAGAATCTCGTCATACCAACGACGTCTTAATCGCCCTAAAACAAAACCGATAATGCCAACAAACAGGCCCAGAACCGTGGTATCAAAGGCCACACTCATCGCCGTTGTTAAGATACTTAACTCACCATTACCAAGTGCAGATAAGCCCGGCCCAAGCGGAATCAGTGTGCCCATCAAACCGAGCATAGGCGCAATTCTGGCTAAAAAGTCACTACGCTCAATACGTTTGAAAGCTACTTTTTCAAAGGACTCAACCTGACCTGACTGCTGCCACTTTTTCAAACCTGAAAAGCGTTCGGCCAGTGCAATACCAATATCAATAATGCTCAAGGCGGCAAATAGCATTAGCGCCCATATCACCGGTTCTAATAAAAACCCGACTAAGTGATGCATCACACCGATTGATTGTGAACTCAACATAACTTACTCCTTCACCTTGGCAGCTGGGGCACGCACCCCTTTTGCGATACCGGCCAGTACTAATAACGCCACCAGACCTAATATCACATAGAGCCAGAAGCGTTGTTGCTGCGCTTGCTCTTTCTGTTGCTCTTCAGATGAATTCGTCTCTTGCTCAGGCTGAGTCGCTTTTTGCTCGGTGATTTCGGCAATATGACTTGGTGCATCAGCCACTTCAGTTTCTGGCATTCTTGCCGCATTCAATACCTCAGCTAATTGCTGTTGATGAGACTCATCCAGGTAATCATTCAACCAAACATACATGGGATGGGATGGTGAGGTATGGCCACTTCCCGGTAGCCCATTTGCAGAAACTAAACCGGTGAACTGCTGTGCCAGTTGTTCCAGCGTAGCCTCATCTGCCTGCCAAAAGCCTTTATATGCCGCGACCAGCATAATCGCCAGCATATTGCTTTTCACATGCACATTGTGGTCTTGTTCAAGGAACTCATCTAAGCCGAGATCCAGACCATCATCCACATACACCCGTTTGACTTCATCCCATACCCAGCTTTTCACAATGCCGGGATTGGTCACTTGCCAGCCCCATAGATATTCTAAAAACTCACTACCCATGGTGCGAGCACCGGCATACCCCTCCTTCATCAGCGGTTTAAGCCATTGCGGATTTAGATAACGACCACGCAGTTCACCTAACAATACGGTCTGCAAAGGATCAACGCGTAAATCCGTGGTATCACTGTGCGCCAGAATATAACTCTCTGGTGCCTGTCCACGTGTGGTTTCAATAGCGAGGCTTAAGCCGCCCAGATAATCAAAGGCATCATTGTTATCCATAACTCCATACAGATTACTGGCTCGTCCGAGATAAGTCTGACCGACATGTTGCAGCCTCTGTTGGAATAAGGCCTGCTGCGCCTGACCGTCCAGTTCTGCACCATAGGCATGCCCCATGCGATGAATATAGGTTTGCGCGACTTCTTCACGGTTTTCCCAGGCACCAGAGCGTTCAACCAGGCGATTCACGCCAGCACCATAAGCACCCGGTGGGGTACCAAAAATACGGTAACTTGCCGTCAGGCCGGCTTGGTTTTCTGACACACCCGCACGTAATGCCGCACTGGCATCGTCTACCCAGCGGGCAGCAACCTGGTTCTGCTCTAAGGATTCAAAACCAGGATTTTCACTAACCTGTAAACGCTCTAAAGCCGCATCCAAAGATAAGGTCAACGCCGGATAGTCACGACGAATCAAACCAGAAGAGGCATCCAGTGCCATCAATACCGCTTGTTCTAGCCAGACGATCTGAGAACCATACAAATCACGGAATAGGCCGGATGTCGTCAGTAACATATCTCGGCGGATTCGGGGATGAGGCGAGGCTGATGAAGAAAGATCCAAACGTTCTAATCCACTAAAAATTCCACGACGACTCCAGGTCGGTTTCACCCCTAACATATCGTAAGCAAAAGCGATCATAGCGCCTTCATCACGCACCACATCGGATGCCCATAACACTAAGGCATCACTATCCTGAGCGTTTTTTGCGGGAGTTTCTGCACGGGCTTTTTCGGCTAATGCGATACCGACTTTGTAGCCTAAACGTGATGGAATTAAGCTATCATCTAAGGCATAGAAATTACGTCCAGTCGGTAATGCTGATGGTGTGCGAATCGGATCATTACCTTTACCCGGCTCAACAAATTGACCATCTAAAGCAGCCAATAATGCCGACATTTCTGCAGCAGGTGAGCCGCGTAGAAGTGGATCCCAGCTCTCCGTAGCTTGTTTGCCATTATTCATTGAAGTAAGCATGGTTTGAACCGCTTGTTCAGACCAGTCTCGACCAAAAACATGTAGCCCCAGAGGCATAAAATCTTCTTGTAGAGTGGTCAGGTAATGGCCGATTTCGTGCACTAACAAATCGTCATCCACCTGCTCGAATGAACTCAATCCTCGCACTTCCAACTCACCAGCCATATTCGCTGTCAGTTCATCTTCCAGATTAAGTTTGGCGACTAAGCGTTTCATTTCCTCAATCGCACGATCGCGCATAGCTCCAGCATTCACAGGTGCAGCTTCATAACTTTCAACGACCTGTCGTAATTCCAGTAATTGATCATATAACTCAGTGCTAGCCAAAGGCGGTGTGAGGTGATCAACCATCACCGCGAGGCCACGGCGTTTTGCCTGAATACCCTCACCCACACCATCAACGATATAAGGGTAGATACTTGGCAAATCATCTAAAATTGCCTGAGGGTAATCATTCTCAGCCATACCCACTCGATGACGAGGTAAAAACTCGTAGGTCGAATGGCGGCCCAGATGAACTAAGGCATCAGCATGAAAGGTATTTCTTAGCCACTGATAAAACGCCAGATATTGATGTGGCGGCGGGAAGGATAAATTGGCATGCAATAATTCTTCATTCAGTTCCCAACCTCTTGGAGGCTGTGGACCAACAAAAATATTGCCAAACTCAAGACCGGGAATCAGGATTTTATCGTCATAAACCATCACATTCCCCGGCGCTTCGCCCCAGCCTCTTATGCCTTCTATCCATTGTTGGCTGATGGCATTAATTAATTGCTCAGCCTGTTGCCAGTCGATGTTTGCTAAAGGTCGCTGGTAGATGGTTTGTAGCTGACTGAGTAATTGCAACACACGGTCACGACCAGCATGGTCGGCCCCATCGACAACATGGCGAATATCTTCCATTACTCGAGCTAATAAATGGGCCGCAATGGTTGGATCATTCAATGCTTTAGCTTGTTTTAGATTGGCATGTAATAAGCCCAGCGGGCCATTGACCATTTCTTGCTGTAGTGATTCTGGCAATGTTTGAAACCAGGTTTGGTAGCTTTTGCTATCCATTGTGTTGACTTGTGACGACATCGCAGCCAAGACAGTCTGATCTTCAGGTAAGTTGACCCCTCGTTGCTGCAATAAATCTAGCAATGCGTCTGATGTCGCCGGTAACTCACCGGTGTTATACCCTTGGTTTTTAAGCGAATGCAGAATATCGAACAAGGACTCCACGACGTTTAAATTATCAGCACCGATATTGTGGCGACCAGGCGGATGGTTGTAATAGATAATCGCAATCTTTTTATCCTGATTCGCTTTATCTTGTAATTGCTGCCAGCGTTTTAAGCGCTTGGCCAATAAGGTGACTTGTGACTCTACAGGTTCTGAGAAAGCCAGTCTGGCTCCCGTAAGTTTATCGACTTCGGCGGGTGTCATCGTTGCAACCACCATTGGCTGAGACACCCCTTGTAACTCAGGCATAGCGACACGATAGTGAACAGAATCCCAACTGATTCCGGCTTCTGACAACGCCCATTCAGCGTGGGTACTGTCACTTAAACGCATCGCTTTTATCACCGGTACATTCAGTTTTTTTAATTCATCGGTGACAGCCTGCCGATGTTCCGATCCGCCAATCACAAAGTCTTGCAGAGACACCACTGAACTGATGTGTGACTTATTCTCAGCTAATAACTTGATGGCAGATAAACTGGCATCACCCCACGCAGTAAGCACTGACACACAACCAGTTGACTCATCAATAAGCTGTTTACAAACAGCATCCAGTAATGCCTTTTCTCCCGGCCGTTCCCCAGTTTCATAATCCACTAACACCACCCATGATGATTTTGCAGAAAACTCAAACTGATCTGGTGGAATGATTTTATCTTGATGATAAAGCCTGAGCTGTGCAGCTAATTGAGGACGCTCAGTTGTATTTTCATTATTAACCAGATGATGTAGATGACTAATCAGTCCCTGCATATTTTCACTATTTCTTCCCAGCCAAAAGAATCGTGAAATCAACCACGCTTCCTGTGCCGGGTATTGTTCTAATAGCGATGCCATCCACTGTTCTGTCGATAACGCAGGATCTGGATGCTGCATTAATTTGTCAGGGGGCCCGTTTAAAATGGGACGACTGTTCAAACTAGACGCCCCCATAAGACGCTGATCGCTATGCAATGCGATAAGATTTTTTAGCAGGCCGTTTTTACTATGTTCTACCAACTGATTGGCTGTTTCGCCAAACACGCCGCCTGCGAAGACTAAATCTGACTGTTTTAATAAAGCGGCTTGTTGATTTACGCTTAAGTCTTGCCACTGCTCGGTTGTGCGTATTTGCACTGACGTGGAGGAGTGAGAAGGGTGTTTTAAAAACTCATGCGCACCAGACACCACTTCCGGTACATTTCGTGGTGTGACAATCAGCAATAATTGCTCGGCCAGGACTGATGAAGAAAAAAGAAATAGAATGAAACAAAGAATAAGTCGGTTAAACACAGCGTTATCCATCAATATATAAAAACACTGAGTTATCAAACCAGGCCGGAAAGATCAGACACCGCTTAATAACTCAAAGATGATTCGCCATTAAACGGTTTCCCGCTCCAACTGCACACCCCGGCCATCGGATAATAACGTTTTCATGGCAGATATCCTGGCTCACGCTTCAACATTTCCAACTCACCTTCCCAAAATCGATTGATTTCAGTGGTTTTACATCATCGTTGTCAGAAACTTCACGTATACAGTTGCGGGGACAGCTTCGGTTAAGAATTCCCTTTTAACTCTGATAAGAGACCATAAAAATCAGAATTATACGTACATACCCGAATAACAACCACGGTTTGATGACGCAGACAATATTGCGAACAAGAATAATGCACAAAATAAAGATAGACAGCCCAAATAGTGATGGCTAATATCCAACTGAGACTCAATGTTTAATCAGGATGCTCGCCCTCTATTTCAATGAAAACAACAAAAGGAAGATAAAGGATGTTGAAGGAATTCAAAGAGTTTGCCATGCGCGGCAATGTGTTGGATATGGCCGTGGGGATTATCATCGGTGGTGCGTTTGGCACCATTGTGAAGAGTTTGGTAGCCGACGTAATTATGCCACCTATTGGTCTATTACTGGGAGGTGTCGACTTTTCAGACTTATTTGTCACGTTAAAAGAAGGTACTGTGGCAGGTCCATATGCCACCTTGGCAACAGCTCAGGAAGCTGGTGCTGTAGTGATTAGTTATGGCGTCTTTATTAATGCGGTCATCAGCTTTTTGATCGTCGCCTTTGCTGTTTTTCTGTTGATTCGTTCGGTCAATAAAATGCAACGTGAAAAAGAAGCAGAACCTGCACCTGCAGAAGCCACCAATAAAGAATGTCCAAGATGTTACTCAACCATTCTTATCAAAGCGACGCGTTGTCCACACTGCACATCAGAACTCGTATAAACAAAAAAGCCCCGACCAAATGGCCGGGGCTTTTTTAGCACTAAAGACTGAGGGATGATTACATCATGCCGCCCATGCCACCCATGCC
>NZ_DBNG01000018.1:21674-159499 GCF_002299105.1 Methylophaga sp. UBA678
CCCATGCCGCCCATATCAGGCATTGCAGGTGCATCTTCTTTTGGCAGTTCAGCGATCATCGCTTCTGTTGTCAGCATCAGACCAGCAACAGAACCTGCATTTTGTAATGCAGTACGCGTGACTTTAGTTGGGTCAAGAATACCCATATCAATCATATCGCCGTATTCACCTGTTGCCGCGTTGTAACCATAGTTACCTTTACCTGCAACAACTTCATTCAGGATAACAGATGCTTCAGCACCCGCGTTTGTAGCGATTTGACGTAAAGGCTCTTCCATTGCACGACGCGCAATTTTGATACCCATGTCTTGATCATGGTTGTCACCACGTAGTTCACCCAGAGAGCTTTCTGCACGAACCAATGCAACACCACCACCAGCGACGACGCCTTCTTCAACCGCAGCACGAGTAGCATGCAACGCATCTTCAACGCGTGCTTTCTTCTCTTTCATTTCCATCTCGGTAGCCGCACCAACACGGATAACAGCTACACCGCCAGCTAATTTAGCGACACGTTCTTGCAGTTTTTCTTTGTCGTAGTCAGAAGAAGATTCAGCGATTTGTGTGCGAATTTGTTCAACACGTGCTTGGATTTCATCTGCACGGCCAGCACCATCAACGATAGTGGTATTTTCTTTGCTGACAGTGATTTTCTTCGCTTGACCTAAGTGATCCAAAGTCACTTTTTCCAGGCTCAGACCGACTTCTTCAGAAATCACAGTACCACCAGTCAGAACAGCAATATCTTCTAACATCGCTTTACGACGGTCACCAAAGCCAGGCGCTTTAACTGCACAGACTTTCACGATACCGCGCATATTATTCACAACCAGTGTGGCTAACGCTTCACCTTCCACATCTTCAGAAACGATCAATAATGGACGGCTAGATTTCGCGACAGCTTCTAGAGTTGGCAGCAAATCACGGATGTTTGAGATTTTTTTGTCGAATAACAGCACATACGGATCTTCCAGTTCTGCTGTCATAGTTTGTTGGTCGTTAACAAAGTATGGAGACTGGTAGCCACGATCAAACTGCATACCTTCAACGACGTCTAATTCGTTTTCAAAGCCGCTACCGTCTTCAACGGTGATAACGCCTTCTTTACCGACTTTTTGCATGGCTTCAGCAATAATTTTACCGATTGAAGCGTCAGAGTTAGCTGAAATAGTACCGACTTGAGCAATCGCTTTATCATCATCACATGGTGATGACATAGTACGCAGTTGTTCAACCGCAGATTGAACTGCTTTGTCGATACCACGTTTCAGATCCATGGGGTTCATACCAGCAGTAACGGCTTTCATACCTTCACGCAGAATAGCTTGTGCTAGAACTGTCGCTGTAGTTGTACCGTCACCAGCAGCATCAGAAGTGTGCGAAGCCACTTCTTTTACCATTTGGGCGCCCATGTTTTCGTATTTGTTTTCCAGTTCGATTTCTTTCGCGACTGAAACACCGTCTTTCGTGACGGTAGGTGCACCGAAGCTTTTATCTAAAACAACGTTGCGACCTTTTGGTCCCAGTGTGACTTTTACTGCGTTAGCCAGTGTATTCACACCTTTAACCATTAACTGACGTGCGTCTGCACCAAATTTGACTTCTTTAGCAGCCATTGTAGTTATTCCTCTTATTCTTTAATAAAGCAAATGAATCCAGGGATTAGCCTTCGATAACAGCAACAATGTCATCTTCACGCATGACTAACAGTTCTTCACCGTCAACCTTAACTTCAGTACCGGCATATTTGCCAAACAGTACTTTGTCACCCACTTTTACCGCCAAAGGGCGAACTTCGCCTGAATCTGTAACCTTGCCATCACCTGCAGCAAGAATTTCACCGCGAGATGGTTTTTCTGCGGCGTTATCAGGGATAACGATACCGCCAGCGCTCATTGTTTCTTCTTCCATGCGACGAACAATCACACGATCATGAAGGGGACGAAGATTCATCTGTATTTCCTCCGAAAAAATGTCTATTAATGACTAACTTAAATTGTAGGGAACTCATAGAATGGGGTTACAAAACCCGCTTTCAAGGGGGCTAAGCAAAAAAATTTAAAAATTTTTATCGAAGATGATGTTTATCATCGTCATCGACCACTTCCCCATCAATCACATCACCTTCACGATAATCTGATCGATAGCGTTGTTGTGAAAAAGCATCACCACGCTTTTGTGTGTAAAAAATACGACTATTCTTGGCTAATTGTTTAATCACACTCTGCCTGACGGCTGGCACTAGTAGCAAAAAACCAAAGGTATCGGTGACAAACCCGGGGGTTAGTAACATCGCCCCAGCGATAACCAAGCACACCCCTTCCAACATCTCTGTGGCAGGAATTTGACCGCTGGCCATGGAGCTTTGTGCTCGTTGTAATGTTTGAAAACCTTGTAAACGAAGTAAAAACGCACCTAGAACAGCGGTGGCCACCACCATAAATATAGTCGGTAATGCACCAATCACATCGCCAACCTGTATCAACACATAGATTTCAACGATGGGGATAATTAAAAAAATCAGTAATAAAATTCGAAACATAGGACGTCCAAAGGCATGGTTATATAGATGGATATTGGTGCGGTTTTCCATATTTCAAGGCCTGATCACCATTGTCGCTTAAATACAACAAAAGTCAGCTTTTGTATCAATGTCACAAAACTGTAACGTTTTCTTCATCATGCTGAAACATAACAAGCCTAAGGTGTGCGGGACTTCGGCTCTTACCGAATTGATAAACCAACCTAGAGGATAGTCCCTTGAAATTGAAAACAACATCTTTATTAATTGCCGGTACCTTGTTTGGTGCAGCAATGTTGCCTGCTCAGGCAAACAACGAAGCGATGGCTGACCTGTTAAAAGTCCTTCGTGACAAAGGCACCATCAGTGCAGAAGACTACAACATGCTGAAAAACGCTGCAGCAGCTGATCAAGAAAAAACTGAAGCTGCTCAAGCTGAAGTGAAAAAACAAGTCGCTGAAGCAACTGCAGATATGCCAAAAATTACCACTGATGGCAAGTTAGTTGTTGCAGACAGAGAAGGTAACTGGGAATTCCAACCTATCGGTCGTGTGATGTGGGATGCCATCTCTGTAGACAATGATGGTTTATACGATGGTACTGCAGGTGTAGGTGATAACGAAGGTCGAGGAACTGAATTACGTCGTGCACGTTTGGGTTTCCAAGGTTCGATTTATGACTGGAGCTACAAATTTGAAGCTGACTTTGCTGGCGGTGATGCATCAATTAAAGATGCTTATGTTGGTTACGGCAACAAACTAAACGACAGCACCAAATGGGGTGTAAAACTTGGTCAATCTCACATAGCTTTTGGTTATAACACTAAAGCTAGCTCTAAATACATGAGCTTTATTGATCGCCCATTCTATGCTGATTCAGCTTTATCACCTGCTCGTGAGAGTGGTGTTGCATTCCAGTTGAATGACAAAGATTATCGTTGGTTATTAGCATCATCTTTAACAAGCGGTGAAATCGACGGTGGTGAAACTGATGTAGATGATGCAGATACATGGGCAGTTCGCGGTTCATTCGTACCATTTATGCAAGACAGCAAACACATGTTACAAGTTGGTTTGGGTTATTTGAACCGTGGTAACGGTGATGGTTCATTCCGCTACCGTCAACGTGCTGTTAGCCACATTACTTCAGAGCGTCCAATTGACACTTCTGTAGCAGATTATGATGGCTCAAAAGCATTCACAGCTGATGTTTTAGGTATCTATGGCCCATTCCACGCTTTAGCTGAATACGTAGACTACACAGCTGAAAGTAACTCAAACTCAGATCAAGAATTCACTGGCTATTCAGTTGAAGCTGGTTACTTCCTGACGGGTGAATCTTACAAGTGGAAAAAAGGTTATAACTCTGGCGTTTCACCTAAATCTCCATATGGTGCGTGGCAGTTAGTTGCTCGCTTTGAAAACATTGAAACCGAAGGTTTAGTCGGCGGAAGTGTACAAACTGAAGACGAAGCAGATAAATTTACATTGGGTGTGAACTACATTCCACGTAAAAATATTCGTTTAATGCTGAACTACGACAAAGTTACCGATCTGACTGTCGATGGCGCAAGTTCAGATGCAGAACCATCTGCACTTAAATTCCGTGCGCAAGCATTCTGGTAGGTCTTAACACTGGAAAGCACTGATAAAAGCCTCACCCCAGGGTGGGGCTTTTTTCTGATTAGGAGATATTAGCAAGAGAAGATAAGACGATGACGCAAGAAGAATTACACCACTATCACTCATTACAGGAAATTCTCAGTCATGGACGTCTGACAGCTCTGTTTCAACCTATTATCTCGTTACACAACCAACAGATTTTTGGTTATGAGGCACTGATTCGTGGTCCATCTGATGGCCCCCTCCATTCGCCTGTGACCTTATTTGATACCGCTCTCAAGCATGATTGTCTGGCTGAGCTGGATTTACTCTGTCGAGAAACGGCGATCAAACGCTATGGTCAACTCGGCCTGAAAGAAAAACTCTTCATCAATACGACGCCTGTTGCTCTGCTGGATAATAATTATCCACACGGATTGACTTTACAATATGTTGAGTCAGCTGGTTTATCAGCAGAACAAGTCATCATTGAGCTCACTGAACAGTATCCGATTGATGACTATGAATTAATGCGAACAGCCACTGAACATTATCGCGATATGGGGTTTTCGATTGCGATTGATGATTTGGGCGCGGGCTATTCTGGCTTACGCACCTGGTCTGAACTCAAGCCTGATTTTGTGAAACTGGACCGCCACTTTATGCAGAATATTCATGAAGATCGGCAAAAGCGCCAATTTGTGCAGTCCATGATTGATATTGCTCAAAGTATCGGCTGCCAGGTGATTGGTGAAGGCATTGAAGTTCGTCAGGAATATATCACCGCACAAAGTCTGGATATGCGCTTTGTACAAGGCTATTACTTTGGCCGTCCTAATCGTAATCCACAAAAAGAACTCGATAACAGTCTGTTTGCCCAACGCAAAGAAACAACGATACAACGAACAGGTCGTCCAAGAGCGAATACCCTTGTTAGCAGCTTGCTGACAGATTTAGATCCGGTCAGACATAACGATACCATTGAGCATATTTCTGATCGTTTTCAGAAAGCGTTAAAACTGAATGCGTTGCCGGTAGTTGATGATAATAATCGTGTCGTGGGTATCATGTGGCGCGATGATTTTATGACACTTTACGCCAGCCGTTTTGGTCGTGAACTGTACGGAAGAAAACCCATAAAAGACTTTATGGATAAAAATCCTATCGTGGTTGAAACTGAGCTGCCATTGAAAAAACTTAGTTATCAAATCACCAGCCAGGAAGCACATCACCAGCACAGTGCGTTCGTCATTACTGAGCAAGGTCGTTATCGCGGTGTAGGTAGTTTAATGGACTTGCTACGTCAGATTACCGATATGCAAATCACCATGGCTCGCCATGCCAACCCGCTGAGTGGTCTGCCAGGAAATGTGCCTTTAAGTGAACATACCCGTGAGATTATCGAGCAAAATCGGGATGTCACTGTCTGCTATTTTGACTTGGATAACTTCAAACCCTACAACGACATTTATGGTTACGGTAAAGGCGATAAGGTGATTAGCCTCACAGCTAAAACATTAACTGAACATGTCGACCAGGAAATCGACTTTGTTGGGCATGTGGGTGGCGATGATTTTATCATCTTGTTTGAAAGTAAAGACTGGCGACAGCGTTGCCAAAAGATTCTAGAAGCATTTGAGGCACTTTACCCACAGCTATACAATTTGCGTCATCTGCAACAAGCAGGCATCAATGCGGTTGATCGCCATGGCAATGAAACCTTTTATTCACTGCTTAGCTTATCGATAGGTGCTGTGCGTATTTTAGACTTCCCGAATATCCAGGCAGAGATTGATCTGACCGAATACGCCAGTAAGGCAAAATCAATGGCTAAACGAATAGCTGGTAACAGTCTCTATCAGCTAGAGGCGACAGAAAAAAATATGATTAATCAGAAACCGAAAATACGCTTGGTCACGGAGAAATAATCAGCTTAAACAGCCGCTTCGTAAGCAACCTGTTCGAGTACAAACTCGACACGCTGACGTACTTTCTCACGTGTTTCACGGAAGATCGCCATCACTTCCTCTTCACTACCCCGCAGCTTGGCCGGATCAGGCAAAGGCAGATGCACCTTAACTGTATGAGGGCTGAGTAGAGGGCACTGCTCCTCAGCGTTATCACATAGTGTGACTAACAAATCAGCCCATTCCAGCATTTCACCATTCACACGAATCGATTCCTGCTGAGAAATATCAATCCCGACTTCAGACATAATTTTGATGGCACGTTGGTTTTGTCCATGTGCTTCAATACCAGCCGATTTTATTTCAATTTCTTCGCTGGCCAATGCTCTTGCCCAGCCCTCAGCCATTTGTGACCGACACGAATTGCCAGTACACAAAAACATGACTCTAATCTTTTCCATTTCTAACCCTTTCTTTATAGCAGGCCGACCTTAACAAACCAATATGACAACGCCGTTACGACGACATAACATTCTGATTTATTGTTAATTACTAATTCAGACTTGAAGCGAACAGCATCGCTTCTGTTAAAATGCCTGTTTATCAAAGAATAAAGACGTCCATTGTGAAAAAACTGATCGCACACATCCTCATCTCAGCGGCACTGTTGACTCCCGTCCTAGCTCAAGCTCAAACCACACGTTATGTATCTGATAAGCTCGAAATCACCATGCGTAATGGTCAAGGCGTGAAGTTCAATATCCGTAAAATGCTCGAGTCTGGTACACGACTCGAAGTACTGGAAACGGATCCAGCAGGTTATTCAAAAGTCAGAACGACAGATGGCGTTGAAGGCTGGGTGTTAACCCGTTATCTGACCAACACACCGAGTGCTCGTGACCAACTTGAAGCCAGTCAAAAGCGTGTGGCCAATTTAGAACTTGAAATCGCTAAATACAAAGAAGAAATTTCATCACTCAGTAATCAAAACTCCGACGTTGATACACAAAACATGTCGTTGAAAGAAAAGTCACAACGTTTGAGCAAAGAACTGGACGACCTCCGTCGTACCGCATCAAATGCTGTGGCTTTAGATAATGAAAATCGTCAACTGAAAGAAAAACTGCAAGAAATTGATCATGAGAACCAGTCATTAGTTATCGAAAACAATGCCTTGAAAGATAACAGCACCCGAAGCTGGTTCCTTATAGGTGCCGCTGTTTTATTTGCAGGTATCTTGTTGGGCATCATCCTACCGCGACTGAAAGTTCGTAAAAAGGATAGCTGGGGCAGCCTCTGATAACAGATTATTATCTCGTCAAAAAAAAGGACGCATCGAGCGTCCTTTTTTGCTTCATACAGCCAGTCTATTAAGCACGTTTTTTATGTCCATCTCTCAGGTGAGACAAGCCTTCTCCAGCTAGAGAGCCACCATCAATCTGATACGCCTTACCAAAGCCTTTCACATAACGGCCACCGATAGGGGTTAGCTTAAATAACTTAAAGTCGCTCAATTGACTTAGGTTTTGTATGCGATCGCCATGACGATCGGTTAAACACTGAATACCGACATTCCAGTCTGCAGAATCGACAGGCAATAGTTCTGTGGTCACATTGTACTGAACACGAAGACGAGCAAATAACTCCGCAGCAGAGTCTTCATCCTCAATAATTAATACTGAGGCTCTGGGGTGATGCTGCAAGTTTTTAGCGTGAACCGCGATTTCACTGATCAATACATATAAACAATCATCTCCCACCGCGAAGGGCGCGTAGGAAGCATAAGGCTCATTTTCTTCGGTTAATGAGGATAGCAGCAGACTTTTTCTGCTGTTGACCATCGCCATAATCTCTTGACTGATTTTCTCTTCTAACCCTTTATTATTCATTACTCTACTCTCACTGATATTGTTGCTGCATTGTCAGAAAACGTTGTTTTTGTTCTGCTAACAACTCGCCTTTTTCATCTCGGCCAAGAAAGACTTTAAAAATCACCTCGCCCTCGGCATTTTCAAAAACAAACGCGTAACTCTCTCGACCACGATGCTGTTTATCTTGAAAACGAATATTGTTTACTAACTTAAGATTTAAGTGTCCATGAAAGCCTGGCACCGGACCTGATAAATTATAAAAACCTTCCGCTACAGAGCCTTTCGGAAAAGGCCCCATAAACTCAAACACACTGCCGCCATGCAATACGATGGTCGTCATCGTACCCCAATCAGCCAGTTGCTCGAGTAATGCTTGAGCCTGCTCACCTGGCATTGTTACTTCATTAGACATAGCTGCTCCTTAAAAATCATACTTCACACCGAGACGAATATCTTTGCCCGGCATATAGAGTTGTTGAAATGCGACACGATAGTGTTGATCAGTCAAATTATTCACAGTCAGATCAATCGTTAAGTTTTTAACATCTTTCGGTGTCCAGCTTGTGTAGAGATCCACTAAGGTATAGTGCTCATAGTCAGTATTGATATCATTCGGTCGATGCTTCTGACTTTCAATCCGCGTTAGCCTCAAACCTGTTTTGAGGGTATTTTTAAGCCAAGCATTATTCATATCCAATACCCATTTATCTGCAGGGATTGACGAGATGGCTTCTCCCGTATTCTTATCTTGCCCCCTGGTTTGGCCATAACTCAATAGGACATTGAATGTATTCAATTGATAATTCATGGCTAGCTCAAAACCTTGCAACTCTGCCTTATCAATATTTCTGTAATAGGTATTACCTGGATTGGGAATAGGGAAAAAGACCGGGTCATCAACTCGTTGTTCGATGAAGTTATCTACATCGTTATGGAAAATATTAGCGTTTAACGTTAATGAATCAGACGATTTCAACACATCAGCCATTGTATATTGAGTCATTAACTCCCAGTTTTGAGACTCTTCTGGCTTCAAATCCGAGTTTGGAAGGAAGGTATTACAAAATCCTGGCCCCATACAAAAGTGCGTTCCAGATGTATAGAGCTCTTCGGATGAGGGTGCTCTAAAAGCTTCATCATAACGTAATGCGACATTTAACAGATCGGTTGGCTGCCAAACTAAAGCAGCAGATGGAGAAAACGCATTATCACTGTGTTCTTCGTTTAAGTTTTCTGCTTCTGTTTTGAAATAATCATAGCGAGCGCCTAACTCCACATGCCACTTCTCTGCTACAGGAAGATGAATCTCTGAAAAGGCCCCCCATACATCGGTCGTTGCCGTTGGCGGTAATGGCCTATCGACACCACCGCGATCTGCATTTAATTTATCCTGATATCCATCCACCCCGTAGATAACAGCTATTTCACCAAACTCACTACGGTTATGAATATTCATTCCCACTGTCCGAATTTCAGTGTCATCAAAGCGTCCATCCGAAGTCCGACTTTCATCCATTTTAGTACGATCCCAATACAAAGTAAGCTTGGTATTCAACAACGGGTTGTTAGGATTGTATTGATAGTCAAATGACGCTTGATCTGTCTGCGTTTTTCTATCTATCAAGAAGTTTGATGTGGAAACATCTGCTGCCCCATTTGATGGAATGCCACCGTAATTGTACGAGCGACGAAAGTTAAATGTCGCCATTTGATCGCTATCGATAAACCAGTCCAGCTTAGCTAACACACCTTTGTCGCGATTTGCTGAGTTTTGCAGATCATCGCCATTCCCCAGTTCCAAGTCATTGCCATCACGATAGTAACCCGATAGCAGCAAATCAACATTGCCAAAACGACTAGCCAAAGCACCGGTTGTTGTCCACTTATCACCGTTTGATTGATAACCTTGTTTCACAAAGCCGCCCAGATTATCTCCATCCAAGAGATCAGCCGCATGAATAGTATTCTGTGACACAACACCACCTAACGCACCTGACCCCCATAAAGAACTGCTCGGCCCTCGAAGTACCTCAACATTTTTTAAGAGTGATGGGTCTAAAAAATACGTAGGTCGATGACCTGATTCAAAATTCTGTCTAACCCCATCAATCAATTGCAAAACACGGTTTCCACCCAAGCCACGGATATTGACTCCCTGAACTTGTTCACGAGGGCCACCAGTTAATGTGACATTAGGTAAATAGTTAATAACTTGAGGAACAGAAGTGGCTTGTTGTCGTGCAATATCATCCTGACTCACGACACTGATATTGCGGCTTGAGCTATCACCGTCAGTGTTTCTTGTCGCTGTGATCGTGATTTCATCGAGGCTTTGTTCCGCAGCAAAGGCTTCGCCACCACTTACTGTCAATAAAACAGGCACCTGCATTAGCAAGGCTAACTTTCTTAATTTCATCGTAATTGTTCCTGACTTGAAAAATATGTCGAGAAAATTACCATTTAACGATAATGAGATCAATTATCATTTACATATAGATTAACAATTTAGCAGATATCAAGTAGAATGCTGTGCGTTGTGTATCCCCCTTTTCACTATGACTAATATATCGACTGAACTTTATATGATGAAGAATAAAATATTCCCTTCTCTTTTCGGCTCACTATGGCTTTTACTGATGGCTTTACTCACAGCCTCAACCAGCTATGCGGATTCTGATAATTCGCGCCTAGTCAGTGTTGATGGCAATGCCACCGAGATTTTGCTTAATTTGGGATTGGGTGAACGTATTGTTGCTGCAGACTTAACCAGTCAGCCATTGTTATCTCAGCCAGTTGAAAATTTAGGTTACCATCGAACATTATCTGCAGAAGGGCTGCTCCAGTTACATCCTGATTTAGTTATCGGAAGTAACCATATGGGGCCTGCCCCCGCTATCGCGGCTCTCAAAAAAGCACATATTCCTGTTCTCGAACTTGATAGTCCAACGACATTGCAGCAACTTGAAACAAATATAACGCTGTTAGCCTCTCGGCTTCATGCTGAATCAGCAGCGCAAGAGCTTATCGAACAGCTTCAAACAAGACAGGCAGCCTTGCTAGAAAAACAGCCGACACATAAGCCAACTGTGGTATTCCTGCTCGATATTGGTGAGCGTGGTTTATCCCAAGCGGGCACCGATACCACTGGCGATGCACTCATAAAACTATTGGGCGGTAAAAATATCAGCCAGTTTAGTGGTTACAAATCTATTTCTGTTGAAGCCTTATTAGCCGTCAATCCGGATATTATTCTGGTTGGTAGTCGTTCTGACAGCTTGGATAGCGCTAACAAGCTCGTCAAACGTCAGCCATTACTGCAACATAGCCAAGCGGCTAAAAATAATCAGATAGTGAGTGTGAATGCAGCGACCTTAATTGCCGGGCTCAGCCTCGGTGCTCTGGCGGAAGCTGAACGACTGGCAGATAAACTCTACTAGCCATCGACTCGTGACTATGCCCTACCAATCGCTATTCCGAAAGCTGGCGTGGCCAGTTCTGATCAGCCTGCTTGTCATCGGTATTATTTTATCTCTGACATCTGGCCCCATGAAGTTATCAAGCTGGCAGAGTTTGTTAACTGTCTGGGACGGTTTATTCCATACCGATCTTAGCCGTCTAAATGACTATGAGAAGGTCGTTATCTGGGATCTTCGCTGGCCTCGTACGCTGCTAGCTTTGTTTATTGGCGCCTTATTGGCCATCTGTGGCGCCGTCACACAAGGCTTGTTTCGAAACCCTTTGGCTGATCCAGGCATCATTGGTGTGTCTTCTGGTGCAGGGCTTGGGGCGGCACTTGCCATCGTAATATTTCCCGTAAGTTTCTCAGTTTTTGCCACACCTGTAGCGGCTTTTGTGGGTGGGTTAGTCACCAGTTTATTAGTGTATCGACTGGCCCAATCCAGCCAAGGAAATACTTCCGTGCTTATTCTGTTATTAGCCGGGGTCGCGGTCGCCGCATTTACCGGTGCCGTGATTGGTTTTCTAACATTTATTGCCAATGATCAGGCATTACGCGATTTAACTTTATGGGGCATGGGTTCCTTAAATGGCGCCACACCTTTTATGTTGTGGTTATGTGCTGGCTGTTGCCTGTGCTTGATACTTTTCTATCAGTATTACGCCAAAGCCCTGAATGCCTTATTGCTGGGTGAAGCTGAAGCGGCACATTTAGGCATCCATACTGAACAACTCAAACGCCAACTCATCATTGCGACAGCGATTGGCATTGGTATTGCCGTCTCTGCCTCAGGCATTATTGGCTTCATCAGTTTGGTTGTGCCTCATCTAATACGTATGACATTAGGCCCAGATCACACACGCCTATTACCTTTATCTGCCATTGCAGGGGCGGCCCTGTTATTACTGGCTGATGTGGGAGCACGGGTCTGGCTCGCTCCAGCCGAACTTCCGGTTGGCTTAGTGACAGCATTGATTGGCGCACCCTTTTTTGTTTTTCTTCTATTACAGCAACGTCAGCGCTTAAGTACATTGTAGGATGACGATGACCAGTTTAACTTTAAATCATCTCAACATTGCTCATGGTGGACGCTCCATTCTCCATATCGAGCATGCTGATGTTGAGCCGGGCGAGTTTATTGCCGTGCTGGGCCCTAATGGCGCAGGAAAAACCAGTTTATTTCGTGCCATTACTAGCGAGTGGAAACCTAGCTCAGGTCATGTTTTTTTGCATGATAAAAATGTAAATGAATGGTCTCGTCGAGAGCGTGCGAAACACTTAGGTATTTTGCCCCAATCATCACAATTAACCTTTCCCTTTAGTGCAAGTGAAGTCGTGGCAATAGGTGCGACGCCGCTGTCTCTATCTGCTGATGAGTTAGCTCAGCAAACACGATTTTGGATGGAAAAAACCGATACCTGGCAATTTGCAGATCGCTTTTTTACCAGTCTCTCTGGTGGAGAGCGGCAACGCGTGCAGCTAGCGCGAATATTACTCCAGGTATCACAAGCCGAAAAACCACCTGTTGTTTTGTTGGATGAACCCACATCAGCACAAGACTTAGGTCAACAGCATCATTTATTACAACTCGTTCGTCAGCTTAGTCATGAATCACAATTCTCGATCGTGGCCATTTTGCATGATCTTAACCAAGCAACGCGTTATGCCGATAAGATTTGGTTGCTAAATCAGGGTAAAATGTTTGCTCAAGGTTCACCACAGGCGATATTAACATCTGATACCGTCAGTGCGGTCTGGGGTTATGTTCCTGAGAAACTGATCACTCAAGCAGGAAACAACGTTCTAATTTAATGACTTTATATGACTGACAAAAGCAGCTATGAGCTGAGCGGCATTCTCAAGCAAGCCCTTCTGTACAAAAAGCATCTCGTCAAAGCCAATATCATCGCGCTTCTGGCGACACTCTGTGCCGTGCCTGTTCCTCTATTATTGCCTCTGATGGTTGACGAAGTGTTACTTGAAGAGCCAGGCCCAACCGTCGCCTTTATTCAGCAATTCAGTCCCGATAGCTGGCATGGTCCGGTTTTATATATTTTGGCTGTGTTGTTATTTACATTGGTATTACGTGTGGCATCGGTCATTTTGAATGTGGCTCAGTCACGTTATTTCACCCTTATTGCCAAACGCATCACCTTCAGGATTCGTCAAAAACTGATTAAACGGCTGGGTAGAATT
The DNA here is from genome assembly GCF_002299105.1 of Methylophaga sp. UBA678. Lineage (NCBI taxonomy): Bacteria > Pseudomonadati > Pseudomonadota > Gammaproteobacteria > Thiotrichales > Piscirickettsiaceae > Methylophaga > Methylophaga sp. UBA678. The sequence goes on from NZ_DBNG01000018.1 coordinate 35,228, forward strand.
GCCATCAGCGAATATGAAACTCGAGGTAGCGCCGGCATTGCCTCACATTTTGTTACCGATATTGAAGTGATTGATAATTTTATCGGCAATACCATCAGTCGATTTATCGTAGCAACGCTGAGTATTATTGGTACAGCAGTGATATTGCTGTTTTTACACTGGCAACTGGCGTTATTAATTTTGTTTATGAATCCGCTGGTGATCTATTTCACTATGGTGGTGGGTAAACACGTCAAGGAGCTTAAAAGGAAAGAAAATTCTGCTTTTGAAATCTTCCAACAAAGCTTGACCGAAACCTTAGACGGTATTCAACAAATACGCACCGCTAATCGTGAAAAACACTATCTGCTTCGCGTCATTGATAACGCACGTCAGGTTAGAAACCATGCCTCAGAGTTTGCCTGGAAAAGTGATGCCGCAAACCGTTTTTCATTTGTGATCTTCCTGTTTGGCTTTGATGTGTTCAGAGCTGTCAGTATGTTTATGGTGATTTTCTCTAATTTAAGTATTGGTGAGATGTTCGCCGTCTTTGGTTACCTGTGGTTTATGATGAGTCCGGTACAAGAGATTCTGAATATTCAATATTCATTTTATTCTGCCAGCGCAGCGGTTTCGAGGCTGAATAGTCTGTTCAGCATGCATGAAGAAGTGCGTTACCAAAACGACGTGAATCCATTTGTAGATGGACAACCCAGCAGTATTCGCATTGAGAACCTGCACTTTAAATACGGCGATAATAATAAAGTGCTCAGCGGCGTATCCCTGAATATCCAAGCAGGTGAAAAAGTCGCACTGGTCGGTGCTAGTGGTGCCGGAAAGTCTACCTTAGTCAATGTGTTATTAGGTTTATATCCAGCTGATGATGGCATGGTATTTTTTAATGATGTACCCGTGAGTAAAATTGGCCTGGACACGGTTCGTGAACACGTATCCACAGTATTACAAAGCCCCGCTTTGTTTAATGATACCGTGCGTCAAAACATTACGATGGGACGTCAATATTCAGATGATGCTATATGGGAAGCTATTCGTATCGCACAGATAGAAACCGTCATCCAAGACCTTCCAGAACAATTGGATACCATCATAGGCCGTGATGGCGTGAAATTATCGGGTGGACAACGTCAACGTCTGGCAATTGCACGTATGGCTCTAGTGAATCCGAGTGTTGTTGTTTTGGATGAAGCCACTTCAGCCTTAGATAGTGATACCGAATTTCAACTGCATAATGCTTTAGAGCAGTATCTGGAAAACCGGACAACCATTATTATTGCTCACCGTCTCAGCGCCGTGAAACAAGCCGATCGCATTATCGTATTTGACGGTGGAGAAATTATTGCGGAAGGCGACCATGATTCATTGATTAATCAGGACGGTTTGTACCAAAAACTTTACGCACAACAGATATAAAAAAGCCCGGATAAACCGGGCTCATTTATTTTCTATCGACGCTTGAGTTGTTCAACATCCCGAACAGCCCCTTTCGCCGCTGAGGTAGTCAATGCGGCATAGGCCTGAAGAGCTAGGCTCACTTCACGCTCACGCGCAACGGGTTTCCAGGCATCATCGCCTTTCGCTTCCATAGCGGCACGACGATGCGCCAGCTCTTCGTCGCTTATCTCAACATTGATCTTACGGTTAGGAATATCGATATGGATGATATCGCCTTCCTCCACCAAACCAATATTCCCGCCTTCCGCCGCTTCAGGTGAAGCATGACCAATAGATAAACCCGATGTACCACCGGAGAAACGTCCATCAGTTAATAAGGCACAGGCTTTACCTAAACCTTTAGATTTCAGGTAGCTGGTGGGATACAGCATTTCCTGCATGCCTGGTCCACCTTTGGGTCCTTCATAGCGAATGAGGACAACATCACCTTCTTTGATATCCCCTCTTAAAATAGCTGCGACAGAGTCATCTTGAGACTCAAAAATGCGTGCCGGACCAGAGAAAGTCAGAATAGACTCATCCACACCGGCCGTTTTCACAATACAACCATCTTCAGCTAAATTGCCATACAACACGGCCAAGCCGCCATCTTTACTATAAGCATGTTCGACATCACGAATACAGCCGTTTTCACGATCCAAATCCAGCTCTGGCCAACGGCAGTTCTGACTGAAGGCTTCCTGTGTTGGAATACCAGCAGGACCAGCGAGATAACGTGTTAATGCAGGCTCATAGTCTGTGCGTTTCACATCCCATTGTTTTAAACCTTCACCCATGGTTTTGCTGTGAACTGTGGGCGCATCAGTATGCAATAAACCACCAGCCGCTAATTCACCAAGAATAGAAATGACACCACCAGCGCGGTGTACATCTTCCATGTGGTATTTGTTGGTGGCAGGCGCGACTTTACATAAATTCGGAATTTTACGTGACATGCGATCAATATCAGCCATAGTAAAGTCGACTTTGGCTTCATTCGCCGCCGCTAATAAGTGCAGCACGGTATTGGTTGAACCACCCATCGCAATATCTAGGGCAATGGCGTTTTCAAACGCCGCTTTTGTCGCAATAGATCGCGGTAATACATCCTCTTCATCATTTTCATAGTAGCGTTTAGCTAAATCGACGATGCGACGACCTGCTTCCAGAAACAGTTCTTTGCGATCCGCGTGTGTAGCAAGCAATGAACCATTGCCTGGTAATGATAGCCCCAAAGCTTCCGTCAGGCAGTTCATTGAGTTAGCTGTAAACATACCAGAGCATGAACCACAGGTAGGACAGGCACTACGCTCAACCTGTTCGACATCCGCATCACTGACATGCTCATCCGCTGCCTGCACCATGGCATCCACCAGATCCAGCTTGACGTCTTTACCAGCGAGTTTTGTTTTACCCGCTTCCATTGGTCCACCAGAAACAAAAATCACCGGAATATTGAGTCGCATAGCGGCCATTAACATGCCGGGTGTGATCTTGTCGCAGTTTGAAATACAAACAATGGCATCCGCGCAGTGCGCATTGACCATATACTCAACAGAGTCAGCGATAATGTCGCGCGATGGTAAGCTGTAAAGCATGCCGCCATGCCCCATAGCGATACCATCATCAACGGCAATGGTATTGAACTCTTTTGCCACACCGCCCGCTTTTTCAATTTCGCGCGCAACCAGTTGGCCAAGGTCTTTTAGATGAACATGTCCGGGAACAAATTGTGTAAACGAGTTTGCAACAGCGATGATAGGTTTATTGAAATCATCATCTTTCATTCCTGTCGCCCGCCACAGTGCGCGAGCGCCAGCCATATTTCTACCCGCGGTAGATGTTCTTGAACGATATTGAGGCATGCGAAATCTCTCCAAAATCTGTTTTGCCCCACGTAACCCTTAGATCACATGGTAATAATCTGATAAATTTTACACGACACTTGGCAAGCGTGCCGAGTCTGAGATAAAAAGAAACGAATGAACGACACTGTAAAGCCAGTTACACCACAAAACTTAGCCACCACAACCAGCTGGTTTCGTACCGCTGCGCCTTATATTCATAGTCATCGTGGCGCGACTTTTGTGATTGCTTTTGATGGTGAAACCATCGATAGCCAGGAATTCGAGCCCCTGCTCCATGATATCTCTATCCTGAACAGCTTAGGGATTAAACTGGTTTTAGTATATGGTGCCAGACCTCAGATTGAAGCAAGCTGTATCGAGCAAAACATACCTGTTAGATATCACAATGGTTTGAGAGTGACCGATGATATCAGCCTGGTTATTGCCAAAGCAGCCATTGGGAAACTGCGCCTTGATATCGAATCGAAACTGTCCTTTGGATTACCACATACGCCAATGGCCGATGCACGCATCCGTTGTATCAGTGGCAACCTGGTAATTGCCAGACCTGCTGGCATCATAGATGGTGTGGATCTGGGTCATACCGGTGAAGTGCGTCGTATCGATGCTGAAGGCATCAATCAACAATTGGGATTAGGTAATATTGTTTTGCTGCCCCCTCTGGGTTACTCCCTTACGGGCGAAAGCTTTAACGTTTCAGCTGAATCTATCGCGACAGAAGTGGCCACAGCATTACGCGCAGATAAATTGATCTTTATTGGTCACAGTAACAAAACGATGCCCCGCGAACTGACGGTGAATGAGGCAGAAAAAACACTCAGTTCCCACCCTTCATTGCATGCAGCGGTTAAAGCCTGTAAAGCTGGCGTCACCAGAGTACATATTCTGGATAGAGCCATTAACGGTGTTTTATTACAGGAATTATTCAGCCGTGATGGCGCTGGTACGCTGGTCACGTCCACCTCTTTTGAAACCACAAGACAAGCAACGATTGATGATGTCGGCGGTATCCTGGAGTTGATTCAGCCGTTAGAAGAAAAAGGGGTTGTCGTAAAACGTTCAAGAGAGTTACTAGAACGAGAGATCGATCACTTCACGGTCATGGAGCGTGATGGCAGTGTTGTAGCCTGCGCGGCACTTTACCCCTATCCTGATAATGATATGGCAGAACTTGCTTGCCTGGCAGTGTCGAATCAATACCAGAGTCATGGTCGCGGTCAACAATTACTCGGGGTATTGGAGCAGTCAGCAAAAGCACAAGGCATCAATAATCTGTGCGTGTTAACCACTCAAACGGCGCACTGGTTTTTAGAGCATGGGTTCAAACCAGCAGAAATAGCTGATCTCCCCGTCGCAAAACAAGCCCTATACAATTACCAGCGCAAATCGCGTGTGTTCAGAAAAGAACTGGATTAACGTCTTTTTTTGTTATTTAACTGACGTCGATATTCCGGAAATAATAATGGCGCAAATTCATGGAGTGCTTTTTCATAAACACGGCGTTTGAAAAACACAATTTCATCCACCGGCGTCCAGTAATCCACCCAGCGCCAATCATCGAATTCTGGTTTTTCATGCAGATTAAGCTTGACGTCTTCTTCCTTACCGGTAAAACGCATTAAAAACCAGCGCTGCTTTTGGCCAATACAAAGCGGTTTATTTCCATATCGCAGGTAACGTTTAGGTAAGCGATAGCGCAACCACCCTCGGGTCATTGCAATTAACTCAACATGTTCTGGCAGTAAACCTACCTCTTCCGTAAGCTCACGATAGGCCGCCTGCTCAGGAGTTTCATGGGACTTGATCCCCCCCTGAGGAAACTGCCACGAATCATGTTGCGCACGTTGCGCCCACAACACCTGATTCTCTTCGTTACAGAGTATGATCCCTACGTTAGGCCTGAAGCCATCTTTATCAATCACGACTGAAGTCTCTAGCTGGCTGAGCGCAATCGCCCCCAGCGGTTTATTCTCAATTAGCGATTAGATTATTAAAAGCACTGTCAGTATGCAATGCATTTTGACATACAATAGTCGCATTTTTGATTAAAACGGAGACTTTTCCAGCACCATGGCGTTGGCAATTTTTGATTTGGATAATACTTTATTGGCTGGTGATAGCGACTATTTATGGGGTCGTTACTTGTGTGAAAATAACATTGTAGACGAGAAGGCCTACCGGGCTAGCAATGATCATTTTCTTCAGGAATACATTAACGGCTCACTCGACATCTACGCATTTTTAGAATTTGTCTTTACACCATACGCCAACCACTCCATGTCGGAATTAGAAGCTTGGCGCGCGGCCTATCTCGAAGAAAAAATTAAACCGATCATTTTGCCAGCCGGCATCGAACTCATCGAAAAGCATCGAGCCAAAGGCGACACTTTACTGATTATCACCGCCACCAATAGTTTCCTGACTCAGCCTATCGCGGAGCTCCTGGGCATTGAACATTTAATTGGCACAGATCCAGAAATGATTGATGGCGCGTTTACCGGCAAAGTCTCAGGCACGCCTTCGTTTCAGCGTGGTAAAGTCGAACGCTTGAAAATGTGGTTAAACCACCGGGATGAAACAATGGAAAACAGTATTTTCTACAGTGATTCTCATAACGATATCCCACTGTTAGAACTGGTCGATACCCCTGTCGCCGTTGATCCCGATGAGAAGCTTGAAGCCTTTGCTAAGGAAAAAGGCTGGAAAATTCTCAGTTTGCGTTAATAATTGTTACAATTCATCGTTTTTTATCATTCACAATCAGGCCGTCATTATGGAATGGGAAGTTGTTATTGGGTTAGAGATTCATACCCAACTCGCCACCAAGTCTAAGATTTTCTCTGGTGCTGCTACAGCATATGGTGCAGAGCCGAATACACAAGCATGTGCCGTTGACCTGGGTCTGCCGGGCGTATTACCGGTACTTAATGCAGAAGCTGTCAGAATGGCGATTAAGTTTGGTCTTGCCGTTGATGCTGAGATTTCTGAACGTTCAGTCTTTGCCCGCAAAAATTACTTCTATCCTGACTTACCAAAAGGCTATCAAATTAGCCAATACGAATTACCCGTTGTCGGAAAAGGCCACATCAGTATCGAACTGGAAGATGGCTCTGAAAAAGTTATCGGTATTACTCGTGCTCATCTCGAAGAAGATGCTGGCAAATCACTACATGAAGACTTTGACGGTCAAACAGGCATTGATTTAAACCGAGCAGGCACACCATTGTTAGAAATTGTGTCTGAACCTGATATGCGCAGCGCAAAAGAAGCGGTTGCTTATATGAGGAAAATCCACTCACTGGTTCGCTATCTTGAGATTTGTGATGGCAATATGCAGGAAGGCTCATTCCGTTGCGACGCTAACGTTTCAGTTCGCCCTAAAGGCCAGGAAAAGTTTGGTACCCGTGCCGAACTGAAAAACATTAACTCTTTCCGTAACGTTGAGCGCGCTATTAACTACGAAGTTGAGCGTCAAATTGATGTGTTGGAGTCAGGTGGTGAAGTCGTTCAGGAAACGCGTTTGTACGATGCCGATAAAAATGAAACTCGCGCGATGCGTAGTAAAGAAGAAGCGAATGACTATCGTTACTTCCCTGATCCTGACTTGCTTCCACTGATTATTGACCAAGCCACGATCACTGATATTAAAGCCACATTGCCTGAACTACCCAACGAAAAGCGTGATCGCTTTGTTAAAGAGTTAGGCCTATCGCTGTATGATGCCTCAGTACTCACCAGCAGCCGTGAGCTGGCCACTTATTTTGAATCATTATTAGCGGCCACTGAGGGCAATGATCCGAAACAATGTGCTAACTGGGTTATTGTTGAACTATCCGGTGCACTGAACAAAGCAAGCCTGGATATTTCTGAATCGCCGGTGAATGCTGAACAGCTTGCTGGTGTCTTAAACAGAATCAGTGATAACACCATTTCAGGCAAAATCGCCAAAACCGTGTTTGAAGCATTGTGGAAAGGCGAAGGTAAAGATGCCGATGCGATCATCGAAAATAAAGGCCTGAAACAAGTCACCGATACTGGCGCTATTGAAGCTATGGTGGATGAAGTATTGGCGAATAATCCTGATCAGGTGCAGCAATACCGTGATGGCAAGGAACAATTACTTGGCTTCTTCGTTGGCCAAATAATGAAAGCGTCAAAAGGTAAAGCTAACCCAGCCCAGGTAAATGAATTATTGAAGAAAAAACTAAATGGATAATTCCTGACACATGAGCCAATCATCAAAAAAAGCCGCCACTGAGCGGCTTTTTTTATGGCCGATTTTTCTGCATTCATTGTGAGGCATCTCACAAATTACAAGCGACCCGATTCCCCTTAATCGCTAAACGATGTAGTATCACCCGATGGATTTGTTACGCTTTTTTGACTACGGCGCTAAAAGCCAATGATGGAGCAAAGGTTGACCAACCAATGAAGTTTGTACAGGAGCACCTCCCCGCCAAGACGGGTTTAAATAAATTACCGTCGGCCTCTCCCCTCCCTGAAGCCAACTGGGTACTCGTTTTCGGCTCAGTCAGCCGCTTCAACGATAAAGGTTTTGCTAAAACCATAAAAAAACGCTACCCAAACGCCGAAATCATCGGTTGCACCACATCGGGCGAGATTACAGGTGATGGTGTTTATGATGACAGCATCCACATCACAGCCATGCAGTGGGAGCGAAGCACGCTCCGCTTTATTAGCAAGCCGGTTAATAGTATGGAGCAATCCCATGCACTGGGTGCTCAAATTGCCGCTGAGTTAAAAATGGATGATCTCAAAGGCGTGTTTGTTCTCAGTGACGGTTTGAATGTTAATGGTTCTGAACTGGTAGAAGGTCTCCAGGAGATATTGCCCAATATTCCTATCACAGGTGGTCTAGCAGGCGATTCTGCTGCATTCAAGCAAACCTTACTCATCAACAATGACAAAATTCAGGATCGTACAGTGATCGCTGTTGGTATTTACGGAGAAGATGCCATCGTTACCAGTGGTGCCTTAGGCGGCTGGCAACCATACGGCCCCCCAAGAAAAATTACGCGTTCAAACAAAAATGTGGTGTATGAATTAGACAATAAACCCGCTCTACCACTTTACAAGATGTACATAGGCTATTACGCCAATGAATTACCTGCTTCTGGCTTGAATTTCCCCTTTGCCATCATGGACGAGAAGAATGTTAATGTCATCAGAACACTCCTCTCGATTAATGAACAAGATAATAGCTTGACCTTTGCAGGCAATATAAAAGAAGGGTCTACTGTTCGGTTCTTAAAGTCTGACCATGACCGCTTGGTCTTAGGTGCCAGTGAAGCAGCCAGACAAATATTACAAAAAGACGTCAACATAAACGATAAAGCCTTAGCTATTTGCGTAAGCTGTGTTGGCCGTAAATTAGTCATGGAATCTCAGGTATCAGACGAAGTGTTTGCTGTGCAAAGACTATTGGGTATGCAGACAGGCATCACCGGATTCTATTCAAATGGTGAAATCTGTTCAGGGGAAGATGATAGTCACAGTTTACTGCACAACCAAACCATGACTATCGCTTATCTGAGTGAGCACAACGCCTGATTAAATCAGGCGATTTCTCTCGCTGCTGCTAACAACGCTAATCTGGCGATGACACCGTAGGCATAAAAGCGGTTCGGTTCCGAATCAGGCAAATCTGTTTGATCTGGTGTGCTACAGGACTGAGCAAAGGCCAGTGGTTCAAAATGCATCCCTGGCGCATTTAAATTTTCATTAACCCCACGCCCTGTGTGTACACGATAAAAGCCACCCACCACATAGTGATCCATCATATAAATAACGGGTTCAGCTACCGCCTTTTCTTCCCCCAATGTCTCGAAGGTGTAAACGCCTTCCTGAACCAACACATTATCCACCACCAAACCTTCCTTAGCGGATGACATTTTATTTCGTTGTTTACGATTGAGGTTTTCGATTTCCTCGGCGCTTTTAACCGTCATAATGCCCATCCCATAGGTACCGGAATCGGCTTTCACAACAACAAATGGCTCTCTGTCGATATTATATTCAGCGTATTTGGCTCGAATAGATGTCAGCAAATTGTTCACATTTTTGGCGAGACACTCTATGCCCGACTTTTCTTTAAAATTCACTTCACCGCATTGCAATGTCAAAGGGGATACTAACCACGGATCTATATCAATCTGCTCAGCAAATTCTTTTGCGACTTGATTATATTGAGTGAAATGATCAGATTTTTTTCTGGTTGACCAGCCTGCGCGTAATGGTGGAATAACCTCTTGCTCTAGATTTTCGAGAATAGCTGGCCGTCCGGCAGATAAGTCATTATTTAACAGAACCAGACAGGGTGAAAAGTCATCCACGGCAACACGATTACCTTTTCTGACTAATGGCTCAAGCGTAATTTGCTTACCTGATGGCAGGTCAATGCTCGTAGGCTCTTCAATCTCTTCTAATAAACTGCCAATGCGAGCTTCCATACCTGCTTTTTGGAAGATGTCACGTAAGGTTTCCAAACTTTCGAGATAGAACAAGTTCCTCGTATGATTTTCAGCCACGATCAATACGCGTTTTGCTGTTGGACAGGTTCGTTCAACAGCAGCCTGAGCAGCGTGAATACACAAAGGCATAAAAGAGGCGTTGAGATTATTAAACCCAGCAGGGAATAAATTCGTATCCACAGGCGCCAACTTAAACCCCGCATTTCGGAGATCGACAGAAGCATAAAACGGCGAAGGCGTTTTTAACCACTGCTCTCTTAACCATGTTTCAACTTGTGTCTGCTTTTCTAGCAATATGGCTTCTAACTTTAGAAGAGGACCATTTAAAGCGGTGGTTAAGTGTGGGACGCCAGAAGTCATGGTTAAGCTCGCTTATGTTTTAAAGTGTAGAGTTGAGTATAAATGTCGATAAGAAGAGACATGGGACACAAATTTGATATTTCAAGTCATTCATACTTAACCGTTGTGAATTTACAGTTCGCTGAGATGATTATTCAACTCAAGTCATCACTAGCCTGTAACACAAAAATGGGTTATCTTCGTGTGCACTACAATTATAAAATAATTCAGGTATAGCATAGTCGTGAGCCAGAGTGAAAACGAATTTAACGGTCTGAAAGTGATGGTGATTGATGATAGCAACACCATTCGCCGCACAGCTGAAACACTATTAAAAAAAGCAGGGTGTGATGTGTTAACGGCTGACAATGGATTTGAAGCTCTACCCATCATTAGTGCCCATCATCCCGATATTTTATTTATCGATATTATGATGCCACGACTGGACGGCTATCAGACTTGTGCACTAGTGAAGAATAACCCTAAATTTAGGGACATACCCGTAGTAATGCTCTCCAGCAAGGATGGTTTATTTGATAGAGCAAAAGGACGCGTTGTAGGGGCCGAACAATATTTAACCAAGCCTTTTACTCGTGAAGATTTACTCGGTGCCATCCGAACACATTTGCTGGAAAAAACTCAGGACGCAAATTAATTTATGGCTCGAATTTTAATCGCTGACGACTCGCCTACCGAAGTATATGTGCTTCAAAAACTGTTAGAACGACATGGTCATCAGGTTCTGGTTGCAGAAGATGGTGAGCAAGCAGTTCGTATTACACAAGAAGAACAACCAGACTTAGTATTGATGGATGTGGTTATGCCTAACCTGAATGGCTTTCAGGCTACACGTCTTTTAAGTCGTGATGATGACACTCGTCACATTCCTATCATTATTGTTTCCTCAAAGAATCAGGAAACCGATAAGATGTGGGGACTCCGCCAGGGAGCCAAAGGTTATCTTGGCAAACCGGTCTCAGAGGATGAGATTATTGAACAGATTCAATCGTTGCTGGATAAATGACTATGATGCAACCACAAACACCCGAAGACATTATTGCCATATTGCAAGATGTCGAACGCCGTAGCAGACAAAAAGCGGCAGGGTTAACACAGCAAGAATCGCTTGGGCAAAGCTGGACAGCCATCGGATTTCGTCTTGCTGGTCAGCATTTTGTGATTCCACTAAACGATTCCAGAGAAGTCTTTCCCGTCCCCGACCACATTACCGCCGTGCCAAAAGCTAAAGCTTGGGTATATGGCATCGTTAACCTTCGTGGTGAACTATTACCCGTCTTGGATCTAAAGCATTATCTTCTTGATAAACCCAGCAGATTATCTAAACGAAGCCGCATTATTGTTATCAACGATGCAGACATCAACAGTGGTTTATTAGTAGATGAAGTCTATGGACTCAAGCATTTTCAACGTGAGCCAGACTCTCTCGACACGCAAGCACATAAAGAAATTACACCTTACTTAACAGGTAGTGTTTACCAGCAAGACATACAATGGGACGTTTTCAGTTTCTCGAAACTTATTGAAGATGAAAGGTTTATTAATGCTGCCGCATAATAATTTGATATCAGGACTAGGTATATGAACTCAACCAGCAAGCTTTTATTTTCGTCGCTGAAAAACAGTAAGAACTGGCCGGGACTGGCCGCGTTTATCATTCTGTTTATACTCACCCTGACAGGCTTAGGGCTGATTGCAACGGGTATGTACACACTCCTCTACCCCAATTTGCTCTATATCAGCATTGGTGTAGCCATACTGTTTGTTCTCTCTACACTGGCAGCTATTAATCTGTGCCTGCCTTCTATTCAGCAGTTGAAAGTGTCACTGGATAAAATGGAATTACAAAACAGACACAATCAAGATGCGATTCTTCGATTACTGGATGAAATGGGTGATCTGGCTGATGGTGATCTTACCGTCAGTGCCACAGTGACAGAGGACATCACAGGCGCTATTGCTGATTCCGTTAACTACACTATAGACGCATTGAGAAGTCTGGTTGAGCAAATTAATTCTACCACCATGCAGGTTGCTTCTGCAGCGCAAGAAACACAAGCAACTGCCTTACATCTGACCGATGCCAGTGAGCATCAAGCACAACAAATTACCGAAGTCAGTTCGTCTATCAATCAAATGGCAGGCTCTATCGAGCAAGTATCTCGTAGTGCCAGCCAATCATCTGATGTAGCGCAACAATCTGTATCTCTGGCTATCCAGGGTAACAGTGCGGTGAAAAAAGCAATACATGGTATGGATACCATCCGTGAACAAATTCAAGAAACATCAAAACGCATCAAACGTTTAGGTGAAAGCTCACAACAAATCGGAGATATTGTTGAACTGATTAATGATATCGCTGAACAAACGAATATTCTGTCACTGAACGCAGCCATTCAGGCTGCGATGGCTGGTGAAGCTGGTCGCGGTTTTGCTGTGGTAGCGGATGAGGTTCAGCGCCTTGCTGAACGTTCCAGTAACGCTACACGCCAAATTGATGCCCTGGTTAAAACGATTCAAAGCGACACAAATGAAGCCATCAGCTCGATGGAGCAAAGCACAACCGAAGTCGTTGCCGGAGCAAAACTATCACAGGATGCCGGTACCTCTCTCGAGCAAATTGAAAGTGTTTCTCACCAGTTGGCAGAACTTATCAACAATATCTCCGATAATGCCAAACAACAGGCAACGGCTGCGGTGACGACCTCTGAGAACATGAATGTTATTCAGGAAATCACTATGCAAACCTCTACCGGCACCAATGAGAGTGCAGCTTCGATTGGTCGACTTCTAGAGTTAACAAACGAACTGCGTAAGTCTGTATCTGGCTTTAAGTTACCTCGCTAAGCTTATTTGGAGATAGTCATCTAATGGCACAACTCATCAAAGGCAATTACGATGCATTAGTCTGGCTGCAAGATGAATTGCAGCAGTCTCTTGCTCATGCCTTAGCGGCCATGAATAATTTTCTCGATGGCCAGGCTGAAGAGAAGCTTCTTACCGATACTATCGAGTCTCTTTATCAGGTGAAAGGGACACTGGATATGATTAATATGTCCGGTGCGTCAATGCTGACTGAAGAAACACAAAAAGCCGTCAGAGCCCTTCAAAATAATCAGGTAACAGATACCTCAGCGGCGCAGGATGCCATTGTAAAATCGTTATTACTATTACCGAACTACATCAAACTGCTGAATAACGACTTTCTGGATCACCCACTGTCCCTGCTGGATATCATTAACGAGCTGAGAAAAGTCTGCAAAGCAGATACCAGAACTGAAATCGAGCTGTTTAATCCAACGCTTTCCATTGCTCTACCAGACAGCATTGCACCCAATCCAGCCCGAAAACTTCCAGCATTGAATATTGAACAACGTAAGTTGGGACATGTTTTCCAAGTCTTGCTACTGCAATGGTTACGTCAGCAAGATAATGACAGCCTAAGGCAAATGTATGCCATCGTGCATTTTCTTCGCTTATCCAGCCACCAAGAAAAAGTCTGCCTGTTCTGGTGGACAGCCGAAGCTTTCATTGAAGCTATTGAACACCAAGGACTGACGTCTGCCGGGCAAATAAAACCCCTAATGGGTAAATTGGTTCAACCAATTAAGCAACATAGCGAAGCCGGTGAAGCCGCCCTACAATTGGATTTTCCTGCAGACTTGGAAAAACAGCTGTTATTAGCCATTGCCAAAGCGACCAGCCGTGGCCCACATGTCACCTTACTAAAAGCGACGTTAAAACTGTATTTCTTTGATCAACGTTCCCGTATCTATGGAATGAGTGACAATGCGCTGGGTGATGCTCACCTTGCTTTGCTTGAGCAACTTCAGGATATAAAAGAACAGTTAAATCAACACGTTCATGATGGCGATGTTGATATTGATGTGATTGAGTCGACATCAAAACAATTACAAAGCATGTCAGACACACTGGCTTTACTTGCAGAGTATGAAGCCAGCAATCTATTACATCATCAGGTAGAGCAACTCAATGCGATAAGCAGTCGCGGTGATATTCCCAGTGAAGATGACTTAACGCAACTTGCCGATAGCTTATTACAGGCAGAAGCCCTACTGGCATCTACGACACAGGCAAACGTCAGTGACCAGTTGCGCCAAACAGTCATGACCGAATGTTTGCTAGAGCTGAGTAATATCAAAGAAACACTAACATTAATGGAGCGATCAGAACGCTATGTTGATGGCTTAGGAGAAACAGAACAACAGTTAAGTTTGATTGCAGGCAGTCTTGATATGCTGGACCAGGCTGCTGCGGCCGAGATCGTGAAAATGACATCGGAGACACTATCTGATTATCACGCAGGGGAGAAAACCTTCTCGGCGATTAAGCTGCAACGTTTGGCTGATATCATTGCTTGCTGCGAATTATACATGGAGGGCGTGCGTCATCACGGACAGGCTGATGACGATTATCTGGCAACAGCTAAAACCAAACTGCTGCAGTTCGATAATGAATATGAAACAGCGACTGATGAAGACGTCATAATTGACACAGAGACTTCCGCCGAACCTGCGCTATCCGTTGAGGATAAGCGTATTGAGCCATATGACTTTATCGATGATACCGTTCATTCATCCCCAGTCGAGGTATCAACTGACCAACCCAACATTGCCGGCACAGATTCAGGCGCTGACGCAGACTGGCATTTTGCTGAGGGTATTGATGCTGAAGTAGCTGCTATCTTCATTGAAGAAGCCACAGAAGTGTTACAGGAACTAGCGCACCACATTCCTGCCTGGATTCAACAGCAGGATCAGGCAGCATTAAATGAAACAAGGCGTCACTTCCATACGCTTAAAGGTAGCGGGCGTATGGCAGAGGCTCAGGTCATTGCCGATCTTTGCTGGGCTGTTGAAGATGTGTTGAATCACGTCATTGAGGGCAGCCGAGACGATAATGATCTTGTCAAAAAATTAGTACAAGACAGTTATCAACTCTTACCAGAGCTACTGTCACGTTTCACTCAAGCAGATACCAGTTCGCCAGATAACATCGATGCGTTGTATGAACTAAAAGAAAGGTGCTTAAATCCCTTACTCAAAGAAGTAAAAGCGCAAAGACAGCAGGACCAACGCACCTCTGTTGAACGTTATATCCAAATTCGTCAAGCACGTGATGCAGCAAGGTTAGATATCGATTTAGCAACGTATCAGGCACAGCAAGATGCGCAATATTTCCCGGACAAACCTGTTTTTGAAATAGATCCCATTCTGCCTACGGGCGTCGAACGATATATTCGTATGAAGTGGGGGCTAGAGAAGCAGCAAAGTCCACTTATGACCAGCGTTGAAAGCTACATACAGCGTTTGCATACAGAGCATGAAACAACCACTACTGAACCTCAACAAACGAGTGTCGCACGCTATATTGCCCAGCAGGATCGTTTAAAAGAAATTGAGGCATTCCGCACAAGTATTCCTGTAGAAGAAATACTGTCCCCCATAAGCTCTGTTGACCGTTACCTGATTCAACGTGCTCAAGACAACACATCTGTCGATCAATACATCAAAGCAAAAACATTATCTGAACAGGAAGCGGATGAAATTGCAGAAGAAGAGCATAATGAGTTGCTCAATATCTTTGTGGCAGAAGCACAACAACATATTTCAACACTGAAGCAAAGCCTCAACGATATCGCTTTTTCCAGACAAATCACTTCGCCAGTTTTACGCTCGGTTCACTCATTAAAAGGCTGTGCCAATATTGCCGGCATAAAAACCATGGCGATGATTGCCACAGAAATGGATCAAGCTGTTAAGCAACTCCATATGAACGATACTGTGCTTGATAATCATCAGATGACGTTGATGCATGAGGTGGTTGATGGCCTAGACAAACTGCTTGAACACGTGATGAATCAGAGCGAACAGCCTGACCTGATCACATTATCATCCTATATTTCTGAACTGACACCGTCTGGAGAAACGGCACTGGCACCAGTCATTGATCCTGAATTTCTGATGATCTTGCTGGAAGAAACGGATGAACTCCTTGAAGATTACACCAAGCAATTAAAACAGTGGCAATTGGTGCCCACGGATCAGGACAATCTGCTTGCCATTAGTTCAACCTTGCGGCAGTTAGAGCAAACGGCATCCGATGCACAACAAACCCTCATTGCTAACACGTATGCCAGCCTGAACAAGCTCATTAATCAATGCCATCCTCAAGATATTGGTTTAAATGCCTTACTGGAACAGGGGTATGAGCAGTTAAACCAGTTTATTGAAAGCTTATTACAGAATAAGCCGCTTTCCACCTCTGCCGATTTTTCTGCTCGGGTTGATAACTACCTAGCTCAAAAAACACGTCATCAGCAGGATATGGGCTTGGATGAAACAGACTACGCCATACCTGCAGATATGGATGATGACTTGCTGTCAGCCTTTGCCGCAGAAGCACAAGAGCTACTCGACTCAAGCAGTCAAATCATCAAAGCCTGGGTGAGCCATACTCATACTGAACAAGATATATTGCAGCTCCAGCGTGACTTACACACGCTAAAAGGAGGCGCAAGGCTGACGGGTATTTCACCTATGGCCGATTTGACGCATCAAATCGAAACATTAGTGTTGGCCGTCAGCGATGGCTTACAAGAAGCCGATGAGGATTTCTTTGATTTACTGCAACGCTGTCAGGATAAGCTGGCGGAAATGCAGGAACAATTAGCCAATCACCAGCCGGTGAAAACGGCATTATCTTTGATTGCCGAGATATCCACACGCACGGAAGGCCAGGATTTACATATTGAAGACAGACCGCTACCTGCACCAGAAAAAGTTAGACAAGCAGAAAGAGATATCGATACCGCGTCCGATATATTACCAGTCAGCCCGATTCAAACTGATACCCCACCAGCGCCTCAACATGTCGAGCAAGTCAGAGTTCGTGCTGATCTTCTGGATTATCTGACAAACTTTGCCGGCGAAGTCAGTATTTCGCGTGATCGGGTGACGCAACAACATATAGCACTGCGTCAGCAACTTCACGAAATGGAAGAGACGGTTGCTCGTTTACATGATCAGCTGCGTAATTTGGAAATTGAAACGGAAACTCAGATTTTGTTCCGTTATGAAGATGAACGACTCAAGAATGAATCGGATTTTGATCCATTAGAGTTGGATCGTTTTTCCATGATTCAGCAGTTATCTCGAGGGCTAACTGAAAGCGTCATTGATTTACATGACATCAGTCACTCGATGGATACCTTGGTCAGGGAAACTGATGCAATTCTGTTGCAGCAGTCACGGCTTAATACCGACTTACAGCAAGGTCTGATGACCACCCGTTTGCTACCTTTCAGTGGCATTGTTGGTCGACTTGAACGCATCGTCAGACAAACAGCATCTGAGTTAGGTAAAAAAGTCGAGTTAAAAATTCGAGGCTCTGAACTCGATATCGATAGAACGATTCTTGACCGCCTTGTCGCCCCATTGGAGCATATTCTTCGTAATGCGATTGCGCATGGAATTGAAGATAGCGAAGATCGGCTCAACCACGGTAAAGCAGCTAACGGTTTGCTGTCATTAGTTATCACACGTGAAGGTTCAGAAATTGTCATCAATATCAGTGATG
This sequence comes from Methylophaga sp. UBA678, assembly GCF_002299105.1. Taxonomy (NCBI): domain Bacteria; kingdom Pseudomonadati; phylum Pseudomonadota; class Gammaproteobacteria; order Thiotrichales; family Piscirickettsiaceae; genus Methylophaga; species Methylophaga sp. UBA678. The sequence goes on from NZ_DBNG01000018.1 coordinate 52,974, forward strand.
ATGGGCAAGGAATCAATATCGATAAGGTGCGAGAAAAAGCCTTATCCATGAACCTTATCAACCATCATGATATGCCATCAGAAGATGAGCTGATTCAGCTGATTTTGAGCTCAGGCTTTAGTACCGCAGACAATGTCTCTCAGCTTGCTGGCCGAGGTGTTGGCATGGATGTTGTCAGCAATGAAATCCGCGGTATGAAAGGCCGTCTTAGTATCAAATCTGAACGAGGCAAAGGTAGTACATTTACAATTCGTCTGCCATTAACCTTGTCTGTCATCCAGGCCTTATTAATTCGCATTCAGGATGAACAGTACGCCCTGCCTTTAAATACCATCACGGCAGGTGAACGTATCAGCGTTCGTGACATCAAATTAATGTTGGGCACACATAAACCGCATTATGATTTTCAGGGTGAAAAATACCGGTTTATGCCGCTGAGTTCATTGCTCGATAAACCACTATCATTGTCTGATAATCTGAAACATCAAATGCCGCTGCTTCTGTTCCGCTCTGGTGACTTACGCATTGCCTTGTTAGTGGATGATATTGTCAGCAACCGCGAAATTGTCATTAAATCTGTCGGTACACAACTTGGTCATATTACAGCCATCAACGGCGCCACCATTCTTGGGGATGGTCGGGTGGTCTTTATATTGGATATACCCACACTGATGGATAGTAGCCAGAATATTTCTCTGGATACTGACGATGCGATTAACCTCGAACGTGAACTCGAACAGTTACAAGACAGACTGCCAACCGCGATGGTCGTCGATGACTCTATTACCATGCGCAAAGCGACAGGCAATCTTTTACGTCGTATCGGCTTCGAAGTCATGACAGCTCGTGATGGCGTTGATGCGCTATCGCAATTACATGAGCAGAAGCCCGACATTATTCTGTTAGACGTTGAAATGCCTCGCATGGATGGCTTTGAGTTCGCCTCGATTGTACGTAATGACCAAGAATTCAGGCATCTTCCAATTATCATGATCACCTCAAGAACAGGGAATAAACATCGTGAAAGAGCCCTGGAAATCGGTGTGAATGCCTATTTGGGCAAACCTTACCAAGAAGAAGAACTCATCTGGCAGATGCAGAAATTGCTGGGTAAAGTCAGTTTTCAGGAAACCACACAGTAGATGTCAGATATGGAAAAACCTGCCCAAGCTCAATTCGTGCACTGCATGCTGATTCCACTGCAGAAACATTACCTACTGCTGCCAAACAGCACGATAACGGAAGTGCTTCCAAAAGCAACGATTAAACAAGCGGCCACGAAGATGACTCCTTGGTTAGAGTGGGTCGAATGGCAACAAAAAAAATTAGCTGTTGTCGATCTTGAGACTTTACTCAAGCAAAATATAGAAACACTTTATCCTGCTAACAAACTGTGCATTATCGAAGGCATTAATGCTGATGCCGATATTGGGTATTATGCGATTCCTTGCACAGGTTCACCACAACTCATTACGCTAAACGCTTCGGCGCTTAAAATGACACACGACCAGAACAACTCTGATTATCTGTATTGCCAAATAAAAGTGGGTAATAAAGTGGCCTTTATTCCTAATCTTGATACGCTGGAAATCGCCATAAAGAACGCAAATTTATCAGCTAAAAACGATTGAAAATTTATCATCTATTTACGTCATCAATCGCACTCATATTTTCTTTACAGATAGGCTGATTTTGTCTGCGTATATGGTTTAAGATAGGCCTCATGAACATTATCAAAACACTGCCGTTTTTCATTCTCTGTCTACTGATGAGCCCACTGGCTTATAGCGATAATGCTGTGCAACTAACTGAACAACGACATTTGTTCCAGCAAGCAAAAAAAGCGCTACAAGATAATCAAATATCACGCTATCAAATGCTACATAAACAACTTGATGGCTATCCACTACAAGGTTATTTACAGTATCTATATCTGAATGGACGCCTGAGTCAGGCCAGCAACGCTTCTGTCAGCGAGTTTTTAAAGAAAGAAGATGGCAGTTTCTATGCTGAACGTTTACGTATGTTTTGGCTAAATAAGTTAGCTCAACAAAATCGTTGGTCCGACTATTTGAATTTTTACCAGCCTCCACAATCAGCAACAAGGCAGTGCTATTACCTGCAAGCATTACTAGCCTCGGGTCAGAAACAAAAAGCTTTTGAACTTACGCCTGAGTTATGGCTGGTCCCCCACTCACAAGAAAAAGCCTGTGATCCCGTATTCTCAGCTTGGGAGACGGCGGGTTTATTAAACAATGATTTACGCTATCAACGTATGATGCTGGCCTTGCGTGCCAATCAATTCTCTATGGCGACTTATCTAGCTAAATCAACCGCCAACCCAGTAGATAATCAGCAGTTGGTGAAGCAGTGGCAAGCGATACATAATAATCCCCTCTCTGTATTCAACGGGCTTGCCAAGAATAGCTCATTAAGCGCTGATACGGCCCTCAATCGTGAAATGATTATTCATGGTTTGCAACGACTAGCCAGACGTTCGCCGGAGCAAGCATTCACTAGCTGGTCAAACATTAAAACGCGCTACAATTTTAGCCAACAAGATACGATTGAAGCTAGAAAAGCGATTGGAAAATGGGCCGCACTTAACCGTGATAAAAAAGCTTTGCGTTACTTTGGTGATATTCCGGGTGGTGAATGGCAGGTGCGTGCCGCATTATGGCAAAAAGACTGGAAAGCCGCTGAAAAAGCTATCAAATTGATGAATATTGATGAGCTGGGTACAACACGCTGGCAGTATTGGTTAGGCAGAAGTCAGGAAGCACTAGGGAAAAAACAAGCTGCTAATCAAACATTTTCAGCCATTTTAGGTAAGCGCGATTATTACTCTTTCTTGGCTTCTGATCATCTAACCCAGCCTTATAAAATGAATCACCGCCCTATACCGGTGACTCAACAAGACATGGCAGCGTTAAAAAAACAATCTGCAATCCAACGCTTACATGAGTTCTATATACAAGGTATGCACTTGGAAGCACGCAGAGAGGCTTACCATTTGAAACAAACGCGGCCGGACCGTGAACTTCAAATGATTGCGATGCTGACTCACGAATGGGGTTGGCATAATCAAACCATCGCCTTATTGGGTAAAGCCCAATATTGGGATGCTTTAGATTTACGTTTCCCTGTCGTTTATGATGATGCCATGCGTCAGGCCAGTAAAGCACAAGGTTTAGATCCGTCATGGTTACTAGCCATCGCTCGTCAGGAAAGTGCGTTCAACCCAGAAGCCCGCTCACATGCTGGTGCAATGGGACTAATGCAGCTGATGCCCGATACTGGTCGCCTGATTTCTAAACTGATTAATCGTCCATTAAAACAGCTTAACGAACTGTATCGTCCAGAGCGTAATATCGAACTAGGTAGTGCTTATTTACGTCGCATGTATGATGAGAATCAACAAAATCCTGTATTAGCCACTGCCGCCTATAATGCAGGACCACATCGTGTCAGTAAGTGGTTACCTGATAATTCACTTGATGCTGATATTTGGGCTGAAAATATTCCATTTAATGAAACCCGGCACTATGTCCAAACGGTCATGAGCTATGCAGCTATTTTTGATAGTCAACGTAACCAATCAATTAAACCGTTGTCAGAAAGAATGCCTAGAATAAAATCGGAGTAAGGTCGTTATCGACACGATAAAAACGTATCTTGTTGGCGGTTGTGTTAGAGACAAACTGCTCGGAAAACCTGTCAAGGATCGTGATTGGGTAGTCGTTGGTGCCTCAACCAACTATATGTTGGAAAATGGTTACAAACCAGTAGGGAAAGACTTTCCCGTGTTTCTTCATCCTAAGACGCAGGAAGAGTACGCACTTGCCAGAACTGAACGCAAATCAGGACATGGTTATCAGGGATTTACCGTCCATGCTTCGCCAGACGTCACCTTAGAAGATGATCTCGCACGTCGTGATTTAACCATCAATGCCATTGCCGAATCACTTGATGGTGAGCTTATCGATCCCTTCAACGGCATTCGTGATCTTGAACAAGGCATTCTCAGGCATGTATCACCTGCTTTTGTAGAAGATCCTGTTCGGGTACTACGTATCGCTCGTTTTGCAGCTCGCTTCAATTTCACTATTGCCGATGAAACTCAACAGCTAATCAAACAAATGGTAGCCAGTGGCGAACTTGAACACTTGGTGGCTGAACGGGTCTGGCAAGAGTTATCAAAAGCATTACAAACAGAACAACCTTCCGTATTTTTCACTAGCCTCAGACAGGTGAATGCGCTATCCACTTTATTCCCTGAAGTGGATCGTCTGTTTGGTGTGCCACAAATACCCAAATGGCACCCTGAAGTCGATACTGGTGTGCATGTGATGATGGTTATCGATCAGGCTGCAAAGTTAACCGAAGACCTGGCTGTCAGATTTTCTGCTTTATGCCACGATCTGGGTAAAGGTCTGACACCTAAAGATATACTGCCCAGTCATGCCGGTCATGAAGCGACAAGTATTAAACTGACCCAACAGTTATGCCAGCGCTTGAGAGTACCTAAAGATATCAGTTCGCTTGCCGCAAAAGTCGCAGAGTTTCATACCGATGTTCACTTATTATTTGAACTTGATGCCAGTCGGGTTTTAGAGGTGCTTGAAAGTTTGGATAGCTTCCGCCGTCCTCACCGGTTTGAACAGTTTTTATTGGCAGGTGAAGCGGACTTTCGTGGTCGACCAGGGTATGAAACCGCCGCTTATCCTGAAAAAGATGCCTTTTCGGCTTGTTATCAACACGCTGCCGAGGTCGATATCAAACCATTACTTGATCAAGGTTTAGCAGGCGAGCAAATCAAATCGGCAATTCGCCAACATAGACTCAATGCAATTGAGGGGGTCTTATCCCACTACCGAGCAGCGCCATGACCTTGCATAAGCCAGCCCTTCATCACGTATAATCTAATGAACCTTTTTTTCGACTCTATCTATAGGACGTTACAATGAGCACAGACATTTCAGCCAAATGGACCAGTGTAAACGCTGCCTGCCAACCATTAGTGGATGCCTTAATTGATAATGCTGAAGCATTACAACTTGAAATCAGCACCTTAAGCAATGGCACTCGGGTGGTTGATGCTGGCATTAACTGTAACGGCGGGCTGGAAGCCGGACGTCTTATTGGTGAAATTTGTATGGGTGGGCTGGGTACGGCCACCATGGGTACCAACAGTGGCTTTGCCAACTGGCCATGGTCAGTTAATGTCCATGCTAAGACCCCCGTTTTAAGTTGCCTCGGCAGTCAATATGCCGGATGGAGCTTATCTCATAAAAGCGAAGACAGTAAGTTCTTTGCTTTAGGCTCTGGCCCCGGTCGTGCGCTGGCAGCTAGAGAAGAAATTTTCAAAGAGTTTGGTTACAAAGACGAAGCTGAATCAACCGTCATTGTTCTGGAAGTGGATAGTTTCCCGCCAGTAGAAGTGGCTGAAAAAGTGGCCAATAACTGTGGTATTAAGCCTGAAAACCTCACGTTCATCTTGACGCCTACCTCGAGTCTGGCTGGTGTGATGCAAATTGCTATCCGTGTCCTGGAAGTCGCCATGCATAAAGCACACGAACTGCATTTCCCGTTAGAAAAAATTGTTGATGGTTATGGCTCAACGCCAGTCGCGCCTCCAGGTGGTGACTTTATGACTGCCATGGGCCGCACTAATGATGCAATTTTATTTGGTGGCCAAGTACATTTATTTGTTGATGCTACAGATGAAGAAGCGAAAGATCTGGCTGAAAAAATGCCTAGTAATACTTCATCAGACTATGGCCGTCCCTTTGCCGACATCTTTAAATCTTATGAATATGACTTTTTCAAAATTGATGGCATGTTGTTCAGTCCAGGTAAAGTGATTGTGACTAGCACAAAAACAGGTAAAAGCTTCACTGCTGGTGAGCTGAATCAGGAATTACTCAATCTTTCTTTCGGACTTTAAATCACTATGGCGTCAAACCGCCTTGTTATTTTTAACGATACCCACGGCTGGCACAGTGAACAATTAACACATTCACTGAGCCAGTTTGGTATCGAAGCAGTGTTAACAGACTTAGCGGCATGTCGAATCGATCTAGACTCCCCGACCGGTTTGTTTATTCCCGGCTTTGAGAATGAATTACCCGCCGCCGCAATGGTTCGAGGTATTGCGCCAGGTTTTCTCGAACAAATCACCCTTCGCATGGATGTCCTGCATACCTTAGCTGAATTGAGAATTCCTGTTTTTAACCCAGCAACGGCTATCGAATACACGGTAGATAAAGCCAGAACATCATTACGCCTGAATCAGGCTGGATTGAGCACGCCAAGAACCTGGGCATGCGAAGACAGCAATATGGCCAAACAGATCATTACCCGAGAATTGAATATGGGTAATAAAATCGTGATGAAACCGTTATTCGGCTGCCAAGGTAAAGGTATCACCTTAATCGAAGAATTATCGCAATTCGAACAACTTCCTCCTGTTGGTGGTGCTTATTATCTGCAGGAATATATTGCACCAGAACTTGAAGGTATCTGGCAGGATTGGCGTCTATTGGTCATTGATAATGAAGTCTGCGCCGCCATGAGCCGACGCGCCAATAAATGGATAACCAATTTTGCTCAAGGAGCCAGCTGTTTTGCTACCACGGTCACCGAAGAGATGAGGCAATTAGCTGTCAAAGCGACGGCAGCAGTGAATGCAGACTATGCCGGTGTCGATCTGATCAGGGATAAAAATGGACACTTTACCGTGTTAGAAGTGAACAGTGTTCCAGCTTGGAAAGGACTCTATCAAGCTACCGGAACGGATGTGGCTATGCACCTGGCTAAAGCATTAGTCAAACGTATTGAACAAAAACAAGCGACCCATGCTCTCTGAGTCAGATTTAAAAGACGCTGTATTCTGGGCCTGTGAGCAAGAGGTCTCTGCCCCCAAACCCGGTAATGTTAATGTCATCAGTGATGGGCATAATATGGTGGTGGAAGATTTTATTAAAAGTGCTCACGCTATCGCCCCGGTTATGGCAAAACCTGATTTGACCGTAGGTGAACGTATTTTGCAATCGATTCAGGCAACCCGACGTGTTGTCAACTGCAATACCAACTTAGGTATTGTTTTACTGTTTGCACCACTGTGTCAGGCTGTTCAGTCGTGTGAAACCTTTGACGAACTTCCAGAACGTCTTCAAGTCGTACTCAATAATCTGACTGTAGATGATGCCATCGATTGCTACCAAGCCATTCGTTTAGCTGAAGCGGGTGGACTAGGTAAACAAGACCAACAGGATATCAGCGCAGTACCAACCATTACCTTGCTTGAAGCGATGGATTTAGCAAAAAATCGTGATCAAATTGCACAGCAATATATCAATAATTTCAACACGCTATGGGATCTGAGTTTGCCATCATTGACAAAAGCGATAAATTCTGGGGAAAGTGTTGAATGGGCAACGGCTTTCGCGTATCTTAAGTTGTTATCGAAGGCGTTGGATAGCTTGATATCCCGTAAGCAATCCACTGCGCTGGCAACCAAAGTCAGTGAGAGAGCAAAACAGTTTGTGATCCAAATAGAAGAAACGGGTACTGTAGAGACCCATTTTGATGCACTCACTCACTGGGATAAAGAATTAAAAGAGAAAGCAATTAATCCAGGGACATCGGCTGATCTTATTGCAGCCACCTTGTTGCTTTATAAATTTAAGCAATTGCTTTCTTTTAATGAATTTCAGTACCACGAAGCATTTAGCGGACGGCACTGAGCAGGTGATACGTTCCTTTATTACGTATAAACCCTTCCTTTCACAATAAGGAGGGAAAAAAATGAGCCTTTTTGACAATTTTTTTGGAACAGGAAAATATAACATGCCAGTTATCGATCGCGTACTTGTAGGTGAATCATTGGTCATCGAAGATGGTGACTTAGACAACGTTGCACACATTGACTTAATCATGGGTCCACGTGGTTCTGCAGCAGAAGATGCCTTCTGCCGTACTCTCACCGACCAGAAACAAGGGGTTAATGGCTTGTTGGCTGTTGTTGCGCCTAACTTAATGGTTAAGCCTGCAACTGTAATGTTCAACAAAGTCACCATCAAAAACATGAAACAAGCCGTTCAAATGTTCGGCCCAGCACAGCGTGGTGTTTCACTTGCTGTTGCTGAATGTGTTGAAGATGGCACTATCCCAGCTGGTGAAGCTGATGATTGCTTTATCTGCGTTGGCGTATTCATTTCTCCAACTGCTGATAGCGATGAAAAAATCCAAGATTGGAACTATCGCGCTACTAAAGAAGCTATCAAACGTGCTGTTGCTCGTGAGCCAAAAGCGGCTGACGTTGTTGCACAATACAAATCTAGCGAACACCCATTTGGTGCTAAGTAAGATTTAAGCTTACATACATCACTCTTCTACGGAAGAGTGATGTCCCTGCTTAATCGTTCTATAGTCGAGCGACCTAATTTACCAGTGTGCAATGCACTGGCTACTAATACCCCTGTGGCACCTATTTGTGCTAACTGACTTAAATCAGCTTCATCACGTACTCCACCCGCAGCATACCATTTCACGCATTCTTGCTCTTTCATTAATGATTTGAGCCAGTCAAAGTCTGGTCCTTTATCTGTACCTACATTATCTAAGCTCATGGCTATACATGTTTGTGTCCAATAAGCTGGCTCTTTTGCTATTTCTTCACTGCCCAAAATGGATCCAGACTTCTTGTCCAGAGACAAAATTGACTGTTGTCTGACATGCGGCGCTTTTAACAATTGCAGATCTGTCAGCGTTTCACTTCCAAGGACAAGACGTAATTGTGGCGACATCGGATAATATGAATACGCACTCATCTCAGTAATACCAGCATCAAGCCAGAGGCTCAGTTGTGGAAATGTGTCGATTAAATGTTGATATTGTTGAGGCGTATGTTGTTTTTGCTCAATCGCATCGAGATCGGCAATGTAAAGCTGTTTGAACGGGTACCACGCGAGTAAATCATCAATGACTTGTTCTAGCTTCACAGACTGAGTTAATAATGACTTTAGTGGCTGATAGTTTGCTCTTTCGCCACCCCGTGCATGCACAACAATACCATCACGAATATCAATGACAGGTATAATATTCATAGTTCTTAATATGTCCGCTTAAATGACAATTTTTATATACGAACATCTTACCAGTGGCGCGTTATCAGAAACGGTTTTTTCCGCTGGTTTGATGCACGAAGGTGAATTAATGCTGGCAAGCATTTGTCAGGATTTACAGGCATATGGTCATCACATCGCCATTATGCGAGATGAGCGACTTCCTGCTTTACCCTTCTCAACAGAACGTATAACCACCTACCCTATCCAAACTAAGAAGCAATTCAATCAGACTTGGTTACAATGCCAGCAACGCTATGACCTGTTTCTCATTATCGCGCCCGAAACGGATTTAATATTGTTTGATTTAATACAAAGTCTCGAACAACAATCCAAAACCATCCTCAACTGCCGTACTGAGGCTATTCTTTTATGTACTGATAAATACCGAACTTATCAGCAATTTAAAGCTTATCAGATAAAGACATCTGTCACCTTCACAGCCGATGAATGGCTTTGCAAAGATCATCATGATCACCATCAGTGGGTCTTAAAACCCATAGATGGTGCCGGCTGTGAGGACACGTATTTATTCAACAGTATTGATGCCAGACATCAGCTTTTAACCTTAAACAAAGACCGGTTTATTGTTCAGCCATATATTTACGGTGACAGCCTAAGCTTGAGTCTGTTTATGACAGGTGAAAAGTCTCACTTACTATCCGTCAATATTCAGCATGTAAAAAAACATCAGCAACAGCTGCACTTAGAGGCATTTGAAGCCCAACGATTTGATATGCTATCCATTGAGAAAGCACAAGAAATCGCTGAACAGATTCGTATGGCAATCCCAGGGCTATGGGGCTTCGTTGGTGTTGATCTTATCAAAACTGACAACGTCATTTATGTAGTAGAAGTCAATCCGCGACTGACCACAACCTATGCAGAACCAGCCATGCGAAGCCAAACAAATCCTGCAAGATTATTGAATACACATATACAAGCACTCAACCATGACAACACAAACTAATATGGCATTTTGCGGCTGGGATATTGGTGGCGCACACCTTAAAGTGGCTTATGCTGATGCAACGGGAAATTTACTACATGTCTTTCAACTCCCCTGCGCCTTATGGAAAGGCATTGATGCCCTGAATGAAAGCATCAGATCTGCCCTTGCTCTATTACCCAAAGCTACGGCTGGTCATTACATTACCATGACAGGAGAACTCGTAGATGCCTTCCCTGATCGCCAAGAAGGAGTGAAAGCGATTGTCGAAACTATTGACGCTCACCTCAATAACAGTGACGTGCGTTTCTTTGCTGGTCAGGCAACTTGGCTAACAAAAAATCAAGCGATTGAGCAATGGCAGAATATTGCTTCAATGAACTGGCAAGCAAGTGCATTGCTTGCTGCTCAACATATTGAACAGGCGGTATTCATTGATATCGGCAGCACGACCTGCGATATCATTGGGATTGATCGTCACCAAGTTTCGGCAACAGCCACAACCGATTATGGACGACAATGCTCGGGCGAGCTGGTTTATACCGGTGCGATACGAACACCGTTAATGGCGATAAGTGATGCTGCCCCATTACACGGCAATCGGGTTTCCCTGGCTGCAGAATGGTTTGCCAGTAGTGCTGATATCTGGCTGATATTGAATCAACTCAATGAGAGCGATATTCAAGATAGTAGTACTGATGGCCAGCCATGGACTCAAACGCATAGCCAACAACGGTTAGCCAGAATGTTGGGCTCTGACGCCCGTGATGCCACCGACGCACAATGGCAAAATGTAGCCGCTTATTTTGCTGAGAAGCAAATGCAACAGATCCTTAATGGCTGCTATCAAGTATTAAGTCAATTTCCTGATTGGCAACCATCAAGTCCGATTATAGGTGCCGGAATTGGTCAATTCATCGTCGAGAAATGCGCATCACGACTCAATCGCCCTTATGTGGATTACGCTGCCTTCTGTCAGCATCATCCTGATGCTGCATCCTATGCTCCCGCTACGGCATTAGCGCTTCTTGCTGCACAGCAGTTATCGTAAAATAACATGATGAACTCTGAATACCCACGTTTAACCACTGAACTCCCTTATCTTGAAGATAGCGCTGAGCTTTTTTGCCGTATCCGTCACTTTCCTTGGCCAGTGATGCTGGATAGTGCCAATACTTCACCCGATATTGGCCGCTTTGACATTCTGGCTGCTGCCCCATTTATGACATTAGAAACGACTGATGGCACAACAGTGATCTCAGAGAGTCAGAATAAAAAAACGGTGACATCCGACCCCTTTCTACTGCTCAATGATCTTTTACAGCGCTACAAACAAGACACAACATCATTACCTTTTACCGGTGGTGCGATTGGCTACTTTGCTTATGATTTAGGTCGCTATCTGGAGACACTACCAGCAGTGGCTGAAGATGCTGAACAGATTCCAGACATGGCAGTGGGCATTTATGACTGGGCAGTCGTCGTTGATCACAAGTTGAAACGTAGCTGGCTGGTTAGTCATGGTCTTGATCCTCATACAGAGGATAGATGGTCAGACTTGCTCAAAACCTTGAACTCCTTAGCTGACAAGCAAGCAAGAACATTCAATATCACCAGTCGATTAAAAAGTAACTTCGATACGACATCGTATAAGTCAGCTTTCAAAAAAATAAAAAACTACATTACTGAGGGCGATTGTTATCAGGTTAATCTGGCAAAGCGCTTCGAAGTTAATGCTGAAGGTGATTCATGGTTGGCATATCAGGCTTTAAGAAAACAAAATTCAGCGCCCTTTTCAGCCTATTTTGATACGGGTACCGTCTCGGTCTTAAGCTCTTCACCAGAACGCTTATTGCGTGTTGAGGGAACACAGGTAGAAACAAAACCTATCAAGGGAACAAGACCTCGCGATCGCCATAATCCTGAAAAAGATCGATTGCTTGCTGAGTCACTTCAAAACAGCCTAAAAGATCGTGCCGAGAACTTAATGATTGTCGACCTGCTAAGGAATGATATTGGTAAGGTTTGTGAACCGGGAAGTATTCAGGTCCCTCACCCTTTTGCATTGGAGAGCTTTGCCACTGTCCACCACCTCGTGAGCACGATTACAGGTACCTTGGCCAAGACAGAGTCAGCGGTGACTTTACTCAGAGCATGTTTCCCTGGCGGCTCTATAACTGGCGCGCCAAAACTACGAGCAATGGAAATTATAGAAGAGCTTGAACCCCAACGTCGCGGTGTCTACTGTGGAAGCATCGGCTATATTGGTTTTGATGGTAATATGGATACCAACATTACTATTCGCACCATGGTATTCAGTGATAATCGTCTAAGATTCTGGGCTGGAGGCGGAATTGTGGCAGACTCTGATGCAGATGAGGAATACCAGGAAGTGCACGATAAAGCAGCAGCAATGATTAACCTAATTCAATTTTTACAATAACATGCGAATTATTAAACTGGGTGGTAGTCTTTTTCATACGCCAGAACTTAAGCAATGGCTAACATTATTAAGTCGAGCCAGCGAATACGAAACCGTGATTATCGTACCTGGCGGTGGCCCTTTTGCTGATGAAGTTCGGCATGCTCAACGTTTACACCGCTTTAGTGATGCGACAGCACATCATATGGCCATCTTAGCCATGTCACAATTTGGTTTATTAATAAAAGATCTAGCACCGAATTGTCGCCCTTTCTACTACCCAGGTGAGCAACAGACAACGCTATTGAAAAATGGTTTATATATCTGGCTTCCCGATCATAGAGTATTGTCTGTAGCAGAGTTAAAACATAGCTGGAATATTACTTCAGATAGCATGGCCTTGTGGCTGAGTCAGTCACTCAAGGCGGATGAGCTCAGCATCATTAAACGCAGTACCGTTATTTCTAGTCAGATAAAATCTTTAATTAATCATAACGTCCTGGACAGTGGCTTTCTGCCCTTATTCCATCAACAGCCCGTTATGACACGCCTGTTTCACTTTCAACAGCAAGCCTTGTTTCCCGACAAAGGTCTTGTACTGCAATGAACAAACATGAAACATAACTATGATGCTGAGGATGGAATAAGCCAGACAGCACAAGCAGATAATGCACGGGAAAATCTTTCGTCTGATATCAGTTATCAGGATCTTGTCGAAGAGGCCAGCCGTTACCAGAATGCATGTTGGGCAGCTCATATGACACCCGATCTGGCACCATACAGTCAGTTAGGTATGCAGTTGGCATTGCACCATCATGGCAATCTGTTATCTCCTGAGCTTTATCCCAAACTCAAACAAGCTGAAACAGAACTTCGTTACACGCTGGCAGAAGAGTTTGGATTTACTTACACCCAATTTACTCATGGTGGAACATTCTCAAATCTACAGGCTTTATGGCAGGCGAGAAAGCAGTCAGACACTAATAAAAACGTGATTTATGGCAGTGAAGCGTGCCATTATTCCATAGCCAAAGCCTGTGATATTCTCGGTATCACTTTTGAAGTAATTGAATGTAACGGGCGTCAACAAATCCACCTCGCCTCATTAGAAGAAAAATGTGCAGAGACTGCACCACTTGCCATTATTGCTAATATGGGAACCACAGCCACGGGGGCTGTGGATCCCATCGAAGAGATAACAGCAATTGCGACTAAATATGACTCATGGTTACACGTAGATGGCGCCTGGGGAGGCTTTATGCTTTTACAGGCTAATGAGCTTAAACAACTCATATCGAAAGTCGATAGCTTGAGTTTCGACCCCCATAAAGCATTATTCCAACCTAGACCATGCAGTCTTTTATTTAGCCATCAAGCCCCAGAATTGATGAGTGCGATTGATTACCTATCAGAGCCGCCCGAGATGACCATTGGTGGTTCTTATGGAGGAGAGGTTTTTCTTCCCTTATGGTTAAACTGGAAGCTGCTGGGCAAAACATGGTTTATTGAAAAAATGGCTTATCGTCTTGCACAAGCAGCACATTTTACCGAAGCACTTGAACAAGCTAAGTGTAAAGTGATCAATCATGGGACAGGTATTGTCTGCTTCAAGCTCAACCAGGATCATGATTTAACATCATTAATTAAAAATGGCACCATTTCTACTATTAAATTAAATCAAACCTTGTATTATCGTGTCGTTTTTGCAGGACTCGATACAAGCGCAGACAATATTCTTAGGGTGCTACGCCCTTTTCTTTGATTTGTTTTTGTACACTATCAAATCGACGTAACCAGGTTGGCAAATTATTCATGGCACCAGACCACTGATTACTGGCTTTTAGGGCTGCTTGCTTAGATGGATAAACACCATAAATAAGCACATGCCATGGTTTATTCTCGCGTAAGCTGGTGAAGCGGGCAACATCGCCTTTCAGCCCATGCTCCTTGATAAAGTCATCGACTTCTTTATCTTCCCACGATCCCATTAATTGGAATGTATAGCTTTTTTCTGGACGAGACAGAATCCAGTCTCTTTGGTGAACAGCGCTCAGCATATCCTCATCAGCTTTATCTGTAGCTTCCTGACGTGATTGCTGACTGGTGTTTTCCCCTGACAGCTCTTCCACTGATATCTCGGCGAGGGGTTGTTCTTCAGGCTCAGAAAGTTGCTGAGGAACAGGTGCGCTGAGTGGTTCTGGCTCTATGGCCTTTGGAGCCTCACTTTCCTGGGACGCTGGAGGAGGAATTTCAGCAAGTAGCGCTTCTAACTTTTCACGTTCCGAGAGCATTTCTGCTGCTTTTTCTTGCTCATCCCCAACAATAACCGTGGCCAGCTTCTCATCTTCGGTTGTAATATCTTCCGGCAAATCGAGGTGATTTTCAGTTGTGGTAGAGGCTGTAATCCATTCATTGATTTGATTCTGAAAACTTAGGATAAGCAGAATAACAATGGCCAGCGAAAGTCCTCCACCCCATCTTAGCCAATGGACGTTTCCAAGGCTGATAGAAGGTCTGGTACGCCACTTTTTGGCTTTGATGCCTAATAATTGCTGATGCGCCAAGGCATTCAGTTTTGCCAGATTCCCTGCTGATGTCTTACTTAAATATTGAATCTCTTTTTGGGTGAAAGGGCTATCTCCCTGAAGTCCAGCGTATTTCAAGCGGTGTAATAAATACGCTTCTGTTTCAATAAGCTCTAATGGCGGTAAATCCATCCATTGCGTGGAAATAAGCGTAAAGGGTGTTTTTGCCGTCATTGCTATGACAGCTTGCATGACTGGCTCTTTCTGCTCATCTTGCCAGCTGAGACAGACTTGTAAGACTTGCTGCTCAACCTCCGTCAACAAGTGCACATCGTCAACCAGTAAGACAGGAGTAATGTTGAGTTTTTTTAGATGACCGAACCGCTCTTTTAAAATATTCGTTAGCGCTGTTTCATCTCGTGTCGAAGCCGTTTCAGTCGCTAATATTTTTAACATGCTTTGATACTGCTCAGCAGCTGACACATTTTTCTGCCAGCTGTAAAACCGTATATCAGACGGTGCCTGACGCTGTAGTTGCTGTAATAACGTTGTCTTACCTGCCCCTGAATCTGCCTGCAACAGAATGGGAGTAGTAGTAGATCTTAATAAATGTAATATCAGTAAACGTCGTTGCTTGATATAGCGGCCATCGAAAAAGTCTTGCGTCTCTTTTACCTCAGAGAAAGGAAGATGACGTAAAGCCAGCTTAGTGATATATGCTGGCTCTGGCGATGTTGCAGCAATATCACTCATTCAGCACCTATAGTTCTTTTTGAAATGCCATCAGTGTTTCACGCAGTTTATCTGCATCATAATTATCACTGATAATGGCTTTGCCTATGCCTTTCAATAACACCAGGCGAATGACTCCATCCTGAACTTTTTTATCAACTGACATTAATGACATAAAGTCGTCAGAAGACATTTGTTGTGGTCCATCAACTGGTAGCCCTGCAGCAATGAATAAATCTCGTATACGTGCAACATCCTCAGTTGACATCCAACCTTGTCTTGCTGACAGATCGGCGGCCATTAACATCCCGGTTGCAATCGCTTCGCCATGCAACCAATTGCCATAGCCCATGCCCGTTTCAATGGCATGACCAAAAGTATGACCTAAATTTAATAATGCACGAACGTCTTGTTCTGTCTCGTCTTTAGCAACAATATCGGCCTTATCCTGACATGAACGCTCGATAGCATAGGCTAATGCCTGTGGATCACGCTGCTTTAACGCTGAAATATTGTTTTCCAGCCATTCAAAAAAAGCCAAATCATTAATCAAGCCATATTTGATGACTTCCGCTATACCGGAAGCTAATTGTCTATCATCCAGGGTATTGAGTGTGTTGGTATCCGCAATGACACATTGCGGCTGATAAAACGCGCCAATCATGTTCTTACCCAAAGCATGATTCACCGCAGTCTTTCCGCCCACGGAAGAGTCAACTTGTGATAACAAGGTGGTGGGTATTTGGATAAATGGTACACCCCGTTGATAACATGCCGCAGCAAACCCTGTCATGTCACCGATAACGCCCCCTCCAAGTGCAATCAATGTCACTTGCCTTGAGAACTGCTCCGAGAGTAACTTATCAAAAATCTGATTCATTACCTCGAGAGTTTTATACGACTCACCATCCGGCAAAATGACAGATTCACACTTAAACTCGGTCAGTAAAGCACTCACTTTCTCAAGGTATAAAGGTGCAATGGTCTCATTCGTCACAATCACGACTTCGCGACGTTTGATATGCTTGCTTAGCAACTCTTTCTGTGACAATAACTCAGTCCCGATATAAATGGGATAACTGCGTTCTGCTAATTCAACCTGTAGCGTTTTCATGCGTTTCACTTTTTTTGTCTAATTCTTTCAGCTTACGAATCACTTCATTGACGGTATGCTGAACAGATTGCTCACCTGTTTTTACAATAATATCAGCCACATCACGATAGAGAGGATCTCGAATTGAGAGTAAGTTTTCAATTTGTTTACGTCTATCGGTGTTTTGTAATAAGGGACGTTTTTTATCTCTGGCTGTACGTCGATATAATTGCTCTGCCGATGCAGATAAATAAATAACCTGGCCACGCGTTTTAAGCCATTGACGATTTTGTTCAGACAAAACCGCACCGCCACCAGTAGCCACAACTACCTTTTTCAAATCAGTTAATTCATCAATCGCTTTTGATTCTCTGTCTCTAAAGCCAGATTCCCCTTCCATTTCAAATATCCAGGAAATAGACACACCTGTTCGCTTTTCAATAACTTTATCGCTATCGTAAAACTTCCTGTGTAGAGCTTTTGCAAGCTGTCTACCTATTGTAGATTTACCTGCGCCCATCGGCCCAACAAGAAATATATTTCCTAAACTCAAAGTGGTTTAATCCAAATGCTGATGACAAAAAAGCCGGATCACATAAGATCCGGCTTTTTCATTTTAACCGATAATGACTGATTTCAGTATTGAAATCCTTCTTTTACAATTTTGGGTGTGATGAAAACCAGTAATTCACGTTTTGAATCTGTTTTATTCGTATTTCTGAACATAAAGCCAACGTAAGGTAAATCACCAAAAAACGGGACACGCTCTACCGTGTCAGATTTTGTTTGTTCATAAATCCCACCCAAAACTACTGTTTCACCATTGTCAACTAAGACTTGTGTCTGAACTTTACGGGTATCAATACTCGGAATACCATTGAATAAACTACCAACGGCATCCTTGCTGACTTCTAAGTCCATCACAATACGATCATCAGGTGTAATTTGAGGTGTCACATCCAGCTTCAGCACGGCCTCTTTGAACGACACATTCGTTGCGCCGCTTGATGTTGCTTCCTGATACGGTATTTCTGTCCCTTGCTCAATGGTAGCTTGCTTTTGGTTAGAGGTAATCACTCGTGGTGAAGAAATAACCTCACCTTTACCTTCGGTCTCCATGGCTGATAATTCAAGCTCTAGTATCATTCCTAGTGGAAGTTTTGTTAAAGCAAGTCCTATGGTGCCAGAAGCATCTGTCACAGGAAGGTTCACATTTAAATCCTGACCTAATGTTCGTGTGCCGGTTGCGGGTGTGACCAAGTTTGGATTACTCACACCATCAGTCACGGTCAAGCCATCTAATGAGCCAGACGTACCCACACCCAAGGTTCGGCTACGACCAGACGCCCCAAAACGAACACCTAATTCATTCTCAAAGTCATTATTTGCAATAACAATACGTGACTCTATTAATACTTGTCTGACAGGTTTGTCTAATTGTTCAATGACTTGACTGATTTCAGTCAGACCTTTTGCCGTATCACGAATTAACAGAGAATTAGTTCTGGCATCAATCGTAATATTACCTCGGGCAGATAAGAAACCCGATTCTTTACCGTCACCTTGTAACAAGGTTGCCAGCTCATCGGCTTTAGCAAACTTGATTTCTTTAATCTCCGTATACAGTGGCTCTAACTCAACAAGTTGTTTTTGAGCTTCCAGTTCTTGTTTCTCTCTGGCGGCGATTTCTGAAGCTGGTGCAACTAACATCACATTGCCATTTTGTCTCATGGCAAGGCCTTTCGTTTTTAAGATGATATCCAGAGCTTGATCCCAGGGAACATTTTTTAGACGTAGAGTCAGGTTGCCAGTCACGGTGTCACTGGTAACGAGGTTCATGCCTGTAAAATCAGCTAAAAGCTGAAGTACAGCCCGCACTTCAATATTCTGGAAGTTGAGTGAGAGTTTTTCGCCAGTATAACCAAACTCATTGCGCCCACCTTTTTTCAACTCGTCATCGGCAACAGGTTTTACTTCAACCACTAATGTATTTTCAGATTGATAGGCAAGGTGCTCATATTTGCCTTTTGTGGTTAGCGTTAACTGTGTGCCGCCGTCTTTACTTTCTGTATCGATGAATTGAACAGGCGTGGCAAAGTCCATCACATCTAGACGGCGATGAAGATTTTCCGGCAACGACACATTACTCAAATCGACAACAATATCTCCACGTTGTTGTTTCACATCCATGGTTGCGTTGTCATTAGCCAGCTTTAACACTAAACGAGCCTGTCCATCGTCTCCACGTCGAAAATCAATATCCTTGACGCTGTTTAATGCAGAACCGGTAGATGTTTTATTTTTCGCTACATTGGCACTATCGATACTGATAGTCATCTGACGATTGTTTCGTGTAATGGTGTATGGCACTTTTTGCAGTAAGTTGATAACCATTCGTGTGCGGTCACCAGCTTCTACAGCCGCAATGCTTTTGGTGACGCCAACATTCACCTGTTTCACTCTTTGTGGGAGTGCATTTTTTACTCCAGCAAAATCAATCACAATGCGAGCTGGGTCATCCGTTGAAAAGCTGTGTGGCTCAGGAAAGTCATCCGAGAACTGGACCAGGATCTTCGCTTTATCACCAGGCAACGCACTGAAATCCACAGCAGTTATATCTGTCGCAGCAGCGGTATTAGCTACAAATAGAGCAGTTAGCCAGAATAAATGATGTTTCAATCTAACGCTCCAGCTGGATTTGGTTTCTAATGATTGCTGTGTATCCATGACTTTTTGATCTCTCATCATTTTCATTGACTAGTTTACCTCTACCGCTGGAACGGAAGTCTCTCGTTCAATATATCCACCACCGCCCTGAGGAACGATTTCCTTGAGAATCAGCTTTGAGTCGCTGATTTCCATAATCTTACCGTTATTCTGCCCCATGTAATTGCCTGTTTGCACACGGTGAATAACACCGTCAGGTGCTCTAACAAGTGCCCAGACCTGCTCTTGCTCTAACGTACCAACATACTGCAACTGAGATAAGTCAAAAAACTCTAACACTTCTTTTCGTCTGTTTTCATCAGGGCGAATACCATTATCTATGACAGGTTCTGGTGCAGGTTGTGGTACATCAATAACAGTAGGAATAAACGGATCACGTAAACTTGACGCTGCATAAGCAAATTTTTCATAAGGCTTCATGACAGGTATCGGTTCTATATCTGATTTCTGTTGACTTTTTACCTCGGCGATATACACGGTTAAGTCAGCTTTATCCTGATCACATGCAGTCAAAGACAACATCACTAATAGAGTACCGATTACGTTTAATAAGGCTTTTGATGATGTGTGAATTGTTTTCATATTCATTGTCACTCTATTTATCATCATCAAAATAACGATATGTTTTGGCGGTAACATTCATTGTCATCTTACCTGTTGCCTGACTCATAGGCCCCATACTGATGTCATGAAGCGTGACAATTCGTGGTAACGATGCTACCCCACTGACAAACTCGCCAAATTGATGATAGGTACCGGTTACCGTCATTTGTATCGGCAGTTCAGCATAAAAATCTACAGGTCTTTCACCTTCAGGTTTGAATAACTCAAACTCCAAGCCGTTTATCAACCCTGTTCGGGTGATATCCACGAGTAAATCTGGTACTTCGCTTTTCTTAGGTAACTGCTCAAGCATGGAAGAGAACATCACGCGCATTTCAGCTAATTGCTCTTTGTAAGCTTCAAGATTGATAGCTTTAGCTTGTTTAATCTCAAAAATTTGTTTGAGCTCCACTTCTTTCTGTTCAAGCTTTGTCAATTCTGCCTGCTTATCTTTCAATATGAAGTAATAGCCTCCTGCCCAGACCAACAGGCATATCAAAACACCAGCAATAATTTTTATCGGCGTTGGCCACTCACCACTTTCATTAAAATCCAATTCATTGATAGAGGAGAGATCCATTATTTATCCTCCTGAGTAGCATCAGTTGATTCGTTTACTTCCACCGTAAACTGTCTAATTGCATTGTTGTTGCTGGATGTGCGTTTGATGACTTGTAGACGAGATTCGCCGTATTCCGGATTTTCATCTAGTTGGCGCATGAACACAGATACTCGGGCATTCGATTCTGCTGTGCCACTGAATGTAATGGTGTTCCCTGTCCGTACTACTTTTTCCAAATGGATGCCTTCAGGCACGACTCGAGCGATGGAGTCGAACACTTTAACCACTTTGGGACGGCTTTCCTGTAGGTCTTGAATAACCTGCATACGCGCTAGCAGGCGTTTTTTCTGTTGCTCCAGATCTTGAATTTCTTTGATCTTGATATCTAACTTGGCGATTTCTGTTTGTAATAAGGTATTTCTTTGATTTTGCTCGCTAATCAAGCTATTGGCATAACTCATTACAAGATAAAAAATAAGGGCTGCAAACAAAAAAGTCGCGCCCATCGCTAAATAAAACTGTTTCTGCCGCTCTTCTCTTCGTTCTTCACGCCATGGCAGTAAATTGATATGTGCCATCAGTCAAAACTCCTCATTGCCAAGCCGCAAGCAATCATCATCGAGGGAGCATCATTACTCAATGCCTGAATCTTCACTCGTGAACCAAGAATCATTTCAGCAAAGGGATTCGCAATAGAGGTTGAAGTACCCGTTTCTTCTTCAATCATCGTATCGATACCATTGATAGATGCGCAGCCTCCAGCCAAGATAATATGATCAATAGACTGGTACTGTGTCGACGCGGAAAAGAAAAACTGTAATGCTCTCGTGACGGTCATGGCCATCGAACGTTTAAATGGCTCAAGCACTTTTGGGCCATAGTCGTCGGGTAAACTGCCATCCTTTTTAGCACGTCCGGCCTCCTGGTATGACATACCATAATGGCGCTCAATATCCTCGGTTAACATCCTGCCACCAAACGTTTGTTCCCGAGTAAATACAATCTTGCCATCGACTAAAACATGTAAGGTCGTTAAGGTGGCCCCCACATCCGCTACAGCAACAGTTAATCCCTGTCCATGATGTGGTAATTGACGCGCGATTAACTCGAAAGCATTTTCCATGGTGTACGCTTCAACATCGACCAGCCTTGGCTTTAAGCCCGCTTTTTCTACGACTTCGGTACGTACGTCTACATTTTCACGTCGGGAAGCAGCCAGCAACACATCCACAGCCTCAACATCAGCAGCTGAAGGACCTAATATCTCAAAGTCCAAACGGACTTCATCCAGCGGATAAGGAATATAATTTTCTGCTTCCATTAATACGTTTTCTTCTAACTCACGTTCTGATAATGAAGCAGGGAAAGAAACGATTTTGCTAATGGCAGAATTCGCAGACACGGCAACAGCGGCTTCTTTGGCTTTGGTACCGGAACGTTTGACTGCTCGTCTAATCGCTCCAGCGACCTCATCTCTATTTTCAATGCGGCTTTCCACCACGGCATTAACAGGCAATGGCTCAACGGAATATGACTCGACAGTGTACTTCTCACCTTTTTTACTCAGTTCTAATACCTTTACTACCGAAGAACTGATATCTATTCCTAGCAAAGGGGATTTTTTTCGTCCGAACATTTATCGCCTCAATTCCCGTTGATTCAATTGCATAAGCCCACTTAGCACTCTTACTTAAAGTAGTTTATTAAGATTATTGGGGTTGTCAACCTAAATATATCAATAAAACTAGTGATTTGAACTCTCTCACTGTTATTATTTGTGACTCAATATATACTTTCACATCATTTCTTACATAACAGCCAAGTCTACATGCATCGATTTATTCGTTTCACTACAAAGCTTATTTTAATTCTAGCGTTGTTGACACTTATCGCCGTTGGCGTTGTCTATTTCTTTTTGGCGCCGAAACTGCCAGACACCAATACCCTCAAGGAAACACAGTTACAAATCCCGCTACGGATTTTCAGTTCTGAAGGCCTGTTAATGGCCGAATTTGGTGAAAAAAGACGTATCCCTGTTGAGTACAATGAAATCCCGAAATCGCTTGCTGATGCTTTTCTAGCGGCGGAAGATGATCGCTTCTACCAACATCCTGGTGTTGATTATCAAGGTATTATCCGCGCGGCTTATTCTTTGTTAGTGACAGGGGAAAAATCGCAAGGTGGTAGTACGATTACTATGCAGGTTGCGCGCAATTTTTTCTTATCTAATGAAAAAACGTATTTAAGAAAATTAAATGAAATTATTCTCGCCCTTGAAATTGAGAAAGTTTTATCCAAAGAAGACATTTTATCGCTCTATCTGAATAAGATATATTTAGGCAACCGCGCCTACGGTGTTGGCGCAGCGGCTAATGTCTATTACGGCAAACCACTAGATAAATTATCTTTATCAGAAATGGCCATGATCGCCGGTTTACCCAAAGCACCTTCAGCATACAACCCTATTGCAAACCCAGAACGAGCCACTATCAGACGCAATTATGTTTTACGCCGTATGTGGGAAGTGGGTTTTATCAAAAAAGAAGATTACGATCAGGCTATACAAGCGCCCGTTACGGCAAGCTATCACGGTCCGGAAATCAAAGTATATGCCCCTTACGTTTCAGAAATGGTACGTACAGACCTAATCGCCAAGTTTGGTGAAGAAGCCTATACCAATGGCTTTAATGTCTACACAACAATTCGTGCCAAGCATCAACAAGCTGCTAATAAAGCCATACAGACTGCACTGTTAGACTACGATCGTCGACATGGTTATCGCGGTCCAGTCACCAATATAGCTTTACCAGAGGACCTATCAGATCGAGCAGCTCTCGATAAAATTCTGAAAGACTACGACAATATTGGTCCACTAAAAACAGCCCTTGTGATTGAAACCACTGACGAAAAAGCTGAGTTATACATCAGGAACTGGGGTTACGCACATTTACCACTCAATGCGGTGAAATGGGCTCAGAAAAAACTGAGTACCAATAGCCGAGGCGCTGTGCCAAAGAAAATCACCGATGCGATTAAGGCCGGTGACATTATTCGAGTTGAACAATTAACCAGTTCGAACTGGGAGCTGGCTGAGTTACCCGAGGCACAGGGCGCACTGGTAGCAATTGCACCGTATGATGGCGCTGTCACCGCTTTGAATGGTGGTTTTGACTTCTTCAATAATAAGTTTAACCGGGTGACTCAATCTCGTCGTCAACCTGGCTCTGGATTTAAGCCGTTTATATATTCTGCCGCACTGGAAAAAGGCTACACCGCCGCTACCATCGTCAATGATGCGCCAGTCGTATTTGATGATCCTGGCTTAGAGAATGTCTGGCGCCCACAAAACTACAGCGGCAAATTCTTTGGTCCCACGCGCTTAAGAGAAGCCTTAATTCATTCCCGCAACCTGGTTTCTATCCGCTTGCTGCGTGATATCGGCGCAGACTATGCTGTTGAGTATGCAGAGCGGTTTGGATTTAAACCGGGCATGATGCACAAAAATCTATCTTTAGCATTAGGTAGTGGCAGTGCAGCACCTTGGGATATGGCTCGTGCCTATTCTTCACTGGCTAATGGCGGCTATAGAGTAGAACCTTACATTATTCAACGTGTTGAAGATGCTTCAGGAAAGATTGTGATGCAGGCCACGCCAGATACCGTGTGTGAAACCTGTTTACTGGATGCCTCTAATGACGATAATGACGAGTTCCATGCCGCGCAACGCATCATGACACCACAGAATAATTACATCATGAACAGTCTATTGCGTGATGTCGTTAAACACGGCACGGGGCGTAAAGCGATGAGTCTTGGACGGAATGATCTCGCAGGAAAGACAGGAACAACTAATGATCAGGTAGATGCCTGGTTTAATGGTTTCCATCCGGAACTGGTCGCTGTAGCCTGGGTAGGATTTGATAACCCACGCTCGTTGGGGCGTTATGAAACGGGTGGACGTGCTGCCCTGCCTATGTGGATAGACTTTATGAAGGTCGCTCTGGAAGGTATGCCAGAATCTCCTCTGGAACCACCAGTGGGTATGGTGACAGTGAGAATTGATCCTGCCACGGGTTTGCTCGCCAGACCAGAAGCAACGGATGCAATATACGAAACCTTCAGAGAAGAGTATGTACCGAAGCGGATGGCACCGCTATCAGGACAAGGTGATAGCGGCTCGTCACCGGTAATTGAACTATTCTGATTTACCGAACTTGTTTTACTAACTGCCCGGGCTGTAATTCGCCGTCCGGGTAATCACCATTGAGTAAACGCAATTGCTCGATTGGGCTATTACTGATTCTGCTCTGTTTTGCCCACGCAGCATAGTTATCACTTTTACCCACCTTCACAATTTGAATTTTTAATTCCTGGGCTAGTTTCACTTCATCATCTCTTAAACGATGTAAGCTTTTAATCGTTGTCAGAAAAGCCGGATCATAGCTGCTAAACATATTGCTACTTTCAGTACCGCCAAAGAAAATAAAGGCTTTGTCATTCAGGTATACCACCCCAACCCTGATCGTTTTATTCTGACTTAAAGCAATACCGGTATAACCTGATAATCCATGACTTTCAAAAGCCTGGCCAGATCGGATCGTCGTGATTTTTAACCGCTGCTTGATAAATTGCTCAGGTGATAACTGACGATTCAAATCTGCCGCCCCCATCTCTATCACCGCTTTGCCATCAGGAGCAATCGCTTGCAAACTGTCGGGGTTATTGTTGATATGCCACTTCTCAGGAAAATCAACGGCAAAGTTCATAGATAGATGGTAAAAATGATTCTCAGATCGTATGCCTTGATCCTCACTATCGCCAAATGTCATGCCAGCAATATGTTCCAAGTAGGCCGCTTTCTCAATCCGGCCATCAGCCACTTTATTTTTACCAGCAGCAGCCACCACTTCCTGTAAGCGCGTATCGTTATCTGGATGACTGGCAAACAGGCCATGATAGCCTTGATAGTCACGTCCTTGCTTCTTGGCTTCAGCAGCAGCAAATATTTCCTGGTTTTTTAACACAGAAATCACATCAATCATCGCGCTCGGATCATAGCCAGCTCTAGCCAGATATTCAGCACCCAAGCGATCTGACTCAAGCTCATGCTCGCGACCATACCCACTCAATAATGCACCGCCCAGCATGTTGAATATATTTTGAGAACCAGCGTTGCGCAGCTCAGGTATCAATAATGACCCAAGTGTGTAACCAATATTGGCAGCCTGCGCCGCACTCTGTTGTCTGACACCATGTCTGGCTGTGACATGACCAATTTCATGACCAAGTACTGCCGCAAGTTCTGCTTCAGAGTTCAGGTATGCCATCAGCCCCCGAGTGATATAGATATACCCCCCCGGCAAAGCAAACGCATTAATAACAGGAGAGTCTAATACCGTAAATCGGTAGACCAGATCTGTACGGTGACTGACAGCAGCCAGCTTTTCTCCAACTCCCTGCACATAACGTTGCAGTTGTTCGTCATCGTAGCGACCATATTCTGCAATGATTTTGGGATGGTTTTCTCTGCCCATTTGCAGTTCAGAATCTTCGCCAAACATGACGAAGTTTTGATCCCCGGTTACCGGGTTTGTTGCACAGCCACCAAGCCCCAGAAACAACAAAGCCCCTGCGATTAAGCAGAGGCTTCGTATTCTGTCGTGACTTGTACTAGCTTTTACTAATACGTCAATCATAATTCAAACCATTCTGTGGTTCCGACAGATTATTTACCGTATTTCTGACGGAATTTATCAACACGACCCGCCGTGTCTAACATTTTTTGTTTGCCAGTGTAGAACGGGTGGCATTCTGAACACACATCCAGAGTCAAGTCTGAAGTGCGTGTAGAGCGAGTTTTAAAGGTGTTACCGCAGCTACAGGTAACATTGATCTCGGTGTAATCTGGATGGATATCCGCTTTCATATCTGTACTCGTTAATGTGTGTTTGCAAAAATCTTGCTGTAACCATAAGGTTACGAGCTTTAGAACCGCGTTATTTTATAGATCAACCCGACTTCAGGCAAGTTTATTTATAATAAATTATGTTTATACTTTCTCAGCCACCAGCATGGCTTGATTTCGCCAACCTAAATCACATTGTCCAATCAAGGCTTCCTCACGGTAAACTCTTACTTTGAGCGCGTTAAATAGTCTAAGCAACTCATTATCTGCCAATAAAAAAGCGGGATTGCTAGGTCCGCTATCATTGACCTTATCACGGCAAAAAGTCTGGTAAAACAATATGCCTCCAGGTTTGAGCGCCGATATGATCTTTGCCGTCAGGTCCCTGTCCAAAAAATGAGACACCACAATGACATCATAAAGATTGTCCTCAGGCGGATTAGCGATAACATCACGCTGTTGGGTGTGAATGTCAGCATTTCTTTTTAAGGCCATTTTATCTAGTTGATAAATAGCAACCGCAGAGATATCCCAACTGTGAACTTTTAAGCCTTTTTCACTCAGAAAAAGACTATTCGCCCCCAGGCCACAAGCTAGCTCCAGTGCCAGCCCGGTTATCGGCAATAAATGTTGATTTTGCTCTAATACCAGTGAAACCGTTGACGCTGCAAGTTCAGCATCCTGCTTTGAATATATGGCATCCCATTTTTTCTGCACATCCAAAGCTAACGGCGCCAAAATGCAGGGGTTAATACGACAAGTAATGTAAATATTTCCAGACGTCCCAATAACATAGCCATGGCCAGAACCCATTTAGATGGAGCATTGATATCACCAAAGTTGGCACCAACTTCACCCAGACCAGGTCCCAGATTATTTAGACAGGCAGTTACTGCCGAGAATGACGTGACCACATCGAGTCCGGTCGACATTAAAAACAAATGCATGATACTGAAACAGAACACATACATAGCAAAAAAGCCCCATACCGCGCCAACCACTTTCGCAGGTAGGGCTTTACCATTCACCTTAATGGCAAAGACCGCATTAGGGTGAATCAGACGTAATACTTCACGGTAGCCCTGCTTAAACAGCAACATAATACGGATGACTTTGATGCCGCCACCCGTAGAAAAAGCACAGCCACCGATATAACTTGCCATCAATAACAGGATAGGTAAGAAACCAGGCCATAGGTAATAATCTGTAGTGGTATAACCAGCAGTCGTGCCAATAGATACTGTCTGGAAAACACCTTGATGGACCGCAGTCCACAAATTATCAAAGGTAGCACTGAAATACAGATAACTGGATGTCACGACCGAGATAACACCGAGAATGGCCAAATAAGTTCGTAACTCTGAGTCTTTCCAATAATGTTTGATACTACGATGACGCCAAGCCAGAAAATGTAGCGAGAAGTTCATACCAGAGATCAACATAAAAACGACGGTAATCATTTCAATCGTGGCGCTATCAAAGAAACCAATACTGGCATCATGTGTGGAGAAACCACCTATAGCCACTGTTGAGAAACTATGACAAATGGCGTCAAACCAAGTCATGCCACCTAAACGGAAAGCAATGGCGCAAGCAATGGTTAATGATAAGTAGATATACCAGAGCGCCTTGGCTGTTTCGGTGATGCGAGGTGTCAGTTTCGCATCTTTCATCGGCCCCGGAGTCTCAGCACGATAGAGCTGCATACCACCCACACCCAATAAGGGCAAAATAGCGACAGCCAAGACGACAATCCCCATGCCGCCTAGCCATTGTAAAAACTGACGATAAAATAATACGGCTTTGGGCAGTGTATCGAGTCCTGTTAGCACTGTTGCCCCAGTTGTAGTTAAGCCAGACATCGACTCAAATACAGCATCGGTAAACGACATTTTTGGGACTTCAGTCAAAAAGAAAGGGAGTGACCCAGATAAGCCTAATGCAATCCAGAACATCACCACCACGATAAAACCATCACGTATTTTTAGCTCTTTACGATGGTGTCTAACAGGTAACCAGAACAATAATCCAATGATTAACAGCAAAACAAACGCCGTTAAAAACGCACTACTGGCTCCATCCTGGTAATACCAGGACACCAAAACCGGCGGCAGCATGGTAATACTGAACAGTGACAGTAAAATTCCTAGAATGCGCTGAATCGTCAGTAACTGCATAATATTTAGCTCAAACTCGCTTGACGACGATAATAAAACCAAATAGCCATGATAAGCACTATCAGAATAAATATTGGCCAACGCTTCGCGGTGACATACGGCGTTGCTCCCTGCCTTGGTTGAATGTTTGTCGTCAGCGTTGCCTGCTCAAACTGAGGCGTTTGTGACTGAATACGGCCTTTATAATCAACAAATGCTGAAATACCGTTTGTCGTGGCTCGGACCAACGGTCTCTCAGTCTCCAGGGCACGACTTCGTGAAATTTGTAAATGCTGATGCGGCGCAAATGAATCCCCATACCAGGCATTATTAGTCGCATTCACCAGAATAGAAGCTTCCGGCAAGGAATCCAAAACTTCAAGTGAAAACACATCTTCATAACAAATAGAGATGCCAACTTGCTGCCCAGAGGCTTTTAACAGACTTTGTTGCTCTGGTCCTGGTACAAAGCCAGACATCGGCAAATCAAAGAAAGCAATCAAGCCTCTTAACCAGGCAAAAGGCACATAATCTCCAAACGGCACCAAATGACGCTTATGGTAGAAACCAGCATCCTCACCAGCCACCATCATACTGTTGTAATAGTCTTGCCCGTTTTCATCTTCAAAAGGCAAGCCTAATAAAATATCCGTATTGTGTTGTTTCGCTTCCTTAATGAGCGGGTCGATAAAAAAATCTTTCAGCTGATGATAAAAAGCAGGAACGGCATTTTCAGGCCAAACCACCAGTTGGCTGTCCCAATGTTGCTCGGTTAACTTCTGATAGAGTGCAAGCGTACTGACAAGCTGTTCGGGGCTCCACTTTACATCCTGTGGCACATTACCCTGCACGATCGTAGTGTTAATAGCTTCGCCTGAAGGCTGAGTCCACTCAACAGATTTTAGCCCTTGTCCTCCCACCCATATGACGATAACAGGCACAATGAATAATGGCTTTTTATGTTTAAACACAATAAACAAACTGCTTGCCGTCAGAGCCACCAGGAAAGACACAGCATTCACCCCCACGACCGGCACCCAACCTGCTAATGGCCCTTCTATCTGGCTCACGCCAAGCTCTAACCAGGGAAAACCACTCAAAAACCAGGCTTTAAATAATTCAAAGCCAAACCATATGGTGGGTAACAGCAGTGCGATATCAAAGAGAGTGAATGTATGAGAAGTGCATTTTTTGACTAGCCAGCCAAATAACGCCAGATAAGAAGCCAGGATAGCGACAAACAGAAAAGTCAGCATGCCTGCTAAAATCCAGCTGGTATGGCCAAAAACATGAATGGCGACATACACCCAGGACACACCCACACCAAACATACCAAGACCAAATAACCATCCGCGCCATGCGGCTTGTTTCGGTGTTGTATTATCCCAACTGGCGAAAAGCAAAATCAGGCTGAGAATGGCAATGGGATATAGGTTAAAAGGGGAAAATGCCAGCGGCAAAATAGCGCCACCCATGAATGCAACGATATTTCCTTTCCAACCCTGCATTGTCAGCCTATTACTTTTTTGCATTATTCGGTATCAGCTTCTGGCTCTTCTTCAGGTGGTAAAATCACCATTTTCATCAGATATAAACGACGATTGTCGGCACGCAAAATGGTGAACTGGAAGCGATCAATCGTGATTTCTTCCCCTCGTTCAGGCAGGTGACCGAACTGATTAACGACATAACCACCCACCGTATCAAAGTCTTCATCACTCCAATTGGTTTCAAAAAACTCATTGAAGTCTTCAACCATCGTTAATGCCTTGATGGTGTACGTATTTTCATTTCTTTGCAGAATCGGCGCATCATCATCGATATCATGCTCATCTTCGATTTCACCGACGATTTGTTCCAGTACATTCTCAATGGTGACGATACCTGCCACACCACCATACTCATCTACAACGATGGCCATATGATTACGGCGAGCCCGAAACTCACGTAACAACACATTCAAACGTTTGCTTTCAGGAATAAATACAGCGGGACGTAATATTTCGCGCAGGTCGAAATTAAAATCACCGCTGTTCACCACAGCGGTTAATAGGTCTTTGGCAAGCAAGATACCAATCACATCATCACGGTCATCATCCATCACAGGAAAGCGAGAATGAGCCGTTTCGGTGACCAGTTTCAGTGTTTCTTCAGGTGGTGCATCACGTGACACCATGACCACTTGTGAGCGTGGAATCATAATATCGCGGGCTTGCATTTGTGACACGCTTAATGCGCCTTCGACAATAGATAGCGCTTCTGAGTCCAGAATATGTCGTTCAGATGCTGAACGAATTAATTCAATCAGTTGTTCCTGATCTTGTGGCTCCAGAAATAAATTACTGAGCTTTCGCACCCAGGATTGATTTGCTAAGCGACTCGGTCGTCCTTCACTCATGATTCCACTCCCTGCCATTCATAGGGATTAGCTATATCTAATTGATGCAGAATATTTATTTCCAATGTTTCCATCTGTTCCGCTTCATCCGATTCAATATGATCATAACCTAATAAATGTAAACATCCATGGATCACCATATGTGCCCAATGATGTAACTCTGCCTTGC
This sequence comes from Methylophaga sp. UBA678, assembly GCF_002299105.1. Classification (NCBI taxonomy): domain Bacteria; kingdom Pseudomonadati; phylum Pseudomonadota; class Gammaproteobacteria; order Thiotrichales; family Piscirickettsiaceae; genus Methylophaga; species Methylophaga sp. UBA678. The sequence goes on from NZ_DBNG01000018.1 coordinate 84,343, forward strand.
CTTGTTCCTGTGCTTCTTTTCTGACTACAGGTACGCAAATCACTAAATCGCCCAATAAACGAGGCTCTAATTTGATGCGTGCATCAAAAGGAAAAGACAAGACATTGGTTGGGCCATTTTTGCCACGATACTGACTGTTCAGTTCAGCACTTTCTGATTCATCGACTAAGCGGATACTCAACTCACAGTCTTCATTGACTTCGGATAGTGCCGCTTCAGCCCATTGAGTAAACAGTGGTTCATCTGGCTTTTCGCCTTCATAAACGCACTGAAAATCCACGACAACGCTCATGCTTTTTTATCAGCCTTATCGTATGCCAAGATGACTTTTTGTACCAGCGAATGTCGAACAACATCTTTTGCCTGGAAGAAAGTAAAGCCGATACCGTCCACATCCTTCAATACTTCAATGGCATGACGTAAACCAGAGCGTGTTGAACCGGGTAAATCTACCTGAGTGATATCACCCGTAATAACGGCAGTAGAGTTATAGCCCATACGAGTCAGGAACATCTTCATTTGTTCGGTGGTGGTATTTTGCGCTTCATCCAGAATAATGAAAGATTCATTCAGTGTTCTACCACGCATATAAGCCAGTGGTGCCACTTCAATGACATTACGTTCCATTAATTTAGCCACGCGCTCAAACCCAAGCATTTCATATAAAGCATCAAACAATGGTCTGAGATAAGGATCGACTTTCTGCGCTAGATCACCCGGTAAAAAACCGAGACGCTCGCCCGCTTCTACTGCGGGTCTGACCAGTACAATCCGACGACAAAAATCACGCTCCAAAGCCTCAACGGCACAAGCCACAGCAAGGTAGGTTTTACCCGTACCGGCAGGCCCCACACCAAAGTTTATATCGTGGGTCATGACCCGACGCAAATACGCTTGCTGATTTTCGCCACGGGCTTTAATCAAGCCTCGTTTTGTTTTAATCACCACTTCTTTGTCTGGTTCTGTCGCCGCGGATATATCTTCACCACCGCTTTTACGAATCGCCATGTGAATTTGTTCAGGCGCTAACACTGACTGTGCGGTTTCGGCGTACAAGTCGTGAATCACTTCCTGAATTAAGGTCAGCGTGTCTGCCGGACCGATAATCTGAAAGTTAACACCACGATTATTGATTTCCACCCCAAAGCCACGCTCCATCATTCGAATATGTTCATCCAAATGACCACAGAGGTTGGCAAGGCGAGGATTATCTGCTGGGCTTAGCTCGAAGCTGATGCTATCGAGCGCTTGAGAGGTTTGAGTCACTATATAATTCCGATGAGCTTAAAGTGCAACGCTATCAGCGACTAATTCGCCGCGCAAGGAGTTCGAGAAGGCTTCTTCGATATACACATCGACAAACTGACCGATAAGACTGCTGTCACCGGGGAAATTTACCACTCGGTTATTCTCGGTACGACCTGCCATATCGCCACCACCACGATGTGCTTCGCGCTCGACTAGAATACGTTGTGTTGTGCCCACCATCGCTTTCGCATGTTCATCTTCCAGCTCACGCAAACGATCCTGCATAATTTGCAAACGGCGTTTCTTTTCTTCTTCAGAGACAGAATCCACAAATGCCGCAGCCGGTGTCCCAGGGCGAGCGCTATAAACAAAGCTGAATGAGTGGTCGAATTTAATCTCGTTGATTAAATCCATGGTCGCCTGAAAGTCTTCTTCTGTTTCATTGGGGAAACCGACAATAAAGTCACTCGACATACTTAAGTTCGGTCTGACTTCCAGTAATCGGCGAATCTTACTTTTATATTCCAATGCAGTATGACCGCGCTTCATCATCGTCAGAATACGATCGGAGCCAGATTGAACGGGTAAATGCAGATGATTCACCAACTCAGGTACTTCGGCAAACGCTTCAATCAAGCTGTCAGAAAATTCAACAGGATGAGACGTGGTAAAACGAATCCGTTCAATACCATCAATGGCTGCCACGTAATGAATCAGTAACGCTAAATCCGCAGTTTCATCACCTTCGATAACACCTTGATAAGCGTTAACATTCTGGCCTAACAGATTGACTTCGCGTACACCTTGCGCTGCCAACTGACGAATTTCACGCAGAATAGGACCAACCGGACGACTGACTTCTTCACCACGGGTATAAGGCACAACGCAGAATGTGCAGTATTTACTGCAGCCTTCCATCACCGAAACAAAGGCGGTCGGGCCTTCTGCTTTCGGGGCAGGTAAGTTATCGAACTTCTCAATCTCAGGAAATGAGATATCAATGCTGGGTTTGCGGCTGATTTTGACTTCTTCCAGCATCGCCGGAAGACGGTGCAATGTTTGCGGTCCAAAAATCAAATCCACATACGGCGCGCGTTGGCGAATGGCTTCACCTTCCTGACTGGCCACACAGCCACCCACACCGATAACCAGGTTAGGACGTGAGTCTTTCCAGCGTTTCCAGCGGCCCAGTTGGTGGAAGACCTTTTCCTGAGCTTTTTCACGAATCGAACAGGTATTGAGCAACAATACGTCCGCTTCTTCTGGAATATCGGTAGGTTCTAATTGATGAGATGCCGCCAGGACTTCTGCCATTTTTGATGAATCGTACTCATTCATCTGACAGCCGAATGTTCTGATATAAAGTTTGCCAGCCATAGTTTCTGCTAAAGTCAAAGGGCGCACAGGATACTATTTTTTAGCTGATTAGTACATACAAGTGATTGTTTTTACTAATAACTGCAAATATAGTGTGGGAAGCAACAACAACAAGGAAGTGAATCATGGCAATCAAGGATTGGCCTGCCGATGATCGCCCTCGAGAAAAGCTTTTATTATCAGGTGCTAAGGCATTGTCTGATGCAGAGCTACTGGCGATTTTTCTGCGCACGGGTGTAAAAGGATTTTCCGCTGTCGACTTAGCCCGCAAACTCATCCATGAATTTGGATCGTTGCGGCGCTTACTGGAAGCGGATCAGCAAGAGTTTTGTCAGGGCCATGGACTTGGCCAGGCAAAATATGTGCAATTACAAGCCGTTCTGGAGATGGGCCGTCGTCATTTAGAATCCAGCCTGAAACATGGCGATGCATTTACCGATGCAGACACTACCATGCGTTATATAAAACAGCGTTTACGTGCCTACCCGCATGAGGTTTTTGCCTGCCTCTACCTGGATAATCAGCATCGTTTTCTACAGTTTGACGAATTATTTCGTGGCACGATTGATGGGGCCAGTGTGTATCCACGTGAAGTCGTCAAGTCAGCACTCCAACATAATGCTGCAGCGGTTATTCTTGCTCATAATCATCCCTCAGGTATTGCTGAGCCCAGTCAGGCTGATATTCACATAACAAAACGCATCCAGTCTGCACTTGACCTTGTGGATATCCGAGTACTGGACCACATCATCGTCGGCGATGCTGATGTAACCTCACTTGCACAGCTTGGCCATGTCTAACTATGTCAATTGCCTCATTAACAAGTGAAATGACCTAATTAGAATAAACTCAGGCTCTCTATCATTGATAGGTTTACGTTAAACCGGATGAGAGAGTTATCATGAAGTCTATAAAAGTAGCCGGTCTAGGCTTATTAGTGAGTCAAACCATTAATGTCTATGCTGCTGAAAACAGGTTAATTGATGATGCCAGTCTGAGCTTGGGCAGTCTGGTTGTATCATCAGATAGCACGGGGCCATTGACCTCGCGTAATCTGTCGACATCTGTTGATGTGCTGAACCAAGACCGTATTGAAGATCAAAATGTCAATTACACATGGCAGCTTTTTGACCAAATGCCAGGTGTGATGTTAACGCAGTTCGGTATGGGTAATGAGTCTGGCAAAATTTCCTTTCGTGGCTTTAATGGTGAAGGTGAAGTTAATGCAGTAAAACTCCTCATCGATGGTATTCCCAGTAATCAGAACTCCGGCAATATGCCTTATCTGGAATTGCTGACACCTCTGGAAATCGAAAGTATCGAAGTCGTACGAGGCACGAATGACCCACGCTACGGTTTGCATAATATTGCTGGTAATGCTGGCATCTTTACGCATCAAGGCGGTAACTATAACAAAGTCCGCGTCACTTATGGCAGCTATGCGACACGAAATGTACAGTTTGTCAGTGGTATAGAAAACAATGGCTTCTCGCAAAATTACGCAATCAGTTATCTCAACTCAAACCGTTATCGCCATCATAGTGATATTGAAAAAAGTACTTTTTCCGGAAAATGGTTTTACACACCCAATAGTGGGCGTGCCCAAGTTGGCTTGATTGTGCGACATGGTAAAGCTGAAGGTGAAGAAGCGGGTTACCTGACACGGGCTGAAGCACATGATGATCCTGAACAATCTCGACCACATAACAAGGCAGATGGTGGTGATCGCATGATGAATCAATTCAGCGCTCATCTGGATATTGATATCACTGATAATCTTTTCTGGACCAGCAAGGCCTATCTAAATGAGTTAGATGAAGATCGTTATGTCACCTTTGCAGCAGGCGGCAACCATAACGAACGATTAACCGAAGAAGAACATAAAGGCGCTTTAACGACTTTAACCTGGCGACCGGATGTGAGCTGGGCGCATGAGTTCAGCCTGATGGGCGGCCTGAGTGCTGAATGGCAAAATAATGAAAGTCGTCGTTATATCGTCGACCTGGACCGAAACCGAACATCAGAGACACGTAACCAGAATTTCGATTTTGATATTTATGGCGGCTTTATCCAGGCCATTTATAAACCCACTGAAAAACTGAAAATTGTCCCTGCTTTCCGTGTTGATACGGTGCGTGGCAGCTTAAATGACAACGGCACACATCGCGATATCAACGATTACGGTAATATCAATCAACCTAAGCTGAGCGCCGTTTATTCTTTTAATGATCAATATGCTGTATACACCAACTGGGGCAAAACCTTTCAGGTCGCTTCTGGTGCCGCCAGCTATAAACAAAACACATTATCAAACGATCTCGATGCATCGATTAACGAAGGTTGGGAAGTCGGACTTAAATTCACTCCTACAGACTGGCTGAATGGACGCGTTGCAGTCTGGCAGCAAGTCGCTGATGGTGAGTTTAAAACCAAGTTAGGTGACGCGAACAATGACAGTGAGAATATTGGTAAAACGCAACGTCGAGGCATAGATTTTCAATTTAATGCACAAGCCACTGATAAGCTGGGCCTCTGGTTCGCTGCCTCATTCCAAGACTCTGAAATCCTTAAAGCGGGTGCAGATAAACCACTTAATAAAGGCAATGAGATTGATCATGTACCACACTATTTGATTGATGCCGGCGCAGACTATCAAGCCACACCAAAGCTTAAATTATCTTCTTGGGTCAGTGCGCAGGATGATGCTTATTTAAATCAGGAAAACAATACTAATAAGTATGGTCAATACGTTTTGGTTAATGCATCAGCTAGCTATGCACTGACAGAAAAAGTCAGACTCGATCTCGAACTTAAAAATATTTTTGACCGCTATTATGAGTATGTTTGGATGAACTCAGAATCAATGCATTCGCCCGGTGATGGCCGTTCAATATATGGTTCTATTCAATATGACTTTTAATTACGCATGAGAAAAGCTCGACAGCTGTGGCTGGACATTCACACCTATCTTGGACTCAGTATAGGGTTATTACTGGTCTTATTAGGTCTAACAGGCAGTATTTTGGTGTTTTATCTGCAATTCGATATCTGGTTAAATCCAGATATCGAAGCAGTGTCGACAGCACCTGTCCGTCAGCAACAAGCTGTCTTTGATCGGTTACATCAACAATTTCCAACACGAACGGATTCCTGGCGTATTGAACAACCATTGCATTCAGGCTGGCCCATCATGGCGCGTTATTACACGCCAGTTGAAACTCGCGACTTGATGTTTGCGCCTTTAATGGTGACCCTTGATCCTGTCACACGAGACGTCACTAGTGAACGCTTCTGGGGTGAGTTTGCGATGACCTGGATCTACAATCTGCATTACACCCTGTTACTAGATAAAAACGGCAAAACCTTTATTGGCATCATCGGCCTGATTAGTCTGATATCACTCATTTCTGGCATGGTCCTATGGTGGCCAGGCTGGCTAAAATTACGCCAGGTGTTGGCTTGGCGTCTGCGCTCCAGCTATGCCAAAAAGGTGTTTGATCTCCATATTTTGTCAGGCAGTTATGGTTTTATTGTGCTGTTAATGCTGAGCTTAACGGGAGCGGCGTTGGCGCTACCCACACAAACACATGACATTATTCGCACCTTTTCACCATTAGCCTCAAGCCCCGATCTGACTCGTTCACTTCACGAAAAAGCGAACAAGCCTGTTATCTCAGCAGATGCCGCTGTAAGGTCAGCGTTTACAGTTTTCCCCGACGCTGAGTTACGCTGGGTAGAGTCGCCGGGTAGTCAAAAAAATAGTTGGCGTGTCGTTTTCTATCAACAGGGCGAACCCAGTCGTCGCTTCCCGAGAACCCAGGTTTGGGTGAATGCATACAATGGTCAGATTGTCGCCAGCCGTGATGGGTTGGCTGATAAAGCCGGAGATAAAATCCTGAATTGGTTACACCCTTTACATAACGGTGAAGTCTTTGGACTGACTGGGCGGATTATTATCTTTATCAGTGGCTTTGTGCCGTTAATATTATTTGTTACTGGCTTATTACGCTGGCAGCAAAAGCGGCGCGCCAGACAGCGCACCACTTCTCGTCATATCTAATCCTCGTCCCAATCTACTGGCGTGTCTTTAAAGACTTTTTTGCCCGTAAACATCGCAGAAACCAGACCATTACGTTCCCGAAGCTCGCTATATACGACGCCCAGAATATGTAAGATGATAGCCAGGCTCAGTAACCAGAATACGATTTCATGTATTTCTTTGAAGGGTGAACGGAAATCTCGCATTTGTTGATAAGCGGCCTCATTAACACCATCTTTTGAATAGGGCTCAACCAAAGCTTCAGTCTGTGGACTCTCTGCTACCCAGGCCTTAAAACTCTCTCCGAATGGCGGCATATAGACATCAGTGCCACCCAGTACCAAACCGGTTACCGCCTGGGTCGTTAATAAGATAAATAATAAGGTCACCATCAAACGTGCCAGAGGATTATGTCCTGCAAACCCCACCGGCTTACCCTCGTTGATGCTCTCCAGGTATATTTGCCGCTGTTGTTTATACTTTTTCCCTACTGGCAAAATGGCTGCCCAACGACTAAACCGGTTCCCGATAAACGTCCAAAACAATCGCACAGCTAAATTAATTACAAACACATAACCAATATAGACATGCCACGTCTTTAACAGAATTTTGCCATCTGTACTTACACCAAGGGCTTTACTGTTCAAGATAGCGACCCCGATTGCAATCAATGCAATCACCGACAATACATTTACCCAATGAAACCAACGGACCATGCGATCCCATACCGGGTATTCCGTTAATGTCCTAGCCATTTGTTTTTTCATTTCTCTCTCTCTTTTTGTTTATCTACACGGCAATATTCACCGCTCCAGTCATGGAGATAAGGTGTGATCGTTTTATGCTCTTCAAGATGATTGTTCCACCAGTTCTTTAGAAAAATAAGGACTTGCTCTGGCTGTTTTTGCTGTTTAGCGTGATGACACTCAACCTTAAATTCAGTTATCAGATTATCCATAGCTTGCTGATAGTTTTTGAGCTCTGGATATTCCGTTGAATTTAATATGCCCTCTTCTGTTTTGTAATGAAACAGGATATAACTTATCAAAAGCTTAACGGTAGGTAATAAGGACTCAAACTCCAGCCCCTGCTGTAGAAAATAATGTAATGAATTGATGGTGGCGAGGATGGCACGATGCTGCTCATCAATAATAGGCACCTGCTGACTAAACTCTTCTTGCCAGACTAGCAATAATGGTCTGTTCATGCCCATCTCCTAACCTATTTCATTGCTATTTCACACTGAAAACGGATATTTAATAGCCTCATGATAGCGATAGTCTTTAACCTCAAAATCATCCAAGGTCACCCAGGTTTCAAGATCCTTTAGTGATCGAATTTCTGGGTTGATATGCAAGCTAGGCGAAGGATAAGGCTCACGTTTTAATTGCACATGACGCATCAGCTCCAGCTGATCTTCATAGATATGGGCATTCACAATCTTATGATAGGCCTTGCCCGGCTTAAGACCAGAAATCTGAGCCATAATTTTGAGTAAAAAGAATACTTGAACCTGGTTGAAGTTCAATCCTAGAGGCACGTCGCAGGAACGTTGATAAGAAGTTAAATATAGCGTGCCGCCTAAAACAGAAAACGTGTGGGTGTGCATGCACGGTCTTAGACAGCCCATATCAAATTCACCCGGATTATAAAAAGTCAGAATCTCACCTCGATCATCAATACCACGTTTCAGATCATCGGCAATTTTTTGTAACTGATCTAAGGTAGAACCATCAGGCTTTTGCCAGCGACGGCCCTGAACGCCATAAACCCGCCCCATATCATCTTCACCTTTGCGGTGAGGGTTATTCAGCCAGTCTTTATTATCATTGGCATTAGCATCCCAAGTTCGACAACCAATCGCTCGGAAATCTGCCGCATTGTCATAACCACGTAAATAGCCAAGCATCTCAGCAATCGCGGCTTTCCAGTAACTCTTTCGTGTGGTGATTAAAGGAAACTGATTGTTGGCAACATCGTATTCTAAATCAGCATTAATCACGGTCAGACAACGTTTACCTGTCCGCTCATTTTCAACCCACTCGCCTTCGTCAATAATACGTTGGCATAAATCCAGATACTGTCTCACTCAGAAGGCTCCAATTCTCACTGCAAATTGCTGATGATTTTGGCATTGCTTGTTCAGACAAACAACCTCATTAAGGCGACAGGTTATATTTTTGCATCCGATATAACAGTGTATCGCGGCTTATCCCTAACATGCGAGCGGCTTTTGAGCGATTACCCGCCGCCATATCCAGTGCTTGTTCAATGAGATCCAGTTCCACTTTTGCGAGATCAATACCGCTGGCTGGTAGCACAAATTGATGCTGCTGAATGGCGACTTCCGGACGCATTTCCCTAGGTAGATCACCGGGCTGTAATAATTCTCCAGGGTGCAAGAGTGCAAGCCGTTGACATAAATTTTGCAACTCTCTGATATTTCCCGGCCAGCTGTAATGCAAAAGACTCTGTTCTGCTTCTTTCGATAGTCTCACTACAGCATTATTACCCGCATAAACTTTCAGGTAATGTCTCATCAATAAGGAAATATCCTCAGAACGATCACGCAGGGCTGGTAACTCAATCGGCACCACCTGCAAGCGATAAAACAAGTCGGGGCGGAATCTTCCCGCTTTTACTTCAGCTGGTAAATCAGCACTGGTCGCTGCCAGAATACGAACATCGGCAACATGTAAACGATGACTTCCCTGCAACTGACACTCACCCGCTTCTAAAAAGCGTAATACTTTTGCCTGGACAGATAATGGCAGAGCATCGACTTCATCCAGAAAAACCGTACCACCCTCTGCCGCTAGTAACCGGCCACGGAACGTAATCTCACCTTGTTCATTACTTCTACCAAATAAATCCAGTTCCACCTCTTCAGTTGGCAACGCAGCACAATTAATCGTAATAAGCGCATTGTCACGACGGCGACTTTGTTCATGCAGGCTTAAAGCAATTAACTCTTTGCCAGTACCCGTTTCACCACTGATTAGAACACTGGCATCACTGAGAGCAATCATGGGTAATGTACGCAAAATGTGAGTTAAATCAGGCGATTGACCTAAAATATCATTCATTACGTTTACCCCTGCATCTGATGTTGATGGTCAGGCATGGCATGGTGTTCATGCAAACTTTCCATTGGCCAGAAAAGCGTCGCGACTGCCATCAGAATGATCAGTAAACCGGCAGCTTTACGTAAGTTTGCTGAACGTCCCAATGCTGCTAACATTCCTGTAAATAATCCAGCCCCCATCACCGCGGGCAAAGTGCCTGCCCCAAATGCCAACATGACCAGCCCACCTTTAACTGGATCCCCAGCCGTTGCCGCCACAGCCAGTGCTGCGTAAACAAGTCCACATGGTAACCAGCCCCAAACCATACCAAGGAAAAAGGCCTGACTAACTTTACGCACGGGCAACAACTTCTGACCTATCGGCTGTAACCACCGCCACAAAGGGGCCCCCATACGCTCAGCACGAGCAAACTTAGGAAACCAGCCTGCTAGATATAAGCCCATGGCAATCATGACGATGACTGACAAGACTCTGAGCACCCAATGCGCGTTGAGCTGCGTTAATGGTGAACTCAATAACCCCACGATGACACCGGCAAAGCTATAGCTCAGAATACGACCCACGTTGTAATTGAACACAAACGGTAGCATTCGTCTCTGACTCTCACGAACCTCTTTAGGCAAACTTAAGGTCAGTGCGCCAATAACCGAACCACACATAGCAATACAGTGAACTGTACTGAATAAACCGAGTAAAAAAGCGGTGATATATGAACTGGTAATAGCAGCCATGCTGTCAGTTTCTCTTTATTTTTAGACTAAATATCAGATTAGCATGCCATTTCAGCATGAGTTTGTGTCATTTCACACACTGTTTTTTGAAAAAACATACTTCTTGATAGAGATAACTTCCTATGATTTTTGGTTGAGTTATATGAGAGAGAAGATAAATGAAACGTACTAGCCTGTCACTTAGCATTGTGCTGAGTTTTGTACTACCCTCGATGGCCTATGCCGAGCATAGCCATGATGTTGAAGAACTAGAAAAAGTCACTGTTTCTGGGCAAGCCATTCAGCCTTTTCCTCAAGAAAGCGCTGGGCTTCATCTGGAAGCGCTCAAATCAAAACGTGCCCAATCAAGTGATACGGCATCATTATTGAAAGGCATTCCAGGCGTATCGCTCTATGGCGCGGGTGGCATAGCGAGTTTACCGGTCATTCATGGTTTGGCTGATGATCGTCTACGGATCAAGGTTGATGGCATGGATTTGATTTCAGCTTGTGCCAACCATATGAATCCACCGCTTTCGTATATTGCCCCAAATAATGTCTCTGAATTAAAAGTCTATACAGGCATCACTCCAGTCAGTGCTGGTGGAGACAGCATAGGTGGCACCATCGTCGCCAAAAGCAAACAACCGGAGTTTGCTAAAGATGCTGACAGTGTTTTATCAAAAGGAGAAATCGGGGCGTTTTACCGGAGTAATGGCGATGCGCGTGGAGCAAACTTATCCACGACATTAGCTACAGAAAACTTCAGTCTGAATTACACAGGTTCGACTAGTAAGGCAAATAATTACGATGCGGCAGATAGTTTCAAGGCGGCTGGACCGGCAGCCTCAGATAGAGGCTGGTTGGATGGAGATGAAGTCGGATCAACCGCCTATGAAACCCGTAACCACGCTTTAAACCTTGGCTTTAAGCTCGATAATCACTTATTACAAGTCAAACTAGCACACCAGAATATTCCTTACCAAGGCTTCCCCAACCAACGTATGGATATGACGGAAAACCGTAGCAATAGTATTAATTTCATTTATAACGGACTGTTTGACTGGGGGGCATTGGAAACCTCGCTCTACAGAGAAAAAACCCATCACAAAATGGATTTTGGTGATGATAAACAATTTTTATATCAAACAGGAATGGCGCCACCTGCTTATGGTATGCCGATGGAAACGGAAGGTGATAATCGTGGATTCAGCACTAAAGTTGAAATCAATGCCAATGAGCGTGATCTATATCGAATAGGTGCCGATATCCAGCAATACCGTCTTGATGACTACTGGGAAGCATCAGGTGGCATGATGATGTCACCAAACACATTCATTAATATCAATAATGGCCAACGTGATCGTTATGGCGTTTTTGCTGAATGGGAAGCTAACTGGAATTCAAAATGGACAACACTGGCGGGTATTCGTCACGAAACAGTGAAAATGGATGCCGACACTGTACAGGGTTATAACGCCACAAATTATGACCCGACAGCTTTTAACAATGCAGATAAGAGCAAAACCGATAATAATATCGACATAACATTGATGGGTCGTTTTACGCCCTCAGACAATGCTCGCTATGAGTTTGGCTATGCTCAGAAAACACGATCACCTAATCTCTACGAACGTTATGCCTGGTCAACGAACGGCATGGCAATACGTATGGTGAATCTAGCCGGTGATGGTAATGGTTATGTCGGTAATGTGGATCTGGATCCGGAAGTCGCACACACCATCAGTTTTACCGCTGACTGGCATGATGCCGAGCAGCAGGACTGGAATATCACTTTCACCCCCTACATCAGCTATGTAGATGACTTTATCGATGCTGGACGCTGCAGTGGTCAAACAGGGATGATGGCGGTATGTACAGCATCTAATCTGAGCACGACCGATGACTTCGTTTATCTTCAGTATGACAACGTCTCGGCGAAGTTGTATGGCGCTGATTTGTCTCTAGCTAAACATCTTTATCACGATGACAAGATGGGTCATCTCAGCGGCCAAGCGGTGTTCAGTTATGTCAGGGGTAAAAACCGGGATACCGGTGATAATCTCTACAACATCATGCCTCTCAATGCGACATTCACACTGCAGCATGCAAAAGGCGCTTGGCATAACACGGCGGAATGGCAAGTGGTTGCCGCTAAGGATCGTGTGAGTAGTGAACGTAATGAGCAAGAAACGTCTGGTTATGGCTTATTAAATTTACGCACCAGCTACCAATGGAAACAAGCTCGTGTTGATTTTGGTATCGAAAATGTTCTGGATAAGGCTTACAGTGAACCTTTATCAGGCGCTTATACTGGCCAGGGTATGACGATGTCTGGCTCAGGTGTACCTTGGGGTGTCACCGTTCCCGGTATGGGTCGTTCATTCTACACAGCGGTCAGTTATTCTTTTTGATTGACACAAGGCGTCTCTGAAACCGATTATCAGAGACGCCTTTTTTATATTAAGTCAGGCTATGACGCTTAACTTCAGATCAACCTTCCTTAGCTGTTCCACTTCATGCTCTAAGTCTGCTTCCGTCAGTGGATGTTCTTTCAACCAGCCATCAGGCAGGACCAGTTCCATTTTTTTACCGTCTAATTTCAGTTTAATGTAGGTGTCCGCACGCTCAGAACGTCCACGGTTAAACACCATAGCCAATCGCAACAACACGGTTAAACGCTGTGTAGTGAGTTGCATTTCATCCGGTAATTTATTGATATGTTTCTTCGGAAACGAGCGGCGCTGTCCTCTGACCATCACGGATAAAGCATGTTGCTCTTCACGAGAGAAGCCGGGTAAATCTGAATGTTCAACTAAATAAGCTGAATGCTTATGAAACTGATTGTGAGAAATGGCTAAACCGACTTCATGTAATTTGCAGGCCCATTGCAGGCGGTGCAATAACTCATCATGATCCAGCTCCCAGTCATGGGCGACTTGCTCATAAAGCTGTGATGCCATCACCGCAACGCGCTCCGCATGGGCTTCATCGACGTGGTAGCGTCGCATCAAAGCCAGCACAGTACGGTCACGTTCATCATCATGCTGAATACGACCGAGCAGGTCATACAATAACCCTTCTCTAAGAGCGCCATCCGATACGATCATTTTTTCAATGCCAAGTCGCTCAAAGGCAGCAGCCAAGACACATAGCCCACCCGCGATGACATTATTCCGCTCTTCGGATAACCCTTGTAATTTGGCTTCTTCAACACTACCGGCTTCGATAAGATGATTGACCATCTTTTCCAATGCCTTGGCAGTAATGATGCCATCATCTGCCCAGCCTTGTTCTTTACAAATATTGGCAACAGTGCGAATCGTACCAGATGCACCAATCGCTTCCTGCCAACCTGCTTGTCGATAAGGTCGCTGAATGTAGCGGATGCGTCTCGCCGCCGCTAGCATGGCATGCTGCATTTGCGTTGCTGTGGTTTTGCCATCAGCAAAAAACTTTTGTGAAAAACTGACACAGCCCATTTCCAGGCTTTCTCGCATCAAGCCTTTAAAGCCATCTCCTATTATGAATTCGGTGCTGCCGCCACCGATATCCATCACTAAACGACGACTATCATCAAAAGCCAGCGAGTGCGCCACACCCAGATAAATGAGACGTGCTTCTTCTTCACCGGTAATAATTTCTATGGGATGGCCTAAAGCGAGACGCGCCTGTCGTAAAAAACGGCGTGAATTGTGAGCGATGCGTAAGGTGTTGGTGCCCACGACCCTGACACTACCATAAGGTAGGTCTCTAATACGCTCTCCAAACCGCTCTAAACAGGCGATGGCACGTTCCTGCGCCTCGAGCGAAAGATAATGATGTTTATCCAGTCCAGCACGCAGCTGTACCATTTCCCGAAGTCGATCCACCACCTGGAAGTGACCATCTCGCATTCGAGCAATGATCATATGGAAGCTATTAGAGCCTAGATCTACGGCCGCCAGCACATCTTGATTTGTTTCTTGCATAGCACCTATCAGTTCAGTTTTAGGTTTATTCTGCACTAGCTGATTGCTGGTGGACAATGTTAAATCGTTTTTTTCATAAAAAAGCCCGGTCTAAAATGCAGCCGGGCCTTTTGTAAAAGCGATAAGAACCATCGATTTTTATTCAATAATTTGACCTTTAATCACTTGCTCGGCTTTTTCAATACTCAAGTGACGCACATCTTTACCTTCTACCAAATAAATAATGTGTTCACAGATGTTATTCGCGTGGTCACCAATGCGTTCCAACGAGCGCGCAGACCACATCATATCAATGACACGCGTCACGGCACGAGTATCTTCCATCATATAGGTCATAAGCTGACGAAGAATGGCTTCATATTCTGCATCTACTTCACGGTCTTCTTTGGCGACACGAAGCGCCATATCGACATCAAATCGCGCAAAGGCATCTAATGCATCACGCAGCATGCCACGCACATGGTTACCCATTGCTTGCAGCTCACGGTAGTTGTGTTTTGGACGGTCCTTTTCAGACAGATTCAGTGCCATTTTGGCAATACGTACTGACTCATCTCCAATACGTTCTAAATCGGTAATGGTTTTTAATATGCCTGATACCAGACGTAAATCCCCTGCCGTTGGCTGACGAAGTGCAATAATCTGAATGCACTCTTCATCAATGCTCACTTCCATTAAATTGACGTCTTCGTCATTAGCAATCACTTCACGAGCGATATCGGCATCACCTTTAATTAATGCTTCCATTGCACTATGAACTTGCTGCTCGACTAGACCGCCCATCGCTAACACGCGAGAACGGATATCCTGTAATTCATTCTCGAACTGTTGCGAAATATGTTGGGAAGTAGTTGTAACCATGTCTTCTCTCCTCAGCGCCGATTAACCATAACGGCCGGTAATATAATCTTCTGTTTGTTTTTTACTTGGGTTAGTAAAGAGCTCATCCGTGGCACCAAACTCAATTAATTCGCCCATGTACATAAAGGCGGTGTAATCTGAAACGCGTGCTGCCTGCTGCATGTTATGCGTCACGATCACAATCGTATACTTCTCCTTGAGCTCGTAGATTAACTCTTCGATCTTTAAGGTAGAGAGTGGATCCAATGCTGACGCCGGCTCATCTAATAATAAAACCTCGGGTTCAATGGCAATCGCGCGGGCAATAACTAAACGTTGTTGCTGACCACCAGACATGCCCATTGCTGACTCATGCAAACGATCTTTGACTTCGTCCCAAAGTGCCGCGCCTTTTAATGATTTTTCCACCACCTTATCCAGTGTAGAGCGATCATTCACACCTTGCAGCCTGAGGCCATACGCTACATTTTCATAGATCGATTTAGGGAATGGATTGGGTTTCTGAAACACCATACCAACCTGACGGCGTAAGTCTGCCACATTCACTGAGGGTGAATTAATTTCCATATCATCCAGCAATAACTGGCCATCCATCCGAACAGTATCGATCAAATCATTCATGCGGTTAAAACAGCGTAACAAGGTAGACTTACCACAACCACTTGGACCAATAAACGCGGTGACGCGGTTCTTTGGAATCTGCATATTAATGTTGTGCAATGCTTGCTTATCACCATAAAACAGATTGAAATCTTTCACTTGCAGGCACAGTGTTTCATTGTCCAGGGTCACACGAGGGCCGCGTTGCATCGATTCAATATCAATACCTCGTGATACGTTTTTCTGTTCTTTCACTGCTTCCATCGTTTAACTCTCACTTGCTTTATAAGTTTCTCGCAGACGATTACGAATACCAATCGCTGCCAAGTTCAGCACAACAATTATCAGTACCAATAAAAAGGCGGTCGCATACACTAACGGTCTGGCGGCCTCAACGTTAGGGCTTTGGAACCCTACATCGTAGATATGGAACCCCAAATGCATGAACTGACGATCTAAATGCAGGTAGGGCGCGATATTATCAATCGCCAATGACGGCGCCAGTTTCACTACCCCTACCATCATAAGTGGTGCAACCTCACCAGCCGCTCGCGCTACGGCTAAAATCAATCCGGTCATCATGGCTGGTGCAGCCATTGGTAATACAGTCCGCCACAAGGTCTCAGCCTTAGTTGCCCCTAGAGCCAGGCTACCCTCGCGAATTGCTCTAGGAATACGTGACAAGCCTTCTTCTGTCGCCACAATCACGACTGGTACTGTCAAAATCGCTAATGTCAGCGATGCCCATAATAAGCCTGGTGAGCCAAATGTGGGTGAAGGCAATTTTGCCTGGAAGAACAGCTCATCCACACTGCCACCGATAAAATAGACAAAAAAGCCTAGACCGAAAACACCGTAAACAATCGACGGCACACCGGCGAGATTATTCACAGCAATCCGAATAAGTCGAACTACTGCGCCCTGTCTGGCATATTCCTTCAAATAAACAGCGGCAATAACGCCAAACGGTGTAACTAAGACTGACATAATCATCACCATCATGACTGTGCCAAAAATAGCCGGAAAAATACCGCCTTCTGTATTGGCCTCACGAGGCTCACCAGACACAAACTCCCAGGCATTATGGAAATATTGTCCCAATTTTTGCAGTGTCGTCATGGCATTGGGTTTATAGGCCTGAACAATTTTTGCCATGGGAATGTCTGCTTCACGACCATCAGCAATCCTGACGGTAATCTGATCCCGGTTCAGTCCTGTATAGAGTTCATCCAGCTCCACACGGATTTTTGCATACCGTGCATTGAGTTGTTGGCGCTCTTCTTCTATTTCTAAATAAGGCTGGCTACCTTTTTCAACGTCATTCAGTTCCAGACGCCGTTCATCAATCCGAAGCTCTTCAAGACCATGATTGATTTTGCCAATCTCCGATTTTTCAATCTCTTTTATTTTGCTGAATAAAGCATTACTGCGAGCCAGTCGGGTCTGAAACTCATCCCAGGCTTGCTCACCCTCCGCAACAATTTCACCTTGTTGCTTCACATTCACAAGGTAGCCATAGAAATTACCCCACTCGCGACGTTCTATTGACATCAGTCCCGCAGGTTTTTGAGTATCAGCTATCCAGGGATCATTAATCCAGCGAAAGTCGAGCCCAAAAAAGTCACGGTTACCGATTTTTAATAAAGTACGATTCGCTGTTTCTTGTCCTTCGGGTAAATGCACACCAGATAGTGCTAACCGTGCTGCTGGCACAGTTTCATGATCAACCCGCTCCCCTACTAACATGACTTTTTCTTCGCCGGGCTCGACATACGTCAGCTCGACAATATCAGCAGGCCAGAAATGACTTAATCCACGCACAGCGATAAGACCAATTAACCCCACTACCATGACCAGACTGATACTGACAGCACCAGCGTTTAACCAGACCCAGGGTTTACCGCTATCAAACCAGATTTTCATTGAAGAACGTTGTTTCATCCTATTTCCTACTACAGCGAACTGTATTTATTACGTAAACGCTGACGCACTACTTCAGCAACAGTATTCAGAACAAACGTTGCTAAAAACAACACTAATGCGGCCAGGAACAGAACCCGATAATGCGAGCTGGCGACTTCTGCCTCGGGCATTTCTACAGCAATATTGGCTGAAAGCGCTCGGAACCCCTCGAAAATATTAAAATCCATAATTGGTGTGTTACCGGTGGCCATCAACACGATCATGGTTTCACCTACAGCACGTCCTAGACCAATCATCACCGCCGAGAAAATACCAGGGCTGGCGGTTAGCAGCACCACACGTGTCATGGTTTGCCATGGCGTGGCACCTAGCGCTAAAGAACCAATAGTTAAATGCTTTGGTACACCAAAAATAGCGTCTTCAGTAATTGAAAAGATGGTTGGAATGACAGCGAAGCCCATCACCAAGCCCACAACTAATGAATTTCGTTGGTCATAATCAATACCCATTTCATTCAGGAATTGCGGCATATTGCCATCAAATAACCATAATTCAATTGCGCCACTTGAAGCCATGGAGACATACCCCACCAGCAGCACGATAGGAATTAAGATCGCAGGCTCCCAACCATCCGGGATACGCTCACGCCAGTGCTTGGGAAGTTTCGTCCAGCCCCAGGCGGTCAAAATAATCATGATGGGCAACATAAACAGTAAGGTAAAAACACCCGGTAGTTGATCTTCGACCAATGGGGCTAACCAGAGGCCCGCTAAAAACCCTAAAATAACGGTTGGTAATGCCTCCATTATTTCAATAGTCGGTTTCACAAAGCTGCGCATCCGTGGCGACATGAAATAAGCAGTGAAAATAGCGCCCATGATAGCGAGTGGCACTGCCACCAGCATCGCGTAGAAAGCAGCCTTAATGGTGCCGAAGGTTAGCGGCGTTAAACTGAATTTAGGTTCGAAGTCATTACTGGCCGAAGAGGACTGCCAAATATATTCTGGTTTATCACGGCTTTCATACCAGACTTTCTCCCATAAGGAATGCCATGAGATATCAGGATGTTCATTATCAATATCCAGCAACCTGACATCACCTTTATTGGTGAAGCTGATAAGACCATTGGCCCGAGGTGATAAAGCAATAACGGCATTATTATCAACATAAGGCTCAACCAGTAGCGTGCGATGAGCGGTAGTGTGGTAAATACCTAAGTGGCCGCTCTCATCCAGCGTGACAAAGCCTTTACGGGCCTGTTCTGGTGCGATGGCAATAATCGGACTGCTTTGTGCATCGAAACTACGCACATTATGTAATGTGTAGTTATTGTCTTTGTCTCTGACAGGAAACCATTGATCAATCTGACCGTCACTACGACCTATCAGGACTGAAATACCGCCCGTGAGGAACTCAAAGCTAGTGATATCGACCCCTGTCGGTACGGCTTTGATTTTCTGAATCAGTCGTGGCTTATTGAGATTCTGTACGTCGTAGTAATAAACAAACCCTTTATCATCGACCAGATAAAGTTCACGCTGATCAATATCGAGCTTAACCTTAGTCAGCTGACTAGCGCCTTCAACCACAATCTCATGTGCCTCTTCCTTGATAGTGAACTGTGTGTCATCAAGAAAATTAGCTTCTTTTTCAAAACGTTTTAAAACTAAACGTTTGTCTTCAGTGTAAGCGGCAAAAGTCGTTTTATCTTCGTAACTCTGAACGGAGAGTAAATCAATCGCCTGACCCTGAGCATCTATAAGGAGATGCTTTTCACCCAGCGGATAAGTGATTTCAGGCACAATTACTCGCTGTGTTCCGGTTGGATACGTGACCTTATAACGCTCTTTGAACACTAAAGCATGGCCATCAGCAAAGCCATAACTGAATACTCCGGTAGTGGCTGCGCCGGCACTGACGCTACTGATTACTTTTCCTTCCAGAGGCAAGCTGACTTCATTCATCGTCTTGCCGTTTTTTGCCTCAAAAAAACGGACACCACCATCACCATTCACTGCCATGGCCACGGTGTTGTATTCATTCAAGGATAAAAACACTGGCTGCTTTGTATCGCTGTGATAGGTAGCTTCCGTGTTGAGGCTGGCGCCTTGGAATAACGGCATCACAACATAAAGTAGATAGAAGAAAATCAGCACAATGGCGAGGATGACCGATATACCACCTACCGCCACGCCATATTTGGCTACGCGGTCTTTGGTTTCACGCCAGGCACGGCGGCGCTTTGCTACCTTGGAACCAGGCGCTGGTAATACACTATTCTCGACTGTTTGTTCTTGCATCTAGCCATACCACTTAAGTTTATTTTTTTGCTTTCTTCATTGCTAAACATACTGATTTGGAGTGTATTTAGCGATAAATTTAGAAAAAACGCCCCGTAAAAACGGGGCGCTTCTCTCGTATCTGCAAAGGCTTGCTCTATTGCAGCTTTTGCAATTCTTTTTCAACAACGGCATCTGGAAGTGGAATATAGCCATCTTTGACGACTACTTTTTGACCCACTTTAGACAAAATCATTTTAACGAATTCACGATCAATTGGTGCCAAAGGTTTGTTAGGCGCTTTGTTGATGTAAACGTACAGGTAACGTGAAAGCGGGTATGAACCATTAGCTGCATTGTCTAATGTAGCTGGTGTCATTTTGCCACCTTCTTCTTTTGCTAATGCCAGAGCCTTAACGCCAGACGTTTTATAACCAATACCTGAGTAACCGATACCGTTCAGTGATTTAGTCACACCTTGAACAACAGAAGCAGAACCTGGCTGCTCATTCACACTGTTTTTGTAGTCACCTTTACAAAGCGCATTATCTTTAAAATAACCGTATGTACCAGAAACTGAGTTACGTCCGTATAACTGAATATTACCTAAATCCTGACCTAACTGACTCCAGTTAGTGATGTCTTCTGGATAACCACATGTACGTGTTGCAGAGAAAATCGCATCAACTTGAGGAATTGTCAGACCATCGATTGGGTTGTCTTTGTGTACATACACAGCCAGCGCATCAATTGCCACACGAATTGGCGTTGCTTTATAACCATATTTCGCTTCAAAAGCCGCGTCTTCTTTGTCTTTCATTTTACGGCTCATTGGACCAAAATTAGACGTGCCTTCAGTCAAGGCAGGTGGCGCTGTTGAAGAACCCGCAGCCTGAATTTGAATACTGACATTTGGATATTCACGTTTGAACTCTTCGGCCCACATGGTCATCAAATTCGCCAACGTGTCTGAACCAACACTCGACAAGCTACCTGAAATACCACTCACTTTTTCATAGTCAGGTAAAGCAGGATCGACATCACCCGCAAATGTCAGCGGCGAGAAAGCCATTGTCATTGCAGCACCTAGCAGAGCAAGGTTTTTCTTGAACATAGTGTTCAACTCCCAAAGATTATAAGAAAAAAAGCAACGTTATTAACGTAAGCGCTAGGTAGTATGAGTTTTTCGTGTGACAAGCATATGAAAGTAATATGACAACTGTGTTACAACGGCAATATTGTTTACTTGCCAGCGACTTAGACCGGAATTTTCTCCACCGCAGACGTTTCAGGGAAACAGCACTTAAAGCTGCTACCCTTACCAAGCTCACTATTGATGATGAGCTTGGCACCGTGCCGCTGAAGTACATGTTTTACTATGGCGAGCCCAAGTCCTGTGCCACCCGCGTCACTACTTCGACCTTTATCAACACGATAGAATCGTTCTGTTAACCGCTCCAGATGATGAGCGGCAATCCCTTCCCCTTCATCAGCCACCTCAATGCACACACCATTGTCAGTTTCACGCCAACTCAGTGTCACTGAGCAGCCTGCTGGTGTGTATTTCACAGCATTGAAGACCAGATTTGATACTGCGCTGCGTACTTCACCTAAATCACACACAAGCCATTTATCAGTTTCTAGGTTAAGGCTAAATTGATGGTCATGAAAGTGCTCCAATGCTTTGGCATCTTCGATAATTGAATGCAGTAATTTTTCAACATCCGTTGGCACTCTGCGTAAGGACTTCTCCCCTGTTTCCAGTTGCGACAGTACCAATAAATCTTTGATCATCATATGCATGCGCTCACTCTGCTGGCGCATAGCAGGGAGGGCCATCTTCCACTGCTCCGAATCTGTGTCCTCTGTGAATGCTTCTAGGTATCCACGCAATACCGTTAACGGGGTTTTTAGTTCATGCGATACATTGGCAACAAAGTCACGCCGCATTCGCTGTAGCTTGATTGTTTGGGTGATATCACGAGCAATCAATAACCGGCCTGATCCCATGTAGTTGACTAATTTCACCTCTAGTTGAATATCTTCGTTTAGGGGTGATTTGACTGTTGCTGTGCCGCCCAGATGAATATGATTTTCCAGAAGCTGTTGAAAAGCAGGCTCGCGAATCAGATTATTAATCCTGACATGATTATCACGCGGCCAGCGCACACCTAATAATTCCCGGGCGGCCTGATTTGCCCAATCCACCTCACCATATTCACCAAGAACAACAATGCCATCAGGTAAGGCAGCGGTAGCCGACTGAAACCGCTTGAGGTAATCAGTCATTTTTTTCTTGCGATTGCTGTTTTGTTGGCGCATTTGTTCTATTTGACGACAAACATCATCAATCACGCCTTCCGCACTGGGGGAGCGCCGCTTTTTAGGTTTTTGTAACCAATACCAGAGTTTGTACCAATTATGCTGCAGCCACAAAGCGTAAGCCAAAGAGGCCACAAACATAAAAGCCATCATTTGACCAAACAAAAGCCCAACAAAACCTGCCAGACTGACAAGCGTTAGCAGTCGCCAATTATCCCATTGCATGATTCAGTTCGCTTAATCGACTGAAAAACGATAGCCAACACCTCTGACGGTCTGGATAAACTGATCATGACCTGTTGGTTCCAGCGCTTTGCGTAATCGGCGAATGTGGACATCGACTGTGCGTTCTTCAATGTATACCGTATCTCCCCAAACGTAATCGAGTAACTGCGATCGACCATACGCCCGTTCAGGATTTTTCATAAAAAAGTGCAGTAAACGAAACTCGGTTGGGCCTAACTCAACACGCACATCATCTACCGTCACCCGGTGACTCTTTGTATCCAGTACCAAATTCGCAAACTGTAACTTCTGAGCATCTTCATTTTCTGGTGGCTGGCAACGACGCAATACCGCTTTGATGCGAGCAATCAGCTCGGGGGGAGAAAAAGGTTTATTGACGTAATCATCAGCCCCTACCGCCAGGCCTTTGACCATATCTTCACTCTCACCTTTAGCGGTAAGCATGATAACTGGAATATTCGCCAGGAACTCATTTGCACGCAATCGACGAATAAATTCTATGCCATCAATGCCGGGTAACATCCAATCCAATAAAATCATGTCCGGTTGATCATTTTTTAAGACATCCAGACCTGACTCGGCATCACCTACTGAGACACAACTTAGACCTGCTTGCTTAAGGGTAAACGACAACATATCTCTGATGGCAGCATCATCTTCAACCACTAATACGCTTGTAGCCATAAAATTCGTCCAACTATTTGCTTCGATAATTAAGGGCTATCTTACCTCTGAATTATGACATTTTAGTAACAAGCGTGATTTTTATTGTCATAACAACGGATTAAACCCATCAAAAAATAAAAAAGCCACAGATTCTTAACAGAAGCTGTGGCTATATGACAGTTTTATGTCAACACATACATCCCTGTTTTAATTCATAATTCCTTTAATCATATAAAATAATGACGCCGATAAAACAGCTGCCGCTGGCACCGTAATTAACCAGGCTGTAATAATTTTTCTTACAATGTCGCGTTTGACATATAAGCTTTTCTTTTCTTTCTTCAGTACTTTCTTCGCTTTTTTCAGCGTATCTTTTTCGCGGTCAATCGAACTATATAATTGTGTGATACGTTGATAATCTGCCGCGGTTTTTTGCTTTTTATCCAACAGCATATTGAGCTCGCTACGTAAAGCACTCAATAAACGTTTTTCTTCTTGTATTTCTTGTTTGTCGCGCTCAATTTCCTGCTTCAGACTACTCGACTTATCCATCCATTCGCGTAAAAAACCGACCCCAAACACACCACCAATAGCAATATGTGTAGAGCTGACCGGTAAGCCAAGCTGGCTGGCAATAATCACTGTGATGGCAGCAGCCATGGCGATTGAAAAGGCACGCATTTGATCGAGCTCAGTGATTTCGCCGCCTACTGTGCGAATCAATCTCGGGCCATAGAGTCCCAAGCCAAGTGCAATACCAAAAGCACCTACGGCCATTACCCAAAAAGGTATACCTGCTTTAGCATTAATGCCTCCTGTCATTACGGCATCATGGATAGCCGCAAGCGGACCAATCGCATTCGCAACGTCATTCGCACCATGCGCAAAGCTCAATAAGGCTGCGGCAAAAATCAGCGGAATAGTAAACAGGATATTGATGCTTTCACGATCATTGTTTAATTTCGGCAAACGACGGCGCAATGAGGCTTTGACTAGAAAAAATGAAATAATCGCCAGAATCAAGCCGATGGTTGATGCTTGCAGCATAGTTGGTTTGTCAACGATTTCTACGGTGAAGAACCAGTCATTGATTAGGGTTAAGAATTTCGGCCAAATATGCTTCAGACCTTTTAACACCAAATACGTCACAAAAGCCCATGCCATTATCGAGACATAAACGGGCACCCATTTCAGTGATGCAGCTATTTTATTTTCTTGAAAAATAATGGTTTTTTTGATGGCAAATAAGAAGGCAGCAGCTACGACACCACCGATCACAGGGGATATGATCCACGATCCTACAATGGCGCCCATCGTGCCCCAGTTCACTATCTCAAATCCAGCAGCAGCAATACCTGCCCCCATTACCCCACCGACAATGGAGTGTGTGGTGGAGACGGGCGCCCGAGCAAAAGTCGCCATATTCAACCAAAGTGCAGCCGCTAATAAGGCTGCCATCATGGCCCAGATAAACGTGTCACTCTGCTGACCAAACTTATCGATATCGATGATGCCGTTTTTAATCGTGGAAACCACATCGCCACCAGCAATGATGGCGCCACTCGCCTCGAAGATCATCGCGATAATGATAGCGCCGGTCATCGTCAATGCTTTGGAACCGACCGCAGGGCCAACATTATTGGCTACGTCATTAGCACCAATATTCATGGCCATATAGGCGCCAAAAACAGTGGCTATCGCCAGAAAAAGATTATTAGGCACACCACCACTGGTGATGAAGCTATACCCTAAGACGGCCACCATAAAAAAAAGGGCCATGCCGATTCTGGTTAATTCGCCATGACTCTTCTTGTAAGCCTGTTTTTCAATTTTATGGATGTCTTTGATTTCCACGATCATTCCGTTTTTAACGACCCAAAACGGCGCAATTATTACAGCAATGTGACACAAGGCATACCCCAAACAAGACTGATGTAACTATTGCCTGCTATGATTGTCTAGTTATACAACCTTCTGACAAGCATTTGAGACTGATGAAAAAATTTTTATTTTTTATACTTCTGCTAAGCGTTTTTAATGCACATGCGCGCAGCAGCCTTTTTGATGGTCTAGGTTTCAGTAACAACGACGATGTTCCGCCACTTGTAGAAGAGGCGTTTCAATTTCGAGCAGAAGTGAATGATGCCAACAGTATTTTGGCGCATTGGAAGGTGCTGGAAGGTAACTACCTATACCGCGATAAACTACAGTTTGATGTCATCGGCAATGACAAGATAAAGCTTGGCAACATCAGTTTTCCTGCAGGAGAAAACAAACAGGATGAGACCTTTGGTCTGGTCGAAGTTTATCATGACGCCCTATCTGTCATTATTCCGATAAAGCAACGACCGGAGGAAGCCGTGACCTTCACCTTGAAGGCCCTTTTCCAGGGGTGCTCTGAAAAATTTGGCATCTGTTATCCGCCTTCCGAACAACAAATCGACCTGGCTTTACCCGCCATAAGTGGCGCTGTAGAACAAGATATTCAAGGTATCAACCCGCCTGCTGCCAGCCAACTTACCGAGCAAGACCGTATCGCTCAAAAACTCGAGCAGGAAAATCTGGGGCAAATCATCCTTGGTTTTATCGGTCTGGGTCTGCTACTGGCATTTACACCCTGCATTTTCCCAATGATCCCAATCTTATCCAGCATCATTGTCGGTGAGGGAGAGCATATCACTACACGCAGAGCCTTCACCTTATCATTAGTGTATGTGTTGGCCATGTCTGTCACTTATACAATCGCTGGTGTCGTGACAGGCTTGTTGGGTGAAAATTTACAAGCGATGTTCCAAAACCCATGGATAATCAGCGCTTTTAGTGCGCTATTCGTTATCCTCGCTTTATCCATGTTTGGTTTATACGAACTTCAACTTCCTCACTCAGTACAGCATCGCTTACATCAACTCAGTCACAAACAACAAGGTGGCAAATTGATGGGCGTGGCTGTAATGGGCTTATTGTCGGGCTTGATTGTTGGTCCCTGCCTGGCTCCACCACTGGCCGGAACCTTAATTTTTATCGGACAGCATGCTGATCCTGTTCTCGGCGGTCTCGCCTTATTCTCGCTGAGTATCGGCATGGGTATACCACTTCTGATTATCGGTACTTCTGCTGGTAAGCTCTTACCCAAAGCCGGTAACTGGATGCTCTTTATCAAATCAATTTTTGGTGTACTGCTGCTCGGTTTAGCTATCTGGATGCTGGAACGGATCATTCCCGGCTGGCTGACCATGAGCTTATGGGGAGGCTTATTGATCGTTTCAGCTGTCTATCTTGGTGCATTTAACCGACTTGATATCGATGCAACAGATTTCAACAAGCTTAATAAAGGACTGGGCTTAATACTCTTTATATATGGCACATTGCTTATGGTAGGCGGTGCAAGTGGTAATCAAAACGTTTGGCAACCTCTTCACGGCATAGTCAGTAGCTCAGGCAAATCAGCAGAAACTCAGCACCTTGCTTTTACTCAAATTGCTGATCTCGACGAGCTTAACCAACGTCTCGCATCCACAACACAACCCATAATGCTGGACTTTTATGCTGACTGGTGTACGGAATGCAAAACCATGGAAAGAACAACATTCCAAGATCCTGACGTGCTTGCAGCAATGAAAGGCTACACATTACTGCAACTGGATATGACAGAAAATACACAAGTGCATCAAGAAATGCTCAAAGCACTGCGTGTGTTTGGACCTCCCACCATGCTGTTTTTCGATAAAACAGGCCAAGAACTGTCACAACACCGACTTGTTGGCTTTGTGAAAGCTGACACCTTTTTAGACCATATTCGCCAAATGGCGAGTCAACCATAGAAATGCTCAGAAAGCCGTCTTTTCGGCGAAAATAGCAACAAAAAGCCGCTTTTTATTTCGACAAACTGGACATCATCAGTCTGCTGGTGCACAATTCCGCCTATTATCTTTGACCCTTAATTGAAGGATCGTAATGGCGAATATTGTTGTGCTTAACGGCCCCAATCTCAATCTGCTTGGGACACGCGAGCCCGAACATTATGGTGCAGATACGCTGGCCGATGTTCACCAACGCCTGGATGTCATCGCAAAAACAGCTTCACATCAACTCGATTTTTTTCAATCCAATGCAGAACACGAACTGATTAATAAAATTCATGCAGTTCAAGGGAAGGCTGACTTTATCATCATTAATCCAGCGGCATTCACACACACCAGCGTGGCTTTACGTGATGCTTTATCTGCGGTCAAAATTCCTTTCATCGAAGTACACATTTCTAATATTCACGCGCGCGAGACATTCCGCCATCACTCCTACCTGTCAGATATAGCAGTCGGTGTGATTTGCGGGCTCGGCACTCAAGGCTATGAATTAGCTTTGGCTGCCGCAATCAAACAACTAAACTCATAACGACTAAATATAAGGTTTTAGCATGGACATTCGTAAAATTAAAAAACTGATTGATTTGATTCAGGAATCTGACGTATCTGAAATTGAAATTTCAGAAGGTGAAGAGTCTGTACGCATTAGTCGTAATCAACATTCAGCTGCTATTTCTTACAGCACGCCAGCACCGACACACTATGCCGCTCCGGCTCCCGCACCAGCAGCACCTGCAGCCGCGCCAGCTGTTGCAGAAACAAGCAGCGCTGTAAATGAAGCCAATGCCGTGCGTTCACCTATGGTCGGTACGTTTTATCGCTCATCTTCGCCGGAAGCTGCGCCTTTTGTTGAAGTCGGACAATCCGTTTCGGCTGGCGATGTCATCTGCATTATTGAAGCGATGAAGATGTTCAATCAAATCGAAGCTGATCGCAGTGGCACAGTAAAAGCTATTCTGGTTGAAAATGGTGATCCTGTTGAGTTTGATGAGCCACTAGTCATTATCGAATAACAGTAACGCGGGCTATTCGTTAAATAGCTATTGCTCACTCTGAATTGTGGATTAAACCAAATTATGATCGATAAAATTGTTATTGCTAACCGAGGCGAGATCGCCTTGCGTATTTTGCGGGCCTGTTGGGAACTCGGTATTAAAACAGTGGCGGTTCACTCAACTGTTGACCGTGACTTAAAACACGTTTTACTGGCAGATGAAACAGTATGTATTGGCCCTGCCCCGTCGAATGAAAGCTACCTGAACATTCCAGCTTTAATTAGTGCTGCAGAAATCACTGATGCCACCGCTATCCATCCAGGTTATGGCTTCTTATCTGAAAATGCTGACTTTGCAGAGCGTGTTGAAGAAAGCGGCTTTATTTTTATTGGTCCACGTGCTGAAACTATCCGTTTAATGGGCGATAAAGTGTCAGCAATCAAAGCCATGAAAGAAGCTGGCGTGCCTTGTGTACCAGGCTCTGATGGTCCGCTTGGCAATGACGATGAAACCAACTTACGTCTGGCTCGTGAAATAGGCTATCCCATCATAATCAAAGCCGCTGGCGGTGGCGGTGGTCGCGGTATGCGTGAAGTTCACAGCGAAGCACATTTACTTAACGCCATTGCATTAACTCGTAGTGAAGCGAAAGCGGCCTTTGGTAATGGTATGGTTTATATGGAGAAATTCCTGGAAAACCCACGCCATATTGAATTTCAGGTACTTGCCGATCAACATGGTAATGCTATCCACTTAGGTGAACGTGACTGCTCAATGCAACGTCGCCATCAAAAAGTGGTCGAGGAAGCACCTGCTCCTGGTATCACCCCAGAAATGCGTGACCGCATGGGTAAAATTTGTGCGGAAGCCTGTGTACGTATTGGTTACCGTGGTGCAGGTACCTTTGAGTTTCTCTACCAGGATGGTGAATTCTATTTCATCGAGATGAATACCCGCATCCAGGTAGAACATCCGGTCACTGAACGCGTAACGGATGTTGACTTACTGGTACAGCAAATCCGTATTGCTGCAGGTGAGCCACTTTCTATCAAACAAGAAGACATTGTCATGCGCGGTCATGCCATTGAATGTCGTATCAATGCGGAAGATCCTCGTACATTTATGCCTAGCCCGGGACAAATAACCTCGTATCATGCACCAGGCGGTGCCGGCATCCGTATGGACTCTCATATTTACAGTGGTTATCGTGTTCCACCTAATTATGACTCGCTGATTGGTAAAATGATCGCCTATGGTAAAACGCGTGATATCGCGATTGCCCGTATGCAAACAGCGTTAAAAGAAATTGGTATTGAAGGCATTAAAACCAACGTTGAATTACAACGTGACATCATGGATGACACCCACTTCCAAACGGGTGGTACCAATATTCATTACCTCGAAAAGAAACTGGGTCTGTAATCACTATGGCCTGGATTCAGTTTATTTGTAACACCACATCAGACAAGGCAGATGCCTTGTCTGATGCATTTTCAGAGTGTGGTGCAGTCGCTGTCACATTTGAAGATGATGCGGATCAACCTATCTATGAACCGGATCTAGGGACAACACCACTGTGGACAGCCACTCGGATTGTGGCGTTATTTGATGCTGAAACGAATCCAGATGACGTCGGCAATATGTTATCAACACTGATAACCGATCCACCGTCTTATCGGGTAGAAGCTGTTGAAGACAAAGACTGGGAAAGAGAGTGGATGGATAACTTTCATCCTATCCAGTTTGGCGAGCGTTTGTGGATATGTCCTAGCTGGCATACACCACCCGCAGCTGATGCTGTCAATATTATGCTCGATCCTGGTTTGGCGTTCGGTACCGGTACACACCCCACTACCGCTTTATGTTTGAACTGGTTAGATCAAGCCGATCTTAAAGGTAAATACGTCATTGATTATGGTTGTGGCAGTGGCATTTTAGCGATTGCGGCAGCACTGCTGGGTGCTGAGCGAGTCATTGGTGTCGATACCGATCCTCAGGCGCTTGAAGCGACACGTGCCAATGCGGCGCGAAATGGCGTCGAAATCGAAGCCTATTTACCCGGCGATTGTCCGGATGAACCGTGTGATTTATTGCTGGCCAACATTCTTGCTGGTCCATTGCAAACCCTGGCACCACTGTTTGCTAACCTTGCCAAGCCCAATGCAGAGATTGTCTTGTCAGGCATCTTACAAGTACAAGCAGAGGAAGTATCTGAAAGCTATCAAGCCTGGTTTGATATGCAGCCAGCAGTTGTCAAAGAAGATTGGATTCGATTAAGCGGCACACGTCATGCTCGGTAAAACCATCGCCATCGGGCCATATCACTTACCTAATAATTTATTTCTGGCCCCTATGGCAGGTGTAACAGATCGTCCCTTCCGCCAGCTTTGTCGTCGCTTGGGCGCTGGCATGGCTGTATCAGAAATGATTACAGCGAACAAAGCCTTGTGGGCCAGTAAAAAATCCTTATTAAGAGCGAATCATGCTGGTGAGCCTGAACCCCGAAGCGTACAGATTGCTGGTGCCGATCCGGTCATGATGGCTGAAGCAGCAAAGCACAATGTGGATCAGGGTGCGCATATTATCGACATTAATATGGGTTGCCCTGCAAAAAAAGTCTGTAATGTCATGGCGGGCTCGGCCTTGTTACAAGATGAATCCCTCGTTGCCAACATTCTTGAGTCAGTAGTGAATGCCGTAGATGTCCCTGTCACACTAAAAATTCGCACCGGCTGGGACAGAGATAACCGCAATGGATTAACCATTGCTCGAATTGCGGAACAATCAGGCATACAAGCCTTAGCCATTCACGGCAGAACACGGGCTGATGCCTACAAAGGCGAAGCCGAATACGACACGATTGCAGAAATAAAAGCCACGGTCACTTCAATACCCATCATTGCCAACGGCGATATCGATTCCCCACTTAAAGCCGCTGAAGTCCTCAATAAAACAGGTGTCGATGGTTTAATGATTGGCCGGGCGGCACAGGGTAACCCATGGATTTTTAGACAAATTCTCCATTACCTTGAGCATAACAAACTGTTATCATCTCCTTCTCTTGCAGAGATTCGTCAGATCTTGATTGAGCATCTAGAAAACCTGTACGATTTTTATGGTGATTATTCAGGTGTGAGAATGGCACGCAAACATATTGCTTGGTATAGCAAAGGTTTACGTAATGGAAATGCCTTCCGTCAGGAAATGAATTTACTCGAATCGCCGCAGCAACAAGTAGACTTTACACGTCAGTTTTTTGATCAACTACAAGAACAACAGGATATACAAGCCGCATGACTCAACCGCTAGCCAAAGATAAAACAACATGCGCAGAGCTAGCTGTCGCGGCTGAGCAGACAACGGCGCCACTCAGTGTGTGTGTATCACGTGCTCTGGCCGATTATTTTGAGCAACTCGAAGGCCATCCTGCTGCCAACCTGTATGAAATGTTAATGACGGAAGTCGAAGTGCCTCTGCTCAAAGCAACACTAGAACATACCAATGGTAACCAAAGCCGTGCAGCGGAAATTCTCGGTATTAACCGTGGTACATTACGTAAAAAACTCAAGCAATACGGCTTATAAATCGATTTTTTATCTCCTGGAAGTGATTTTCAATGAATCAAATCAAACGTGCTTTATTGAGCGTATCTGACAAAACAGGTGTGCTTGAACTTGCCCAGCAATTAAACAAGTTAGGTGTAGAACTGCTATCTACTGGCGGTACAGCAAAATTATTAGCTGAAGCAGGTCTGCCTGTAAAAGAAGTGTCATCACATACTGGCTTTCCTGAAATGATGGATGGTCGCATCAAAACATTACACCCTAAAATTCATGGGGGATTACTCGGTCGTCGTGGCACAGATGATGCCATCATGACAGAGCATGATATCGCGCCGATTGATCTGGTTGTGGTCAATCTTTATCCGTTTGAAGCCACCATTGCGCGTGATGACTGTACCTTACCGATGGCCATTGAAAATATCGATATCGGTGGCCCAACCATGTTACGTGCAGCCGCTAAAAACCATTCTGATGTGACGGTATTGATTGATCCTGCAGATTACGCCAACGTTGTGGCACAAATCGAAACCAATGGTGGAGTAGATGATGCAACCCGTTTCGATTTAGCGGTTAAAACATTCGAACACACAGCCCATTATGATGGTGCTATCGCTAACTATCTGGGTAAATTAACGGGTGATGAAAAAGCCACTTTCTCACGCACCTTTAATAGCCAGTTCGTGAAAAAACAAGATATGCGTTACGGTGAAAACCCGCATCAAAATGCCGCTTTCTACACTGAAGCAAATCCTGCTTCAGGCACCATCAGTGCAGCCACACAGTTGCAGGGTAAAGAACTGTCATATAACAACATTGCCGACACTGATGCTGCGCTTGAATGTGTCAAAGCATTCCCAGAAGCACCGGCCTGTGTGATTGTTAAACATGCCAACCCTTGCGGTGTGGCGGTATCTGATAGCTTACTTAAAGCTTATGATTTAGCCTACGAAACAGATCCTACTTCAGCATTCGGTGGCATCATTGCATTTAACCGTCCATTAGATGCCGATACAGCAAAAGCCATTATTGACCGTCAGTTTGTTGAGGTCATCATTGCACCATCTATCACGGATGAAGCACAAGCCATTGTGGCGCAAAAAGCCAATGTGCGTTTATTAGCGTGTGGTGAGTTTGTCAGCAATACTGAAACGGGTCTGGATTACAAACGGGTTAATGGCGGTTTATTAGTTCAGGATCGTGATGAAGCACTGGTGCAGAAAGCTGACCTGAAAGTAGTCACAGAACAGGCGCCAACCGAAGAGCAAATGGCCGACTTATTATTTGCTTGGCGTGTGGCTAAGTTTGTGAAATCAAATGCGATTGTTTATGTTAAAAACCAGCAAACAGTGGGCATCGGCGCCGGTCAAATGAGCCGTGTTGTCAGCAGCCGCATTGCGGGTATTAAAGCGGAAGATGCAGGTCTGACTGTGCCGGGTGCCGTGATGGCGTCTGACGCATTCTTCCCGTTTAGAGACGGGCTTGATGCCGCCGCTGCTGCCGGTATTAAAGCGGTGATTCAACCGGGTGGCTCAATGCGTGATGACGAAGTCATTGCCGCTGCCAATGAACATGGTATTGCCATGGTATTTACTGGCATGCGTCATTTTAGACACTAAATACACGTGGACTTTTTGTGGATCGCGTTGAGGCTTATCGTTTATTCCAATCGCTAAATTATCAGCGCTTCCAACACTTAATCGAATTGGCGCCTGCTCGGCAGGCGTTAATTTTCCAATTACTGCCATTATTTCTACATATCAACTCCAAGCTATTGCCAGGGTATATTAGTGATGATGTGCCAGCCGGCTTACTTGATTACCGTCCTTCTCAGGATACGATAAGCCAAGCACAACAACTGAACCGTAGCTTTAGTCATCGTGCACGCGCTCTGCGTCGTTATCCATTGCGTGGTCTTTATCTTCTCCATCCTCATCACTACTTCAGCTACTCAGACAAAACCGAATTCGAATTATGGTTACTTTGCTCTGATTTATTAAGTATCGAACAACGACATCAACTGCAAAAAAAGTTAGACGCCATCACTGAGTGGTGTGCAGAGAACGGATTGATACTTAATGCGCAATTAATCACCGAGAAAGCATTGACCAACGATACTGCGCTAACGGACTGGCAAAAGGAAGAATTCTATACGCAAGGTATAGTACTGGCAGGTTGTGAACCATACTGGTGGTTGTTAACGCATGAAGAACAGACTGATCATCATCTCATTGTTGATGAGTTCAAAACCCAGGCTAAATTTAAACAATATAATCTCGTTGATTTTGGCCCAGCTGAATCTATTGATAAAAATGCCGTATTTAAAAAATCTTTCGAAGCATGTCAGCAATTTCTACTGACAGGTCATGCGACACTTGATCTACTCTATATTGCTCTATTGCTAGAACCAGGCAGGTCATTGCCGACGTTATCTCACCTGTTAAAACAGACGATTTACCGTGGTGAGCAGGCTTTCACCGCACTTGATATCCAAGCCCTGAAATTGGCACTGATTGAGATCTATGCTACTGACGCCAATAAACAAATAGCTAGAGAAATAGTTTACATAGAAAGTCAGGAAGCACTCTCCATAGAGGTCAAACATCCTCCACACCCTTGGCGTAGAGAATGTGTAAAACAATTGACCAGCCAGTGGCGATGGCCAGCGACACAATTACAAAAGCTGGATACTCGTCGCCTGAATATCAACAATAGTCAGGCCTGGTTTGAAAACTTAGCTACTGTTGTTCAATCCTTGCTACAGGCTTTGCAGCATTATTGCCAATCTGAGCAATTGGATACCCATAATGAGACGGCGTATTTAAATCAGTTATACCGTTTACGTTTTCAACCGACAGGCAACCAAATCCCCATGTTGCCACGAGCTTTGCGTCCAGAACCGAGTGAGAACAGGTTATTTTTATACCGGTTCAAAGAGCAGCAGGACTGGTTACTCAGTCAGTCGCCACTCTCTGACAATGCCAGAACAGGTTTATATCAGCATCCTCAACTCATCGATGTCATAAGCTGGGCTATTAATCACCAGTTGCTTGCTAAAACCAATTGGCTGAGTGTGACAGATCAACATCAAAAGTATACGACCTCTGCCGTTATCGAAATGAGCAAGCACCTGATCAGTCAGGGTATGTCGGATTTAGATATTCCAACAGATCGCGCTACAGTGACTGATATAGAAAGCGTTGAACAGGTACTCGTCTTTCCTAACTTGGAGCAGCAACCAAGTAATAAGCTCTCGCAACAAGGGCTTCAGCTTTCCAGCAAACAGAATGATCCGCTCAACTATAGCTCTTTTAAAGAGAGTTTAATATTAAGTGTTGATTGTTTATTCATTTCCAGCCATGGTCAAATCTATAGTGGCTTCTATCAGGGCCAAACAGCCATTCTTGATTTGTTAACCAGTCTATTATTGTGGCGGCCAGCAAAGACACCGAAGATCAGTAGCTGGTGCCCAACACCTGGATTTGAAAAAGCCATAAACCAGCGCTTGGAAGCTTTACTGACTCAAGTCTGCCGACATTATCAACAGCACCCGGATCAGGGTAAGTTTTTGCTTAACCTGGCTGACCGTCCCTATCAACTTCAATGGCACGATGAGCAAGTTGAATATGTCAGACGTCCGTTATCACAGAGTTTTTGGCAACACCTTGCTGATAATACAACAATCTTCACTGCTCAGGCTTTGGATAGCTATCTCGATAAGGATCAACTTCTCAATACCCTGTTAAAGTATCAGTCAACAAAACAGGTCAGTATTTTTCTCTATCTTGAACAAAATACCGTGGTGTATTACCTCATAGATGAATATGCCAACCTTATTCGACAACAGGTTCAGCATCTCAGTGAATCCACACTGATGAGTCACCTCAATGTGTTTATCTCACACATTAAAACCGTGAATAAATTTGAACATATCCGCTTCTATTTGCTGAGTCACAGTCAGCAAGGCTGGAAAATCAATGCCATCGCCCAACAATCGACATCACAAGGATTTTTACCGGTACAAGTGAATATGGCCAGCCCAGCTTTAGATGCTGCCTGCACTATCATGTGTGGTAAAAAATGGTTCGAAGGGCTTGCAGACGATGAGGCATTATTTGATCAAGTACGCCAATTTATTCAAAGCTTAAGGAAAAATAAGCAGAACTATCCTGTTTATATCAATCAGCTGCAATTTACTGATAACCATCCGTACCCAACGGCTATATACATCCAACAAAAGAGCCGCCTGGAACAACTTTTCAATCAATAATCGGTGATACAGACTTTCGCTTTGGCTTGGGCTCTTTTATCATGTTGGTCTTTATTATCGGACGACAGAGTAACTTATGATCAAAGTCGGCATTGTTGGTGGCACCGGATATACAGGTGTTGAACTACTCAGATTACTTGCGAATCACCCTGACGTATCACTTGAGGTTATCACCTCGCGAAGTGAAGCGGGCATGCCGGTCAGCGATCTCTTTCCCAACTTACGTGGTCACGTTGATATCGCTTTTTCAGAACCGGATCCTGATATTCTTGCTCATTGCGATGTCGTGTTTTTTGCTACACCACATACAGTGGCAATGGCTCTGGTACCCGAACTGATCAAACGACATACCCGAGTTATCGACCTGTCTGCAGACTTCAGATTAAATGATGTGGCTGTTTGGGAACAGTGGTACAACACCAAGCACACTTGTCCTGAGTTATTTGAACAGGCTGTTTATGGTTTACCTGAGTTAAATCGTGACAAGATTAGAAATGCAAAATTAGTCGCTGTGCCCGGCTGCTATCCTACTGCTACTGAACTGGGCTTTTTACCATTACTGGAAGCAGAGTTAATTGACCCGATGCATTTAATTGCCGATGCTAAAACTGGTGTCAGTGGTGCAGGCAGAAAAGCAGCCATTCCCATGTTAATGGCAGAAACCAGTGGTAGCTTTAAGGCTTATGGTGTCAATGGCCATCGTCACTTACCTGAAATTCGCGAGGTATTGTCAGAACATTGCCAGCGTAAAGTGGATTTGACGTTTATTCCTCATCTAGCGCCAATGGTCAGAGGTATTCATGCCACGTTATATGGTCGTCTAACGACACAGGATGTGGATATACAAAAAATATTTGAAGATCGTTACGCGAATGAACCATTCGTTGATGTCATGCCTCACGGCTCAATGCCGGAAACACGTAGTGTACAAGGTAGTAATGTGTGTCGTATCGCCGTTCACCAGCCACAAAATAGTGATACGGTGGTGGTACTTTCAGTCATCGACAACCTGGTGAAAGGTGCTTCAGGCCAGGCAATCCATAATATGAATATCATGTTTGGCCTTGATGAAAAAACAGGGATTAATGTTATTGCGATGATGCCCTGATGATTGATAAACCCTATGTAATCCATCATAGACGTCCATATCGTACCTTGTTGATATTGCTAATAACTTTGGCAATATCAGCAGCATTACTGTGGTATTGGACCACGCAATGGCAGAATGAGCAAAATGCTCAAATCACTGCATTGAAAGAACAAAACGAACAGCTACACGCAGAAAACCAGAATTTACTCGAACAAAATAAGTTGCTCACCGCTCAGGTCAATGACATTTCAAGAATGCAGGCTATGCAGGATGCCACTGATTCGCAGCTTCAATCGAACTTGGAAAGACTACAAAATCAAGTTATCGAGTTGAATAAAGAATTATTGTTCTACCAGAATATTACCCAGGGTAATGCCAGTAGTGAACTTCAGATTCGTGAACTTCACCTGAGGCCAAATCCGGATAATCCAAGCCAGTATTTCTACCGAATTGTGATTACTCAAGGGAAAAAAATTTCCAAAGCCATTAAGGGTGATGTCTTGGTAGCGCTTCAATTCAATGACGATAAAGCAAAACCCCGCTTAATCAACACACATGGGTTAAAGTTAAAACACGTGCAAGTGCTTGAAGGCACATTGAACATAGAACAAAATGAACAACCCAAAAGCCTGAAAATTGAGTTAAAGCAAGGTAAAAAAACACTCACTACACGTACTTTTAACTGGGAAGTCACGCCGTCCCTGCCATAAACGAGGTTGATCATGTTTAAAAAAGATAAACCAAAAAAGAAAAAAACAACCACACGTATCGATACATTAATTGGTCGTGATACACACATAAAAGGTGATATTCATTTCAGTGGTGGTTTACGCATTGACGGCAGTATTCAAGGTTCTATTATCGCCAACGAAGATTCCTCACTACTCACCATCAGTGACCAAGGTAAGATTGAAGGCGAGGTTCGCGTGCCAAATCTGATTATCAATGGCGAAATAAATGGCAATGTTTTTGCCTCCGAACATGTTGAGCTTGCACCAAAGGCGCGTATCAATGGCAACCTTTATTACCGCATGATTGAGATGGCAATGGGTAGTGAAGTGAACGGTCACTTAATTCGTGCTCAGGACGAAGAAGAAGACATACTGAACGTTGAGCATGAAGTATTTGATGAAAATGAGTCATTCCATCTTGAGCAAAAAAGCTAAATCTTGACTAATTTAGTCAGAATTGGATAATGGCTATTAATTAACCATTTATCGGAGTGATGACATGACAAGCGAAATGCCCAGCCCAATTATCTTTACTGAGGCAGCGGCAGCAAAAGTCAGCGATCTTATTGCTGAAGAAGGTAATGATCAACTCAAATTACGTGTATTCATTACTGGCGGCGGTTGCTCAGGCTTTCAATATGGTTTTACCTTCGAAGAAGATGTCAGCGATGGTGATACACAAGTTGAAAAAAGCGGTGTCACTTTACTGATTGATCCAGCCAGTTATCAATACTTGGTTGGCGCAGAGATTGATTACACAGACGGTATTGAAG
The DNA here is from genome assembly GCF_002299105.1 of Methylophaga sp. UBA678. Classification (NCBI taxonomy): domain Bacteria; kingdom Pseudomonadati; phylum Pseudomonadota; class Gammaproteobacteria; order Thiotrichales; family Piscirickettsiaceae; genus Methylophaga; species Methylophaga sp. UBA678. The sequence goes on from NZ_DBNG01000018.1 coordinate 122,953, forward strand.
GTTCTCAATTTGTTATACGAAACCCCAATGCCACAACAACTTGTGGCTGTGGTTCATCTTTCTCACCATAGAAACGAATCAAGCTCTGAAAAGAACCGATGCTCAGTCATCGGTTTTTTTTTGCCTGCAGAGTTGCCTATGGGTAATTGCTTCATTATGCTGAAATGAAGCTGATATAAGGACAAACAATGATTTCGAAATGGCGATGGTTGTTAACTCAACTAACGAGAACTTTATGGTTGAGGGCATCACTATTCGCTGTACTCGCCATCGTAACGGCACTCATTGCCATTCCTGTGCAGTCTTTAATTGAGAGTCCACTTCCCTTTGAAATTGGTTCGGAAGCCGTCCGTGGCATTCTCAATATCCTGGCTTCCAGCATGCTTGCCGTGACCACCTTTTCCCTCAGTGTCATGGTCTCTGCTTATACTGCTGCAAGCTCAAGTGCGACACCACGGGCAACGCAATTAGTCAGACAGGACTCAACCACACAAAATGTGCTGGCCACCTTTATTGGTTCTTTTTTATATAGTTTGGTCGGTATTATCGCGTTAAGCACTGATGTATATGGTGAAAATGGACGTTTGATTCTCTTCACCGTCACTATCGGCGTTATCATCCTCATCGTTGTCACTATATTACGTTGGATTGAACACCTATCATTGTTAGGCCGGTTGAGTGAAACCACGAATCGTGTGGAAGATGCTCTCACCCAAGCCATGAAACAGCGTATTGACTACCCATGTCTTGGTGCAAAACGCTTAGATAAAGAAAATCCACCAAAGAAGGGCAAGAATGCAGTTTATATTAACAAGGTGGGATATATTGAACACATCGATTTAGGCGGATTAAATCGTTGTGCCGAGTCTAATGAAACTGAAATTTGTTTATACATCGAGCCTGGGCATTTTGTTCATCCCGGTGAAGCTGTCGCTTATTATGATGGTAAACAGTCTGATTCGATTGATGAAACCGTCATCAAAGCCCTGTCCATTAATGACTTGAGATCATTTGATCAGGACCCCCGCTTTGGATTCACCGTATTAGCTGAGATTGCATCAAGAGCCCTGTCTCCTGCTGTTAATGATCCTGGAACAGCCATCGATATATTGAGTCGTGCTGTGAGAGTACTATCACTCTGGTGTGATCATAAAAAACTTGACGATTCAAATGACAATATTGCCTACCCTTATGTACGCATGCCGGAAGTCAAACTCGATAGTTTATTTGACGATATATTCCTCCCCATCAGTAGAGATGGTGCTGGTATGCTGGAAATTCATCTACGCCTACAAAAATCATTACTCGCTTTAAAACAAATCTCGCCTGAGTGTTTTGCTGAGTGCGTTGAAAAACATTCTGATTTGGCCTATCAACGTGCTTTATTAGCACTAGATCTTGATGCTGATATTGAGCGTTTACAAAAAATCCGTAACGCGGTCAGAGCTGCATAACTAGAGATTCATCACAAAATGACACTTTACTAAAAAGGGTTTTACCCATAAAATGAATGAACGTTCATTCATTTTATGGGTAAAATTTCATGTGTGCATCCTCATGCAAGGATAAACATCAAGCCATTTTATCGGCAACGCTAAAGCTTTTAGCCACAAAAGGGTTTCATGGTTTTTCTATAAAGCAGCTTGCCGCAGAAGCCGGGGTTGCGGCAGGTACTGTGTACCTCTATTTCAAAGACAAAGATGAGTTGATAGTCAGTTTACACAGCAACATTATTAGCACAGTCGCTGACGCTATTTTTGAGAGTCACGATACCACTCTGCCACTAGAGCAACAGTATCGGGAGCTATGTATACGGCTATGGCAATTTTGTCTAAATAATAAGTGCATGACTTTGTGTAAGCCTCAATTCGATCACCTGCCTGAAAACGTACTGGATGATCTTTATCAAGACACCTGGCGTCAATTACAGCCACTTTCTGACTTATATGAACAAGGTCGTAAACAAGGCATCTTGAAAAATTTACCCAATGACGTACTGAGCAGCTTTGGTATAGAGCCCTATGTCAACCTTGCAGGGCAACAGCTTCGAGGCACTATCAAAATATCCCCGGATGATCTGAATACCATGTTGGATGCTTCATGGAATGCCATATCAACATCAAAAATTGAGACTCAATAATGGAGTTATTAATGAAAATCTCACCCTCTTTTCTTCGTGTCATAACATTGTCTGTATTGCTGGTATTAACAGCATGTCAGTCTGACCAACAACAGCAAGCTGGCCAGGCAGGCAAGAAGCAAACCAGTCATGTGGATGTGGTCACGCTGGCACCACAAAAAGTAACATTACGCAGTGTATTACCTGCTCGGACTACAGCTTTCAGACAAGCTGAAGTCCGCCCACAGGTGAATGGGATTATCGAGAAACGTCTTTTTGAAGAAGGCGCTCAAGTAGAAGAAGGTCAGCAGCTATATCAAATAGATGCCGCTTTATATCAAGCTGAGGTGGCCAATGCTAAAGCACAATTAATGCGAGCCAAGGCGGCTTTCCAGACAGCTAAATCGAAAGAAGCCAGATACAAAAATCTGCTTGCTGATAATGCCATCAGTCAGCAAGATTACGATGATGCCTTAGCCACTTATCAGCAAACAGAAGCGGATATCAAAGTGCAGGAAGCCACATTAAAGACGGCAGAGACCAATTTGAACTACACTCATGTCTATGCTCCCATATCAGGTCAGATAGGTAAGTCAAACTTCACTGAAGGTGCCTTGGTAACCGCACAACAAGCTGCTGTATTGACCACCATCAACCAGCTCGACCCAATATACATTGATATTTCACAGCCATCGAAACACCTACTGGATTTACGTAAGCGAATCATTGCCCGTCAGATAAACAAAGAGAAAGCCCCTAAAGTCACTCTGACACTGGAAGATGGCAGTCCTTACTCAGAAACTGGCACCTTACAATTTGCCGAGGCCAATGTAGACCCAACTACAGGTGATGTGGTATTGAGGGCCATTATGCCAAACCCAGATAAGCTGCTCTTGCCCGGCATGTTCGTGAAAGCCACGATTGAAGAAGGGAAGCTGGACAACGTCATCCTGGCACCACAAAAAGGCATCACGTTTGACCGTGAAGGTAATGCCACGGCTTTGGTGGTCAACAAAGAAAATAAAGTAGAGCTACGTCAACTGGAACTGGACAGGGCTATTGATGACGACTGGATTGTGAAGTCAGGACTCATTGCCGGCGATCAAATCATTGTTGAAGGCCTGCAAAAAGTCGCACCAGATGCACCAGTGAAGATTGATAACAATACCTTACAAACGGCAGGTAACGGAGCGTAATCATGGCTAGATTTTTTATTGATCGCCCTGTTTTTGCCTGGGTAATCTCCATCATTATTATGTTGGCAGGGATAATTTCCATTGTTCAATTACCGATATCCCAATATCCGACGGTCGCCCCACCCTCAGTAGAAATCAGTACTGCCTATCCTGGTGCTTCTGCTAAAACGGTTGAGGACACCGTTATTCAGGTGATCGAACAAAACCTAACGGGGATTGATAACGTTCTCTATATGTCAGGCACCAGTGACTCCTCAGGTGCAGGCTCCTTAACGGTCACCTTTAATCCCGGAACCGATGCCGATATTGCCCAAGTACAGGTTCAGAACAAACTCCAATCTGCCATGCCGTTGCTGCCCCAAGCCGTGCAAAACCAGGGTATTGAAGTCACTAAGTCCAGTGCGGCGTTTTTGATGGTGCTTGGTTTTTATTCTGATGATGGCAGCATGGATAAATACGATATTGCTGACTATGTTTCGGCTAATATTAAAGATCCATTGAGTCGTATAAATGGTGTGGGTCAAATTCAGGTCTTTGGATCACAATATGCCATGCGCATCTGGCTTAACCCCGATAAATTAGCACATTACAAACTGACGACGACTGATGTAACCAGTGCAATCAGTGCCCAAAATGTGCAGATCGCCGCCGGTGAACTTGGCGGTGCACCTGCCGTAAAAGGGCAAGAGTTTAATGCCAGTATTATTGTGCAGACTCAACTGGAAACACCGGAACAATTCGGCCAAATCATCTTGCGAGTGAATGAGGATGGATCACGTATCAAACTGTCTGATGTGGCTCGTATTGAATTGGGTGGTGAGAATTACCAATTTGAAACTGAATATAATAGACAACCCGCTGCCGGTATTGGTATTAACTTAGCTTCAGGCGCAAATGCGCTGGAAACAGCCCAAAAAATTCGTGAGCGTATTGACGAATTATCGCCTTATTTTCCAAACAGCCTACAAGTGGTTTATCCCTACGATACGACACCTTCGGTCAGAATCTCTATAGAAAATGTTATTCACACCTTAATCGAAGCGATCGTTTTAGTGTTCCTGGTGATGTATTTATTCTTGCAGAATATCCGGGCCACGTTGATTCCGACTATTGCCGTGCCAATTGTTTTGTTAGGTACATTTGCTGTGCTGTTCGCCTTCGGTTTCAGTATCAATACATTGACGATGTTTGCCATGGTGTTAGCGATTGGTTTGTTGGTTGATGACGCCATCGTTGTGGTAGAAAACGTAGAACGGGTAATGCATGAGGATGGGCTATCCCCTCGTGAAGCGACCCGAAAGTCGATGGATCAGATCACCAGTGCTTTAGTCGGTATTGTCTTGGTACTCTCAGCAGTATTTATACCAATGGCCTTTTTTGGTGGTTCGACCGGTGTTATTTACCGACAGTTCTCGGTAGCGATCGTCTCTGCCATGGCCTTATCGGTACTCGTCGCACTAACACTGACACCAGCCCTCTGTGCCACATTACTCAGAGCAGGCGATGACGAACACAATGATAAAAAAGGGTTCTTCGGTTGGTTTAACCGCAACTTCAACCGGGCAACAAATAAATACCAAAGTTCTGTCGGTCACATGATTCACCGTACTGGCAGATATATGGTGATCTATTTATTGATCGTAGGTGTATTGGCGGTTTTATTCACCAAGCTTCCGACCTCTTTCTTACCTGAAGAAGATCAGGGCACGATGTTTACTTTAATGACATTACCAGCCAATGCATCAAAACAACGCTCAGCTGAAGTGATGAATAAAATTGAAGACTATTACCTAGATCAAGAGAAAGACAGTGTGAACTCCGTTTTCTCGATCATCGGCTTCAGTTTTGCTGGTCGTGGCCAGAATAATGGTATGGCCTTCACCGATATGAAACCTTGGGATGAACGTCCCGGTCAGGAGTTGAGTGTGCAAGGGGTCGCTGGACGCGCCTTTCAATATTTTGCGTCCATTAAGAATGCCATGATTTTCCCCATCATTCCCCCATCTATCACCGAACTGGGTAATGCCAGTGGTTTTGATTTACAGCTAAAAGATGTGGGTGGCCAAGGCCATGCTGCGTTGATGAATGCCAGAAATCAACTACTGGGTATGGCCGCACAGGATCCACGCCTAACCGGTGTCAGACCGAATGGTCAGGAAGATACACCGCAATTCAAGATTGATGTGGACCATACCAAAGCCGCGGCATTTGGAGTGGACTTAAATCAAATTAACCAAACCTTTAATACCGCTTGGGCATCTACCTATGTTAACGACTTTATTGATAATGGTCGTGTCAAAAAAGTCTATGTACAAGGCGATGCACCCTATCGGATGATGCCTGAAGATGTCTCAAAATGGTATGTTCGTAATGATGATAATGAAATGGTATCACTGGGTTCGCTGTCTGAGGGACGTTGGATATATGGCTCACCGAGGCTTGAGCGCTACAACGGTGTCTCTTCAGTGAATATTCAAGGTGAAGGCGCACCAGGTATCAGTTCAGGTGATGCGATGAAAGCCATGGAAGAGTTAGTCGCCAAGCTTCCCTCCGGCTTTGCGTATGAATGGACCGGACAGTCCTATCAAGAAAGAGAGTCTGGCGATCAGGCACCGCTGCTCTATGCTATCTCTATTATGGTTGTGTTCTTATGCCTGGCGGCCCTCTATGAGAGTTGGTCAGTGCCGTTCTCAGTACTGATGGTTATACCATTAGGTATTATCGGAGCGGTGCTATTCACCATGGCGCGCGGCTTATCAAATGATGTGTACTTTCAGGTAGGCCTGCTAACCACGATTGGTCTCGCATCCAAAAATGCGATTCTTATTGTTGAGTTTGCAAAAGCACTGTACGAAGACGGCATGTCATTAATTGATGCCACGATGGAAGCGGTCAGAATGCGGCTGCGTCCTATCATCATGACATCACTTGCTTTCATGTTGGGTGTGTTACCCCTCATGATCGCCACCGGTGCAGGTTCTGGTAGTCAGAACGCCATAGGAACCGGTGTTTTTGGTGGTGTCTTCACTGCTACCGCTTTAGCGATATTCTTTATACCTGTCTTCTTTGTTGTGGTATTTAGTCTGCGAGAAAAACTCACTAAAAAATCATCACATGATGAAGTGAAAAGGGCCTAATTATGATGAAACCTCTTAAATTATCGATAGCGATTTCGACAATATTAACGATATCGGCTTGTTCACTCATGCCTGATTATCAAAGGCCTGAGCCAACGATTGCTATCGCCAATCAACAAAAGGAAAGCACGCTTAATGTTGCAGAGCTTGGCTGGCGAGATTTTTATCTTGATCCAAAACTGGAGCAGTTAATCAGCAAAGCCCTGGCAAATAATCAAAACCTCAGAGTATCATCACTCACGGTTGAACAATTACGTGAGCAATTTCGTATTCAAAAAGCCGCAAAATTACCCACGGTCAATGCAGAAGGCTCAGTGACACGTCAGCGTACGCCAGAATCATTAAGTGGCATAGGTCGTAGTGGCATTACGGATACCTATAGTGTTGGACTGGGTATATCTGCCTGGGAGCTCGATTTCTTTGGCCGAATCGATAGTCTGTCAGAATCAGCTTTACAGCAGTTTCTGGCATCTAAATCCGCACGTGACAGCATGCAATTAACCTTGATTGCACAAGTGGCTGATGCCTGGTTTAGTTGGTTAGCAAGTGATGCTCAACAGCAATTATCATCTGAAACCCGTGAAGCACGTGCTGAAAGTTATCAACTGATCGAAAAACGGTTTAATAGCGGATTAGCTTCTGAGCTCGATGTCAGACAAGCTGAAACAGCGTTACATGAAGCAAGAGTTCTGGAAGCCCAATACCAGCAACAAGCCAATCAGAACTTCACCAATTTACAACTTCTGGTAGCACAAACTTTAGACAAAGATGAGTGGAAAAAAGACTGGTATGAAATAAAGACACTGCGAGATATTCCTGCCAACCTGACTTCTGATGTCTTGTTATCACGTCCTGATGTGATGCAGGCTGAATCCATCATCAAATCGGCTAATGCTGATATTGGTGCAGCCAGAGCAGCATTTTTCCCACGTATCAGTCTCACCACCTCCCTTGGGTTTGGGGGAACGAGCTTTGGTCAACTAGGCGAAGCATCAAGTCGTCAATGGGCTATCGCACCACAGTTCACCCTGCCTTTACTTGACTGGGGTGTGAATCAGGCCAATCTGAATGTGGCCCAGTTACAAAAAGATATCAATATCGCCCAATACCAACAAGTGATTCAAGAAGCCTTCAAAGAAGTCCGTGACGAAATGGAAGCCCGTTACACCCTAGATGCTCAGTTGGATGCGCAGAACGATCTCACTGCTTCCACCAAGCGCAGTTTGGAATTAGCACGATATCGCTTCAACGCTGGTATAGATAGCTATCTAGATGTATTGGATGCCCAACGGAGCTCTATTAACAGTGAATTAAATCAAATTGATACACGTCTGTTGAGGCTTCGTAATCAATTAACACTCTATAAAGCTCTGGGTGGTGGTTTGTATGAAGAGACACCCACAGCCGCCCCCTCACAGAATTAATTTTGTGTCCGTCAGCAGCTTAATTTAAGCTAGCCATATTTCATCAAGTAAGGAGAAAAGCATGGACTTACAAGTAGGTGGCATATTAGGTCTGATTTGGTTAATCATTGTTATCTGGGCCATTATCCAGGTATCCAATAGCCCTGCTGGCGGTGGTGCAAAAATCTTATGGATTCTTATCCTGTTGTTATTCCCTGTGCTAGGTCTATTAATATGGTTCTTACTTGGACCCAAAAGCTAGACTAGACCATTTCAAATAAAAAAAGGGGCTCAATGCCCCTTTTTTAATACATGCTGCTTAGCCTAAGTGGTCTTTTAGTAATTCTGGCTGACGTTCAGGTGTGAAAATCTCAATCCAGTAACCATCTGGATCTTGAATAAAGGCAATGCCTTTCATCTTGCCATCATTCGGTTTCTTCACAAACGGCACACCAAAGGATTCAAATCGCTCACATGCCGCATCAATATCTGGCACAGCAAAACCGATATGACCAAACCCACGCGGATCACTATTGCCATTGTGATAGCTAACCTCGTCGTTATCTTCATCACCCCAGTTATGTGTTAGCTCTAACATCGCAGGCATGGCAAATGTTTGTTTGATACGCTCATCGTTATCCGTTGAAATCGCTTTCACTTGTTCAGGTGATAATGCCGCCATAAAGTACAAGGTAAACTTCATCTCTGGAAAATCAAATCGTTTCACTAAGGTCATCCCCATCACTTCAGTGTAAAACGCCAGAGTGCGTTTCGGATCTTTGATGCGGAACATGGTTTGATTAAATACAAAATCATGGGTGGCAGGATCATGTGTCTCGCTTAGCCCTTCAGCATTGTCAAAATGACGACTCATTGTGCTCTCCTTAATGTAAAACAGATAAATTTATGACCATTCTTATGACGATGGCTCACTTAGTATTGAAATAACGCTGACTTTCTTCTTTCACCACTTTCGACAGCAATAAAATCCCGATAAGGTTTGGTATGGCCATTAAACCATTCATCAAATCGGAAAAGTCCCAGACAAATTTCAACTCGCGGGTTGCGCCAACAATGACTGCAGCGACAAACACGACACGGAAGACGATAATGGCTTTCTCACCCAGTAAATATTCCAGTGCTTTTTCACCATAATAGCTCCAGCCAATTAAAGTGGAAAAGGCAAATAGAGCCGTCGCTATCGCGACGATATAGGTCCCCGTCATACCTAATGTTTCAGCAAAGCTGACACTGGTTAAGATATTAGCTTTCACCCCATCCTGCCAAGCTGTGGCGGTTAAGATTACCAGCGCTGTTGCAGTACACACCACCAGAGTATCAATAAAGGTCTGAGTCATAGAAACCAATGCCTGTTTCACCGGATCATTCGTCCGGGCTGCCGCCGCAGCAATGGGGGCTGAACCCAAGCCCGATTCATTCGAAAACACACCACGTGCCACACCATAACGAATCGCCGCCGCGACAGCAGCACCGGCAAAACCACCGCCAGCCGCAATCGGATTAAATGCATGCCAGAAAATTAAATGAAAGGCCGCTGGCACTTCGTCAATATTGATCCCGATAACCGTAAAAGCAGCGCCCAAGTAGGCCACAATCATAAAAGGTACTAGCATTGAGGTGAAGCGCCCAATTGAACGAATTCCGCCGATTAATACCAAACCGGTTAACACCATCAGCACAAATCCGGTTGTGCTGGTCTCCACGCCAAACACTTGCTCTACAGCAGCAGCCGCTGAATTTGCCTGGGTCATATTGCCGATACCAAACGCAGCACCGATGGTGAAAACCGCAAACAAGCTGCCAAGCCATGGCAAGCCCACACCTTTTGAAATGTAGTACATCGGCCCACCACGCATACCGTTTTCACCTTCTTCACGATATTTCACGGCCAGCATGGCTTCGGCATATTTGGTCGCCATCCCCACAAGTCCTGTCACCCACATCCAAAACACGGCACCGGGCCCACCTAAAGAAATCGCTGTCGCCACCCCAACAATATTGCCGATACCCACCGTAGCGGCGAGAGCAGTAGTTAAGGCAGCAAAATGACTGATATCCCCATCAGCTTTATCTTCTTTGTGAAAGACAAGCTTCAGGGCATGACCTAATTTTCGGAACTGTAAGCCTCTTAAAATGACGGTTAAATATAAACCGGTTCCAACCAGCAATATCAGCATGGGCGGCCCCCAGACCCAGCCTGAGAAAACCGATACCCAGTGTGAAAGAAATTCCATGTATATCTAACCTGTGAGAAGTGATAAATGCTTTCGAAGTTATGTGAGAAGCAGACCGCTGTCAAACTTTAAGAACAATCAATCTATCAACGGTATAACTCAGCTCATGAAACTGTTTTAGATTTCAGAATAGAAGCCCCAGCCTCTCTTGATAAACTCAAGGTATCGGCAATTGAAATTAATGCCAACACAGCAATGATCCAGAAAGCTAACTGGAAATCCTCAGCCCCTGTTTCCACCAGCGTGGTTCCATGTAATAACCACATCGAAAAAACCAAGACCAGAGCAGCAAAAGCAATACCGATACCTCTGCTCATTTGTTGCAGCACAGAAAACAACGTGCTGGCATCACGCATTTGCTGCTCACCTACATCAGCAAAACCAATAGTATTGAGTGCAGTGAAATGCATGGATCGGTTAAGACCACTGATAAATAACACCAATACGATTAACCAGTGAGGTGTATTGACAGTAAACATGGCCATCGCGGCGAAGCCGACTGACACCATCAGTCCATTGACGAGCAAGACTCGACGGAAACCAAAGGTATTCATTATCCAGGTGGTGGCTGGTTTCATGCAGAGGTTACCAACAAATAACCATAACAACAGTGTCCCCGCATCGACGGGCGACATACCAAAACCCAATTGAAACATCAGAGGTAATAAGAAAGGCACTGAGGCGACAGCAATACGGAAAAACGAGCCTCCCACAGCCGTTATTCTGAACGTTTTTATCGTTAGAGGGCTCAAGCTGAATAAAGGATACTGACTACCCAGCAAATGCTTAACAGATAAAGCCAGCAAGATAATGCCAACAGTAATGAAACTCAGGCTATAGGCCATACCGATTCTGCCAGCACTGAGACATTCCACACCGGCCATAAATAGTCCGAAACCGCTCCCAGTCATGAAAAAACCACGGACATCAAAAGGTTCTTTTTGCCTAACAGGCGTTGATTGGGGTTGAATCAAAAAATGCGTAATAACTAAGATCAATAATCCAATCGGAATATTAATCAGAAAAATCCATTGCCAACTCCAATGTGTGGCAATCCATCCTCCTAAAAACGGGCCCAACACAGGACCAAATAGGGCCGGCCAGGTCAGAATCGCCACCGCTTTGACTATCTCGCTTTTTGGCGTATCTCGCAAAACAACTAAGCGACCAACCGGCACCATCATGGCCCCACCGAACCCCTGCAATACCCTCGCCGCCGTAAAACTCAATAAGTCTGTACTCAATGCGCATAACACAGAAGATGTGATAAACATCAGTACAGCAAAAGAAAATACTCGTCGGGCACCAAAACGATCAGCCGCCCAACCACTTAGCGGCATAAAAATAGTTAATGCCACAAGATAAGCCGATACCCCCACAGATAAATGGGCTGCTGCAATATCAAAATCCTTAGCGATCGCCGGCAAAGCGGTAGCGATTATCGTGGCGTCTAACGTTTCCATAAAAAACGCCGACGCCACTAATAATGCAATCGCTATTCGTCTGTTGATTAGAATGGGCCCTAACTGCATGCCATGACTGTCAGTTACACAATATCGTCTACGACACCACCATCGACTCTGAGGGCAGCACCACTGGTCGCCGATGCTTGCTCAGAGCAGACATACACCACCATATTGGCCACTTCTTCTACCGAAGCAGGTCGCTGTATGACTGAGCTCGGTCTGGCTTCCATAACAAATGATTGACCGACTTGTTCATATGACTGGCCTGTTTTTTCTACTTCATCAGCTATCATCGCTTTAAAGCCGTCAGAAAGAGTCGGTCCAGGCAGCACACTATTCACTGTCACGCCACTTCCTGCTACACGTTTGGCAAGACCACGAGACAGTGATAACTGAGCCGTCTTTGATACTCCATAATGGATCATGTCATCAGGAATATTGCGAGCAGACTCTGACGAAATAAACACAACACGTCCCCATTGTTTTTTCTGCATTGCTGGCAGATAGGATCGTGACAATCGCATGCCGGACATCACATTGGTTGCCCAATACGTATCCCAGGTTTCATCATCTGTCTCAAAGAAATCCGCTGGACCGAAGATACCCGCATTATTGACTAGAATATCGACTTCCGGCACAACATTGACAAGTTGTTGACAGCCAGCCGCAGTGGATAAATCAGCCGCAGCAGGAATAAGTTTGGCTTCGGGCAGTTGTTGTTTGATACGCGCTATCGCCTTCTCTACACTCTCATCACTACGGCCATTGATAACGACCTCTGCTCCAGACTCGGCTAAGCCAGATGCAATGGCAAAGCCTATGCCTGCCGTTGAGGCTGTGACTAATGCTTTTTTACCGTTGAAATCGATTTTCATCATGCTCTCCTTATGAGTTATTTGTGTCCATTTTAGGTGAGCGACAATATTGATTAAATAGATATAATGTAAATTCACTATTTCTGATTAGTTAACAATGAAACGTATTGATGATCTGCTTGGATTAAGAGTATTTGAGAAAGTGGTCACACTCGGTAGCCTGACAGCCGCCGCCCAAGCCTTAGGCATCTCGCTCGCTGCCGCCAGTAAGCGACTGAGTAAGCTTGAGCAGTATCTGGGTGTACAACTGATTCATCGCAGTACGCGACGGTTATCAGTCAGTGATGAAGGGCAAACCCTTTATGATTATGCACAACGGATTGTGTCAGAATTAGAACAGGCCGAAGAAGCCATTCTGCAAAAGTCGGAACAGATATCTGGCACATTAACCATTACCTCTCCCAACAGTTTTGGTCGACGTCATTTGGTCAAACTGATTGCTGAGTTCAGACAACTGCATCCTAATATCATCATCCAATTGCTGTTAAGTGACAGCATTGAGGAGATGATTTCAGAAGGTATAGATGTAGCTATCCGTTATGGTGAACTGCCAGATTCCAGACTTGTCGCACGTCGACTGTTGAATAATGATCGTATTTTATGCGCGTCACCAGACTATCTTGCTCAAAATGGTACGCCTCAGACCTTGGACGAACTCTACCAACATCACTGCATTATTATCAGTCGTCATACTGAAATTAACTGGGCCTTTCCCACCCAAACCTTACACATTCAGCAAGCCATAAGTTGTAATGACGGTGAGGCGGCACATGCTATGGCATTAAATGGCATGGGGATCGTGCTGAAATCCTATTGGGATGTAGCTGAGGACTTAAGCACAGGCAAATTAGTGCAAGTATTGCCAGAACAGGCTGTCATTAGCGCACCGATTAATATCATTACTCTGAAAAACCAGCATCAACCAGCCAGAATACGACTATTTATCGACTTCTTACTGAATAGTTTGCAGCCGCTACAGATGCATAAAGACAAATTCTGACAGTCTTATTTGCCTATACAAAAACTGGAGAAAATATGATCCAGCAAGTCTTCTGTGGTGAAGGTACCAGTAATTTCACCCAGTGCATTTTGTGCAAGACGTAACTCTTCAGCCAATAACTCACCTGCGCCCATTCCTGAGAGGCAGTCATAACCATTGACGATAGACTGTCTGGCGCGTGCCAGTGCATCAAGATGGCGGCGTCTGGCAATAAAGACACCTTCTTCTTCTGGGTGAAACCCGACGGCTTGATAAAGATGTTGTTGTAATAACTCAAGTCCATCCCCCGACTTTGCCGAGAGATACAACGTGGGATAGCCCTCTTCTTCTGTCAATTGCGTCAGGTGACCACTTTTATCAATCTTATTCCGGATAATGGTGAGAGGTTTATTCGCCGGTAACTCAGCCAGGATTTTTCTATCCTGTTCAGTGAGCCCTTGGCTATCATCGATCAGTAATAGAATATGATCGGCCTGAGCCAGTTCATTTTGGGTACGACGAATGCCCTCAAGCTCAACGATATCATTTGTTGCATCATGTAAACCGGCCGTATCAGATATACGTAATGGCAAACCACCAAGATGAATTTGCTCACGTAGTACATCACGTGTGGTGCCTGCCACATCTGTGACAATGGCAGCATCATGGCCCGCTAATTGATTATGCAAGCTGGATTTACCCGCGTTAGGCTGACCCGCCAGCACGACGCTGATACCTTCACGCAATAATCGGCCTTGTTTGGCAGAGCCAGTGATGCCATCCAGTGTTTGTAATAAATCCTGAAGTTGCCTGTCGACTTGCGCTTCAGCTAGAAAATCAATTTCCTCATCGCTGAAATCAATCGATGCTTCGACGTACATTCTGAGGTGTGTCAGTTCTTGCAGAAAATCATTAACGCGATTAGAAAAATCACCTTGCAGTGAACGCATTGCACTTTTGGCAGCCTGCTCTGTTGAGCTCTCAATTAAATCCGCGACTGCTTCAGCCTGGGCCAAGTCCATTTTATTATTCAGAAAAGCCCGCTCTGAAAATTCACCCGGTCTGGCCATTCTGGCACCCAGCTCAACGGCTCGCTGACAGAGTTTATCCATCACAAGTGGGCTGCCATGTCCTTGCAGTTCGACTACATCCTCACCTGTAAATGAAGCCGGACTAGGAAAATAAAGGGCAATCCCTTCATCAATCACTTCATTTTCGGCACTGCGAAAGTGTGTAAAGGTGGCATAACGAGGAGTTGGTAATTTGCCGCAAATTGCACTCACGATCTCAGCACTTTGCTTGCCTGAGATTCTAACGACACCGACGCCACCACGCCCAGGCGCGGTGGCTACTGCAACAATCGTATCCATCAGCGTCGCTTAGAGTGCGTCCATCTTACGAGTGATATACCACTGTTGTGCAATCGACAACACGTTATTCACAACCCAGTACAACACCAGACCAGATGGGAAGAACGCAAAGAAGACCGTGAACACCAGCGGGAAGAACTTCATCATCATCGCTTGTGCAGGGTCTTGAGGCGCAGGGTTCAGGCTTTGTTGAATCCACATAGAAATACCAAACAACACTGGCAAGATGAAATAGGGATCCATCGCTGTTAAGTCATTAATCCACAAGATAAAGTCGGCTTGGCGTAACTCAATACTTTCAACCAGCACCCAGTAGAAAGACAAGAACACTGGCATTTGCACTAGAATCGGCAAACAACCACCCAATGGGTTAATTTTCTCAGTACGATATAGATCCATCATCGCCTGATTAAATTTCTGTTTATCATCGCCGTAACGTTCTTTCAGTGTTGCCAACTTAGGCGTCAACTTACGCATAGCGGCCATGGAACGATAACTGGCTGCTGACAACTTGAAGAACACTAACTTAATTAATACTGTCAGCAGTACAATTGACCAGCCCCAATTACCCGTCAGTTTATGTAACCACTCCATGACCCAAAATAATGGTTCAGAAATAATGGTAAAGATGCCGTAATCAACCGTTAACTGTAGGTTCTTGGCTACCGCTTCAAGACGATCCGCTTTTTTAGGCCCGAGATACATTTCATAATCGGCCTGCGCTTCACTACCAGGCGCCACAGATATTGCAGGCATTCTGACACCAGCAGTGTAGTTGGTACCATTGATTGAACGAGCGTAATAACCTTTCTCTTCCGTATTTTGTTCAGGCACAATCGCCGCCACAAAATAATGCTCAATCATTGCCGCCCAGCCATCTGTCGCTTTCTGGTTAAAAGGCTTGTCATCTAAATCATCAAATTTTACTTTTTCGTACTCATTACCTGTGTTTGAAAATACAGGGCCTGTGTAGGTATAGATAAAGTGAGAACCGTTAGTGACGTTATTGCGGTTAAATTGGGCATAAGGATAGGCTGAGAAAGCCTCTGATGTGTTATTGACCACTTTGTAGTCAACGTTTACCACATAACTATCGCGTTTAAATGTATAGGTTTTAATGACTGTTAAACCATTCTCCGCTTGCCAGTACAATGGTACGCTGAGCTCGTCCTGACCCTCTTTCAACTGATAGCTCTGTTGCCCAGATCGATAGATTGCGTAATGTGTCGGCGCATCGTCATTAGAACGTAGACCTGATTGAGCCACGAAATACGCATCACTTTTATCACTCAGAAATTGAACCGGGGTATCCGGCTGTTCAGAACTGACAGCGTATTTAAGTAAAGCTAAGTTTTGAATATCACCGCCTTGTGTGCTGATGTCGATATCCATGACATCTGTTTTCACATTCACCATTTGTTTAGAAGCAACTGCTTGTGCAGCGTCAGGCACATCGGGTAACGCTTCTGCAGAGACGGATGGCATATCCGGTAACTCAGCATCATTGGTAACAGCGGCTGGGTCAGCTGCTTGATTCGATGTTGTATTTTCCACGGTTTGTTGTGGGCTGACGTAATCAGTTTGCCACGCCTGCCATAACAATAACGACACGATGAGCAGACCAAAAATAAATAGGGTTCTGAGATTATCCATTATGTTTCTTTGTTTTTAGTTCAGGTACAGGATCAAGTCCACCCTCATGCCAAGGGTGACAGCGGGATAGTCGACGCAAACCAAGCCAGGTTCCTTTGATGGCACCATGACGTTCGATTGCATCTATCATGTATTGTGAGCAGGTTGGATGAAAACGGCAATGCATGCCAGTGAAAGGGCTCAGTAAAAGTCTATAACCTCGGACGAGGATGATTAGGATTTTTGCCATTGCGCCACCACTGTTAACCAATGTCGCTCCAATGCTGCCCATATTTGAGTGCTATCTCGTTCTGTCACACCGGGGCGTGACAGCACAACAATATCGATATTTGATAAGACGGATTGATTCTGTCGAAAAGATTCGCGAATAATCCGCTTTAAGCGGTTGCGTTGATTGGCTAATTTCACGTGTTTTTTAGCTATCGCTAATCCCAGTCGGGGATGCCCCACTGAGTTCTCAACCGTTAAAACCGTCAGGCCCCCACCACCAGTGCGTTTTCCTTGACGGAACACCCGAGAAAAATCTCCCGGGCGATTCATTTTCATGGCTCGGCCAAATGTTGCCAAGTCATGCCCTCCCTGAAGGATGTCAGAGAAGATTATGCTGACAGTCTTGCGCGACCTTTTGCACGACGTGCGTTAATAACGCGACGACCACCAACTGTTTTCATACGTGCGCGGAAACCGTGAGTACGTTTGCGCTTCAGATTGCTAGGCTGAAAAGTTCTTTTCATTTCACCAACTCCAGAAATATTGATTGTTTTGCTGCCTGCGGTGCTAACAGCAGCAAAAACCGCCGAGGCAAAAGACACGGGATTATAAAGTTTTAAGGCATAACAAGTCAAACCAGAGTGACTTTATTATTTCTGTGGTTATTTTACTTGCCAAAAAGCTGGCTTAAGGATAACTTTAGACGTCCTGCGTTACCAGCTATACTATTTCTCTTACGTAGCTAACCAGCGCACCTCTTTTTTGTTTAAACCGGTATAAATCAAGGAGTTAATGTGTCATCACCCCTTTGGGAAAAATGTCTGTCCCATCTCGAAGGTGATTTGTCGGCACAGCAGCTGAATACTTGGCTTAGGCCGCTGCAAGCGATCGAAACCGAAGAGAATTTACGCCTACTTGCGCCTAATCCGTATGTTAAAGCCTGGGTACAAGAGCAACTTGAGACACAGATAAATCAGCTGGTTCATCAATTAACTCAAGGCCTTATAGAACAGGTATCCATTGAGGTAGGCACCATCGATCAGGCACCACAACGCCCAAAACGCCTTGTACCTGCTGCCGCAACAACAAACATCGATAAAGAAGAAAAGCCGGAAATTGTTAAATCCGAACCCGCCCTTGGGAGTCCAATCAATCCACTATTTACTTTTGATAGTTATGTCGAAGGTAAGTCCAATCAGATTGCTCGCGCCGCCTCGCTTCATGTGGCAGAAGCGCCAGGGACAAGTGGTTATAACCCTCTCTTTTTATATGGTGGCACTGGTCTGGGTAAAACTCACCTCATGCTGGCCGTGGGTAATAAGATCAAACAAAACAATCCAAAAGCACGGGTGATTTACCTATCATCAGAACGCTTTGTTCAAGACATGATTACCGCCCTACGCAACAACGCTATCGATCAGTTTAAAAATCACTATCGCAGTGCCGATGCATTATTGATTGATGATATTCAGTTCTTTGCAAAAAAAGAGCGCTCTCAGGAAGAGTTCTTCTATACCTTTAATAGTTTGTTAGAAGGCCAGCGCCAAATCATATTGACCTGCGACCGTTTCCCGAAAGAAGTCGACAACCTCGATGAACGTCTACAATCACGTCTTGGTTGGGGCTTAACTGTTGCTATCGAGCCGCCAGAACTCGAAACACGTGTGGCGATTCTGATCAAGAAAGCGCAACAAAACCTGATTACACTGCCGGAAGACGTGGCCTTTTTCATTGCTAAACGTATAAAATCGAATGTGCGTGATCTGGAAGGTGCATTGCAGCGCGTTCTGGCTTTTTCTCGCTTCACCAATCAGCCCATGTCAATTGATATGGCACAGGAAGCATTGAAAGATCTGTTGGCCCTGCACCAAAAGCTGGTCACACTAGAAAGTATCCAGAAAACAGTGGCGGAGTATTTCAAAGTCCGCGTATCTGAATTGCTGGCGAAAAAACGCACACGTTCTATCGCTCGCCCAAGGCAAATTGCCATGGCTTTAGCCAAAGAATTAACCAGTCACAGCCTGCCAGAAATAGGTGAATCATTTGGTGGACGTGACCATACGACTGTCCTGCATGCGTGCCGGAAAGTTGCTGAACTGAAAGAGTCGGATCCCCGCGTGGCTGAAGACTACCGTAACCTTTTACGAACACTGTCGAGTTAACCCGAGAGAATCATCATGCAATTTACTGTCAGCCAAGATACTTTAGTGCGACCGCTGCAACTGGTGTGCAGTATTGTTGAACGACGCGCTACGCTTCCGATCCTGTCTAACGTTTTATTACGTGTTCAAGGTGACCAACTATCCATGACCAGTACCGATATGGAGCTGGAAATGATCGCTACCCTACCGGTCTCAGTTGAAGAAGAAGGTAAAACCACTGTCTCAGCTCGTAAGTTGCTGGACATTGTCAGAGCCCTACCGGGTAACGCCACCATCAGTGTTAATGCCAGCGAAGGTAAAGCACTAGTGAAAGCAGGAAAAAGCCGCTTTTCATTAGCCACATTGTCCAGTGATGACTTCCCGGATAGTGAAGGCGCCAATTACATGGATGAAATTTCACTGCCACAATCGGCACTGAAATCCTTACTCGACGAAACCAGCTTTGCCATGGCCAGTCAGGATGTTCGTTATTACTTGAATGGATTACTGCTGGAGCGTGATGACACCACATTACGTGCTGTTGCGACCGATGGTCACCGTCTGGCGCTGGGCAGCCTGACAACATCCACACCCGTCAGTGAGAAAAATAGCGTGATTGTGCCACGTAAAGCGATTATTGAACTTGGCCGCCTGCTTAATGACAGTGATGATACGGTTAAAGTAGCCTTCAGTAATCAACAAATCAAAGTGGAATTACCGGATATTCACTTCACATCTAAACTCATTGACGGCCAGTTCCCGAACTACGAACGCGTTTTGCCTTTAGGTGGCGATAAAGAAGTCCTGGCTGATCGTGATGAATTGAAACAAGCCTTATCTCGCGCAGCTATTTTGTCTAATGACAAACATCGCAGCGTGCGTATCAATTTAGAGACAGATCAATTAAAAGCCACAGTCACTAACCAGGAACAAGAATCCGCAGAAGAAGAAATAAGCGTCGATTACAAAGGTGCCCCATTAGAAATCGCCTTTAACAATGCCTATTTGCTGGACTTATTGAACGCGATTCCGGATAACCAAGTGAAGCTGCTTTTCACTGACGAGACCAGCAGTGCCCTAGTTACACCTGCTGATGAAAAATTTGAGCGTCAATACGTCGTTATGCCAATGCGCTTGTAGTAAATGTTCAAGCATGTCTTTAATTAGGCATTAAAGTGATTCTTTTGGATGTACGTATTAACAACAACGCTATCAACAGTATGAATATAGGCTGTGCTCAATAAAGTCCTAACACATCAAACGGATGGCCAACGGCGTGAGGCTAAAGATGGCTCCGTTTGATGCTTTGTGAGCTCCTAGCTATCCAACTGCAGACATTCCTACACTCCAAGCCTGGTTGAGGCAATAAAGCGCAACAAAGCCGTTCTACCCCCAACAACTCCCATGAGTATGACATTAATTACGTCATGAAATAGTCCTCTCAATAAAGAGCTAGCCGCACAATGTGACGTGATTAAAGTGTATTTCAGCGTTGGCATTAACAGCAGCATTTTTTATCTACAAAAATTTCACAGATAACGGCCAAACCTGAACAAGGGAGGGTCTACTATGAAAAAACAATGCATGAATTACATCATGGCTTGCGTCTCCGTCCTGACATTGTCGAGTTGTGGTGACGATGAGTTCTCGCAAATCGATTTTGGTCAAGATGAAGCTGAGTTCACAGCGGTAACACCTGTGCCAGATCATTTACAGGCTGGTATGCCAGAGGAGAAACCCAAAGAAATGCTGTCAGTTGCCGATCCCACGCCACCTGAAGTCTGGTTACGATCTTTATATCGGCAAAAACCCAATCATGATCCTGAACGTGATGTGATGTATTACCAAAAATTACTTGATGAGGTCCTGGTACATGTTCATGAGGATAAACGCGTTGTCAGCAATCGATTAGTACAAGTCACACGACAGTTACAAGACAAAGGCATTGATGCCGACCAAGATAGATTGCTTATTGATTTTTCTCACTATTTACCTGGTGTGAATGGTAAGTACGTATTTGGCGAACTCACTGCAAACTATAGCAATCTTCGACAACAAGACATGAATCATGACCAGGCAATGAAACAATTGTTTGAGCTTATCTAGTCAGGGAGGATGTGATGTGGATTTTTTAATTCAAAGTTTATTTGTCTGGGCACTTACCTTAACAGGCTACAAAGACCCGAACTATCTGCCTGATATAAAAGCAGTCAGTCATCAAACACTCGCCACTACATTGTGTAAATCCAGTTACTGTACCGCAGTGGCCTATTACGACAAAAACACGGAAACGATTTTTTTTGATAATCGTATGGACATCAAAACTGATGACGGAGCCCGTAGTTTCATAGTGCATGAAATGGTGCATTTTCTGCAGCATAAAAACGGCAAAATAAGCAGCGAAGAGCTTGATTGTAAAACACGCATAGAAATAGAACGTGAAGCCTATCGTGTTCAACAATTTTTTCTAAAAGAACACCACAAAGATACATACCAGATTGATATGGCTATGGCAGTATTACCCGGTCTTTGCAGCGAACAAGCTGAAAATTTAAACTGAGATTAAGCTCTAGTACTGGCTATAAAAATAAGGCATTGAAATGGATATCATCAAATGGACTGAAAAGCTGATGTCGATGGATGAGGAGAGTTGGCAGCGCCATGCCAATCCCTGGAGTGTGTATTCACGCTTTACAACTTTGCCCTTACTCTCTCTGGCTTTTTATTCACGCGAGTGGATAGGGATTTATTCGTTCATACCTGTTGTTTTGGCTCTTGTCTGGATTTGGCTCAACCCACGACTCTTCCCTCCACCATCCTCTACCGATAACTGGGCCTCCATGGCGACCTTTGGAGAAAGGTTGTATCTAAATCGTCAACATGTCCCCATTCCTGTTCATCACCAGCGATTTTGTGTTGTGCTACAGACGCTGTCTGTCATCGGCTTACCCTTTCTGATTTATGGCTTTTACAGTTTAAATATTTGGCTACTGCTGGCCAGCAATATCTGGATGATGGTGTTCAAAGCCTGGTTTGTCGATCGTATGGTCTGGTTATATTTGGATAGTCAGGACGATCAGTCATAACCTCATGCTGACTTTGCTAACAAAACAAAAAGGTAATCCCATCAATCATCTACATCCTATATAATCACTGACTCATTTATACAGAGCCAAACAAAAACACAATGATGAATAGTACCCCCACCCATAAGCCACGTCCGTTCGTAGACCTGATGGTCAGTATCGTATTGCCATCCATTATTTTAATGAAGATGAGCGGTCCAGAAGACTTAGGTGCCAGTGGTGCATTGGTCGCGGCGCTGTCTTTTCCACTTGGCTGGGGTATTTTCGAGCTGATTAAATACCGTAAATTTAACTTTATTGCCTTACTCGGTTTAGTGAGTGTGTTACTCACTGGTGGCATCGGTTTATTTGAGCTCGATACGAAATGGTTAGCGATCAAAGAAGCAGCCATTCCTGCGATTATCGGTCTTGCCGTGCTTGGCTCAACATTCACCCGTTACCCACTTATCAGAGCGCTGTTGTACAACCGTGAGATGATGGACGTAGACAAGATTAAAGATCGTCTTGAAGAGCACAACAGCACAGCCTTGTTTGAAAAACGCTTACTCAATGCCACCTATTTATTAGCTGGTACCTTTTTATTTTCAGCCATCATGAATTTCCTGCTGGTGAAATGGCTGGTCACCAGCCCAACAGGCAGTGAAGAGTTTAATGAACAACTCGGTTTACTGACTTTATACAGTTATCCAGTGATCGCGATTCCCTCTATGCTGATGATGATTGGTATTTTTTATTATTTATGGCGGACGATTCATGATCTTACTGGCTTGAAACTGGAAGAGGTGATATCACCCAAAATCGCCAATAAATAACCGTATGTCCTCAGTCCGACAGGTTCTGCATCCAGACTACCTGATTCTATTACCCACGACACCCTGCAAAGTTCTCAGTTCTGCGGTGTTAAACGGAGGACTGCAAAAGGCCAGTGCTTTACTTAATATGCGTGTGGAGAAACACTCTCCACTCCCCTGTCTGGCGCCAGAGCAAACGCTATTAAATAAAGCAGAAGAACTCGCTCTACCCTCTCCCACTGTCGGCATGATGACAGCGGCTTCCATGAAGTCATTAGGGCAGCATATTGAGAAACGCGGTGACTTAACGGTTGAATGCTGGGTAACGAGTGGTCTCAGTAACGTCAGGCGAGTGGGTGATAAAGCCGATGATAAGACTGAACCAGGTACCATCAATATCTGCTTACACATTAATCAAGCACTGTCCGATTCAGCACTGGCAGAAGCCTTGATATTACTGACTGAAAGTAAAGTCACGGCCATTCGCGATACGGATATTATCAGCCCGGTTTCCGGTCTCCCTGCCAGTGGTACTGGCACCGATAGTCATGCTGTATTTTGCCCTGATGCAGAACCTCAGCACCATTATTGTGGCAAACACACTACGCTGGGTGAGCTTATCGGCCGCGCTGTACTTCAGGCCTGTTCAACCAGTTTAGGCCACTGTTTTCGCAGTATGACCAACGACTACAAATAGGGCTTATAGGCTGTCGATAGCCGAATAATACTTGCTTGAAACCTGTCGCTATTAACGTATTACAGTCTAGATAAGCTTGGAAGCAGTATTTGCATTATCGTTAGCAATTCATTTCAGCTTGAGTTAAGGGTATTTTGTATACTAGCTCTTATGGCCTCTAAACATGCAACTCACGCTATCGAGCATTTTTTCTTTAAAGACGGTGCCACACGGGCCTTATTCCGCTGGCTGGATTTTCGTTTATTTGTCTCGCAACAGAATATCCAATTAACATCCTCTAAAAATACAACGGCGCAATCAGCTACTGATTATCTCCATGCCTGGCAGCAACAGGCCTCTCTGACAACTCCCGCTACAGGAATTTTACGACTTTTCAGCGTTATCGCGATGATTATTGGCTTTACAGCCATGGTAGGCGTATTAAATGTACGAGAACACACATTCATAAATATCTGGGTTCCGCTCGCTCTGTTTGCATTTTTACCACTGCTGCTCAGCTTGAGCAGCTTTTATTTGTCTTTTTTATCACCGTCTAAACAACATTTACATCATCACCCCGTGATGCATTGGCTCATCAATAAACTGCAGTTGCAACCCTTTATTCCGTATAAAAATCTGTTATTACCCTGGCTTTTTTGGCAAGTACAATCAGCGGCTATTTTGTTTTCTGCCTCAGCGCTACTGTCTTTTTTTCTATTGGCGACATTTCAGGATTATCAATTTGGCTGGTCATCCACTTTCATCACTGATAATGCCACCATGACTCAAATGATGAATATTATCAGTTGTCCCTGGCAGTGGTTATTTGAGGCACCAACGGCTGAATTAATCCAGCAGACACGGTTTAGTGTTCAGACAGCTAATATAGCTGTCACGGCCAATAATAACTGGTGGGTGACCTTGGTGATGTCTATTGTGGTTTACGGAGTTTTGCCTCGTCTGCTCTTAGCACTGTTACTCCGTCATCAATTTATCCAGCAATTACGTCACAACATCCAACATAGTAGTGATGTAGAACAATTTATTGTTGCTCAACAACATCAGATGAGTCGCAATCCTATTCAGTCTGAGAACCTGACTAGCGAAAATACGTCAGTGCAATTACCCTCATCCAATACTGTCTTGCTTAGCTGGCAGCAGGCTGATTTGTCTTTTCCCATAGCAAAAAATCTGGGCACAGATGACTGGTTAAAAGATGAAAAGTGGCTGATGTCTGATGCCAGTCATTTTGATAAGCCTGTCTGGATCATGATTGATCCGATGCAGACACCAACAGGTGAACTGGCCGATAGTATTGAGTTGTTACAGCAACATAATTCTTCTGTCAGCTTAGTGTTATACCCTATCAATACGGATGACTCACGTTACCAACAGCAGCAGAAATCATGGCACTTTTTTGCCCAACGACACGCTGTCAGTTTAAAAGAGGGGCATGACAATGGCTGAATCAACGTCACATCCCGTCTTTGCCGTCGTCGGACATCCCAATAAAGGCAAGTCAAGCATTGTCGCCACTTTGACACGCCAGGATGCCGTGAAGATCTCTGAAATTTCAGGTACCACGACGTCGTCGCAAACCTTTGATTTGAATATAGAAGGGGTGACCCAGTACACGCTGGTTGATACTCCGGGTTTTCAACGACCACGGCAAGTCCTGTCCTGGTGTCAGCAACATGCCCCCAATGCTGCCGAGCGTAGAAACACGATTCAAGCCTTTGTAGATGAGCAGGCAGTTATAGGCAGTCATAAATTTCATGATGAAGTTGAGCTATTACAGCCTATTCTGAGTGGTGCTGGCATTATCTATGTTGTGGATGGCTCTATTCCCTACAGTCCCGAATTTGAAGCAGAAATGACCATTTTGCAATGGACCGGGCAGCCTCGTATGGCTCTGATTAACCCGATAGGTGGTGAAGCTTATGTGCAAGAGTGGCAAGATGCGTTAAGCCAATATTTTAGTGTTGTTCGCGTGTTCAACCCCATGACAGCGGATCACCAAAAACAATTCACCATCCTGTCTGCCTTTGCTGAATTATATGAGCCCTGGCGTCCTTCTATTGAAGACACCATTGAATTGCTGAAACAGTATTTCGAATCACTAGAGCAACAAGGTGCTTTTGTTGTTGCAGAGCATATTCAACGCATGCTTGGCCATATCAGTGAAATCAAAGTGCCTGCAGACTTTGTTAAGTCACGTCTCAAGGACAAGCTCAAACACGACTATCAAAGCTCGCTGCGTCATATTGAAGCCAGTATGCAACGCCAACTGCAATCCCTGTTTGCTCACCCTGAAATGAAGATGCAGGTACAGGAACTCAACGCTGATTATCCCGACCTGTTTGATACCAGTCATTGGTATATTTATGGCTTAGACAGACAAAAGATCGTGGGCTTATCGGCTTCTGCCGGTGCAGCTGCCGGTGCGGTGGTGGATGTCGGCATGGGTGGCACCTCACTGATGACCGGTGCCTTCTTCGGCGGCTTGGTATCTGGCGCCGCATCACTCTTCGCTACCGCCGCACCAGAAAACCTCAAAATTAATGGCATTCCCATAGCGGGTGAAACATTAAAAGCGGGTCCAATGAAAGAACTGACGTTTATTTTTGTCGTGCTGGGACGTGCTGTTGATTTTCTGGAAATGATCTTACGACGCACACATGCCGATCGTTCAATTGCAGAACTACCTGAAACCAACCTTACTGAACGAATAAATCATCTACCCAAAGTCGATCAAGTTCAGCTCACTCGCTTATTACAAAAAGCACACAAAGGCCTCAGCGAGGCTGAGTTAATCAAACTTCGCGACTGGGTATTAGCACTCTGCTTGTCGTCTGAAGCATAAAATCCGGTCAATATTGACTTGTTCTTAACAGCGTCTTTCGTAAGCTCATCCAACTATGTTTATCAACAATGGAGCTTGAGACATGACTCGTCAATTACTGGTTTTATTGATGCTATTGAGTCCACTATCCTGGGCAGAACCGATGCAAAACCTTGAATCACTCTCAGACTTAAAATGGAAAAACCGGCTTATTCTGATAGAGGCTGATCAGCCAATCCAACACTATCAGGATGAACTTGACCGACTCGATGCTGACATCGGTGATCGTGATATTGTGTGGTTTATTGTTAACGACACGGACGTGATAAGTAATTTTAACGGCAAGCTCAGTGATAGTGCGACTGATGAGATCCGTCAAACATTACAAAGTCATAGCAGTGCGGTTTTATTAATCGGTAAAGATGGTGGTATTAAAGCCACAGAGACCCAGTTAATACTTGATGAACTCTTCGGTGAAATAGACAGAATGCCCATGCGTCAGCAAGAGCTACAATCCCGTTAGCCATATCCATTCCTTCCACTCTATCAATATGAATAATTGTAAGCACTGGTAGCACTATGCTATTAATGATTCATAATCTATATAGAAGACGAGTGTAGGTTTATCTTCTTCATCGTTGTTGGGGGGCGTATGAATATCATCAATGAGCTATTTGATGGCAGTTTTATGCCCCACGGTCATTGTTACAAATGGCAGAGTGACTTACTTTTTCTTCATGTGGTGGGTGATGCACTAACGGTGATGGCCTACTTTCTCATTCCTATCGCCCTTATCCAGCTTGTCAAAAAAAGAAATGATTTTGCTTTCAACTGGATTTTTGTCATGTTTGCCGCTTTTATTTTTCTCTGCGGCGTCACTCACCTCATTAACCTGGTTAATATCTGGCATGGGTATTACTACATCAGTGGTATGGCAAAACTCATCACTGGTATCGTCTCTATTACCACCACAGTGATGATTGTATATTTACTTCCCAAAGTCATTGCTTTTCCCAGTATTAAAGACTTTAAAGTTAAAAATGAGCAATTATTACTGGCTAAAAAAGAGTTACTTGAAGCCAATCAATTACTAGAACAACGGGTTGAAGCGCGAACCAAAGAACTAGAAGAGCTAGCGCGCACAGATGCATTAACAGGGGTGTTAAATCGAGGAGGTTTGATGTCTTGCTTAACAGATGAAATTGATCGCGCGACCCGCTACAAACGTCCATTAAGTCTATTAATGGTTGATTTAGATCACTTCAAATATGTCAATGATCAATATGGGCATCAACAGGGTGATGTTGTGTTAACGGAGGCTGTTCAAATTATATCCAACGTGTCCAGACACAGTGACCACCTTGGACGTTACGGGGGTGAAGAGTTCCTGTTAATTCTTCCAGAGACGGACATGAATGAGGCAAAAACCCTCGCTGAACGTATCAGGCTGGACGTTGAGCAACATTCATTTTGTCAGCAAGAAGGACATGATATTTCATTGACCTGTAGTATTGGACTGACGGAATATCAACCCGGCCAAACTCAATCGAGTTTACTTCAAACGGCTGATCGTATGCTGTATAGCGCAAAAGACGCCGGTAGAAACAGGGTCATTGTTAACGACAACTTCGATGTCTAACGACCATCCAATGTCTATTACGACATTAGTGTTTTAGCTCACCGAGCACCACTTTATTATCCGTAACTTTTTTCACCACATTCGAGTAGTAATCATCTCTAAACTCATTAATAACCCGCGTGGCCACTGTATCTTCGACTCCACTTCCAAGCAGCACTTCCTCTGTGAGTCTCAGGCTGGTTTCTAATGTCTCTGAAACTGTTGTGGTTGCCCCATGAGTAATGAGTTCTGCACAGTGTTTTCTGTCTCGAGCACGTGCATGTATTGGCATCTCTGGATAATACTGACGCACTTGAGCCACTAATCTATCGACCTGAGCAGGGTTGTCCAGGGCCACAACAATCATTTTGGCTCGATCGGCACCAGCGGCCTGTAAGACTTTTACTTTACTGGCATCACCAAAGAAAACCGGAAATCCCTGTGCTCTGGCATCCTTTACCCGATGCTGACGCATATCTAACGCGATATACGGTACGCCGGCAGCGCCCAATAAGGTACCTACACGCGCACCAACCCGGCCAAAACCGGCCAGAATCACATGCTCTTGATCATGTTCGATGAACTCAGTGGTATAGTCTTCTTCGCTTTTCTCTGCATCTGGTGTGTAAAACTTCAGTAATAGGAAGTTTGTTGAGCGAACAACAAATGGTGTTAACACCATCGTTAAAGCAATGACTAGCGTCAGAATATCGCTGACCGTAGTTTCCAATAAGCCTAATGAAGCCGCAAAGCTAAACAAAACAAAACCAAACTCACCACTTTGAGATAATAAAGCACCGGTTTGTAAAGAAATATCGTGACGTGCTCCTGCAATCCGGGCCAGGATGTAAACCACAACGGTTTTAATGGTCATCAGCCCCCAAGTCAGTAACAGAATATCACCCAGTCGATCCCACAATAGACTGAAATCAATCCCCATGCCCACGGTCATAAAGAACAAACCTAACAAGATACCGCGGAAAGGCAGAATATCAGCTTCTATCTGGTGTCTGTACTGAGACTCAGCCAGCATCACCCCAGCAAGGAAAGCCCCCAGCGCCATGGAGAACCCCACGCTTTGCATAATCCAGGCAACGCCAAGCACCAAAAGCACGGCGACAGCAATGAAAACTTCCGGATCCTGACTGGCGACTATTCTCGCTAACACTGGATTAAGCAGGTAACGTCCAGCAAACAACAGAGCAATAATGACCAGAATACCAATCAGTGGATTGATATCTGGCCCGACCACTTCTGCACCATTGCCTACGGCAAGATAGGACACCAGAGCCAATAAAGGCACCACGGCGATATCTTGCAACAACAGTACTGAGAATGACATTCGGCCCATAACAGTGGAAATACCGCCACGTTCCGACAAGAGTTTTAAACAAAATGCGGTGGATGATAGGGCTAAACCAAAACCAATGATGATGGCACTGTGATTATCCAGACCTAACCAGATAGCAATGCCATAAATAGTACCTGCTGTAATCAAAACCTGAGCAAGCCCCAGCCCCAGCACCATTTTACGCATTTGCCAGAGTTTATCTGGCTTGAGTTCTATCCCTAAAACAAACAGTAAGAAAATGACACCAAACTCGGCGAGATGGCGAATATCTTCAACCTCAGTAATAACACCCAGCCCCCATGGACCAAGAATCATACCGGCCGTTAAATACCCCAAAATCGCGCCCAAACGAATGGCATGAAACATCGGAATAATAATTACCGTGGCCAATAATAAAGCCAGAATTTCTACCAGATAATGGCCGCCTGCTTCTTGCACAAATTATCCCTTTACTAATTAAACCGTGGTACGAGGACTTAGCATTAACAGCAGTCCTTGTTTGTAGGTATCGGCAGCGGCCTCTTTTTTATCTTGTGCCAGCTGAACTTCAGCTAATACCTGATATGTCTCACCCTTGGCGCCGAGACGAATACTCTGTTGTAAATATTCTTCTGCCTTAGTCCATAACTCATTGGCTGCTGCCAGACGCCCAACCGTCAATAACAGGCAGGCATTATCCGGATAGGCTTTCAGCCATTTTTCTGCTGTCGCCAGGCGAGCCAGCACATCCCCCTGAGTAAGTACACCATAGATGTATACCAGCTTTTCACTCCAGTTATGCCGCATGTACTGCTCAATCTGAGCAATCGCCTGTTCTTCCTGCTGTTGCTCAATCAAACCATTGACATAAGGCACGAGCATGGCTTCTGTCTGACGTGATTTACTGGATGATTTTTCCCAAACCTCTGACATTCTTTGCCAGTCTTGTTTCACTAAAGCCGTCTCTAATTGCCCCACTGCCGCTTCTTGATCCAAACTCGCTACTTCCTTTCTTTCAAGGACATGGCGTTTACGTAAATCGGGCAAAACCGACTGGACTTCCTGCCATTGCTCCATGTCCTGATATAAGGACTGCAATAACTGCAATACATAAGGATGTTTGGGAGCCACTTCACGCAGATGCTGAAGTGTCGCCAAGGCCTGCTCTTTTTGCCCTGCTGACAACTGCAGTTCTGCCTGTACGACACCGACGGCAATATCAGCGCCTTCAGTGGTTTCATGAGCTAAACGGAGGTAATTGTCACGGCGCTCTGGTGCCTGTTGTTTTTGCGCTGCCCGGGCAGCAGCCAGATAGTGAAGCAAAGGCGTTTCGCTATGGGTCGCATGGCGAACCAAAGTCCGTTCAGCTTCGGTCCAGCGTCCTTCTTCGAGCGTAATCAATCCTCGTGTCAGCGCACGGTTAGCACGTTTTTGTCTTTGCGTAGTTTTCCAGGCACTGATTCTTTTGGGCGTCTGTCTTAATAGAATCAGACTTCGTAAGGCTAAATAGCCTGCAACAACTAAAATGACATAAATGGCGGTAAACACGACCAGTGATGTTTCGAGACTCCATTGTCCGTACTGGAGTAACACAAAACCCGGTTCAAAATCAGCCGCCCAAATAGCCGCCACACCCAATGCTAAAGCTAAAGCGATGATAATCAGCATTTTCATTGCTGATACTCCTCTAGCCAGTTCAGTGAGCCTGAGATATCAGGAATAGATACATCAATGTTTTGTTCAGCCAGTGAATTCAGTGTTTCCAACATGGCATCACGTTCGTCACCCGTAAAATAATGTTCCAACCAAGTGATAGCTGTTTTCAAACTGTGCTGAAAACTATCCGTATCCGCATTCAGTAATGCCAGCCTTGCGCTTTCCAACTGTAGTCGTAGGTTCTGGTATAGGAAGTAACGCTGCTCTGGCGCCAAAACAGCCGCTTCACCTGATTGTTCATGACGAATCACCACCAGAGATCGCAATTGCTGCCAAATATCCGAGAGCGCTTCTTTCCACGCAGGTGTGTCTGTCACGGCTATATCAGCCGTCTCTGAAGAAGCAGAAAAATCGACCTCAGGGCCTTTTTTAACACGTAATTGATTGACATGAGCTGCTAGGGTTTGCAGTTGAATGGCCATGCCCGAAATATCAGAGGTCGTGAGTGATTGTAATGTTAATAATTCTTCTGCTATCTCAGCCCGCAGAGGATGAAGTCGATAATCAGAGAGGGCTTCTAACTGTTTATCCGCCATAATCAAAGCTTGAATGGCGCCTTTCGCATCGTGTGCTAATACAGCGCGTTGGTTGGCGACATTGAGCAGATACTTCACTTCCTGCAAAGCCCATCGTTTTTGCAGCTCAGCATTCGATAACTGCTGCTTATCATTCAGTTGCTGTAATTTTTCTGCTAACTGCTTTTGATCCGTATCGAGTCGTCCCAATTGTTGTCGGTGTTGTTCGACTCTTGATTGCCAGTTTCCGTTTTGGCTGGATAATTCGTTTAGGGAAGATTGAATATCTGCTTTTTGTTGCTGCAGCTGTTGATAGAACCAGGCGATGCTAGCGGCGGAGAGAAGTAGCACCACGACCAGTGCAACCCAAATCCAGCGATAGACTTGTGCATCCTGCTTATTTTTTTCCAGTAACTCCGCATCTTGCACGTTGTTATCAATCGTTTGCTTTGCGTCTTTATCTGCCATGTTAATCGTCCATATTTATCAGAGTATCAACAACTGCATTATCGCTGGCATCGGCTGATACATAAATGGTTTTGAAGCCTCGTGAGGAGGCATGCTGTTTTATCCTATCACTGACGACCGTCAATGGTTTATCTAACAAATCTGGCCATGTATTCATGAAGATACTACAAAGATTATCAACACCTGCCACACTGGTACAGATCACTTTGTCTGCCATCATGGCCTGTTTGAGTTGTGCTGCCGTTGGTTGAGCTAAAACACGTTGATAAACTTCAATATAAGTAATATTAGCACCTCTGGCTGTTAAGGTATCAGCCATATGCTCCCTGCCGCCATTACCTCGTACAATCAGAATCTGTTTACCTCTGACTTGTGATGCCTGCATCAAAGGCATCTGCAGCAAACCTTCACTTCCATTTGATATTTCAGGCTGACAATCGACCGGTATATCATGCTCACGCATAGCCTGTGCGGTCCCCTCACCCACCGCAGCAAATTGGCATAACTTGGGCAGTTCGTGTCCCCAGCCAGCAATAAAGCTCTCTACCGCGTTACGACTAACAAATATCAACCAGTCAAAGTGGTCGATATTGATCGTCTGCCAATGCTTTTTTGCAACCGCTTCAATATCAATCACTGGCAGAATCAGTGGCTTACCGCCAGCGGCCTCAACCAGCTCAGCCAGTGCTTGGCACTGATGTTGAGGGCGGGTCACAAGAATCTGCTGCCCCGCCAATGGCAGTTTACTCACCGTAGACATCTGCCAGAATTTTATCGGCACCCTTCGCCAGCAACATTTCAGCGACTTGAATTCCTAATTTTTCAGCATCTGTTGATTTACCGCGAACTTCAGCTGTGACCGTGTTAGTCCCATCTGGCTGACCAACCAAGCCTCGCAGCCAAACGTTATCATCATCTAACATCGCATAACCGGCGATGGGTACCTGACAGCCACCGGACAGACGTTTGTTCAAGGCTCGTTCAGCACGCAGCACAATGGCGGTTTGATCACAATGTAATGGAGCAATAAGCGCGTTCATTTCTTCATCATCCACGCGAGTTTCAATACCCAACGCACCTTGTCCAATCGCAGGTAAACTTTGCTCTGGTGTTAATGCGCTGCGAATACGGTCATCAAAACCGAGACGTTTTAATCCCGCCATCGCCAGAATGATGGCATCAAACTCACCATCATCGAGTTTACGTAAACGGGTATTCACATTACCGCGTAAAGGCAGTACTTCCAGATCCGGACGGTGAGTACGCACCTGGCATTCACGACGCAGGCTGGATGTGCCTAAACGGGCTCCGTGAGGCATTTCATCGATACTTTGATAATGATTGGAAACAAACGCATCATGCGGATCTTCACGCTGACAGATAACAGGCAGATGCAAACCTTCCGGAAACTCAACTGGCACATCTTTCATAGAATGCACAGCAATATCCGCACGTCCATCTAACATGCCTTGTTCCAGCTCTTTAACAAAAAGCCCCTTACCGCCCACTTTTGCCAAGGGAGTATCCAGTATGATATCGCCCTGGGTTTTCATACCGATCAGTTCAACTTCAATATTCTGATGTAATTCTAATAAGCGTGATTTAACAAATTCAGCCTGCCACATGGCAAGAGGACTGTTGCGAGTGGCAATACGAACGATTCTTTTAGTCATGGAATAAGGTCACTTCAGCGTTGTCGTTAATAAATAAAGTCGATTCTAGCATTTCACGCATTGACTCTCGACTATCCGCGTTATAATGACGCCCTGTTTTCAACGAGCCTAATCTGATTGATATGACTACAGCCAATAAAAAACTCTCATCTGCCAGACTGACGCAGCCTACCGACAAGTTTGTCGAAGAATTTACCGCTTCCGTGCAATTTGATCAGCGTATGTTCCGTCAGGATATTCGTGGCTCAATTGCGCACGCCACCATGCTGGCTGAAGTCAAGGTACTGACAGTAGACGAACGCGATCAAATTATTGCGGGCTTACAACAAATCGAACAAGAAATTGAGAACGGCGACTTTGAGTGGTCTATCGCTCAAGAAGATGTGCACATGAATATCGAAGCTCGTCTTATCGCCCTGATCGGTGAGGTCGGTAAAAAACTTCACACTGGCCGGTCACGTAATGACCAGGTAGCCACTGATGTGCGCCTTTATCTACGCGATATGATTGAGCCTATCGGTCAGCAGCTTAATCGTTTGCAAGAAGCCTTACTCAACGTTGCTGAACGTGAAGCCGAGACTATCATGCCCGGTTTTACTCATTTACAAACAGCACAACCAGTGACGTTTGGTCATCACATGATGGCCTGGTACGAAATGTTAGTCAGAGATGCTGAACGCCTGGAAGACTGTGCTAAACGAGCAAACAGCCTGCCATTGGGCGCAGCCGCCCTGGCTGGCACCACTTTCCCGATTGATCGTGAAATGACCGCCAGCTTATTAGGCTTTGATCGTATCTGTTTAAACTCTTTGGATGCGGTCAGTGACCGTGACTTTGCCATTGAGTTCAATAGCTTCGCCTCGATTCTGATGATGCACTTATCCCGTTTCTCAGAAGAGTTAATTATCTGGTCATCGGCGCAGTTTGATTTTGTTGATTTAGGTGATGCGTTCTGTACCGGCTCATCCATCATGCCGCAGAAGAAGAATCCGGATGTGCCTGAGTTAATCCGCGGTAAAACCAGCCGCGTGTACGGCAATATGTTCAACTTGCTGACCTTAATGAAAAACCAGCCTCTGGCTTACAACAAAGACAATCAGGAAGACAAAGAACCCTTGTTCGATACGATTGATACCTTATTAGGTTCACTACGCGTTTATGCAGATATGATGTCGGTCATCACCGTGAAAGCCGACAATATGCGTCAGGCTGCATTACGAGGTTATGCTACTGCCACTGATTTGGCTGATTATCTGGTACGTAAAGGCACACCATTCCGTGATGCACATGAAGTAGTCGGTTTATCGGTCGCTTATGGCATCAAACATAAAAAAGATCTGTCTGAACTCACCTTGGCTGAACTGCAGCAGTTTTCTGCCAATATTGATGAAGACGTGTTTGACGTGCTGACTTTGGAAGGTTCTGTCGCTGCTCGTGACCACTTAGGTGGTACAGCACCAGAACAGGTTAAAGCGGCGATTAGAAAAGCACGCAGTCAACGTTAAACAAAAGTTACACCGATGCAGTAACGATCATCTGGTCGTTACTGCATCAACCACAAAACGCTGGCCGATAACATCATCAGAAAAGCGATTCTGACCGCCCACTTTGGCCAATAAGACAGCAGTAACACCAATACTATGCTGGTCACAGACAATATCGATACCCAAATCACAAAGCCGGTTCCTGCTCCCCACACCTGCCACATAGGTAAATATGCTAAGACCAGAATCAGGCTTGCTGTCCAACGTAATAGTCGAGTCTGTGCAACACTTAACCGACGGTTGGTCACTTCCATCAAATGTCGTGGCATCGCCAGACTAAGACTACTCATAGCGGCGTAACACAAGGCAATGCTCATCATCATGGCTGCACTCATAATAGTGCCTCCGACTGAGTTTTAAGCGCTGACGGGCGAACTTGCAATCGCATTTTTCGACGCAAAAATAACACCAGCCCCAGACTCATCAAACCGAACACCAATACGGTCACTTCAAAGCCGACACTGCTCCAGTCTCCTGCCAGCCAGTACGATGGTAGCCAATGTCCGGTTGTCAGCAGGTTCATGACAGGTAACAACAATGCCAGTAAGGTAAAGACACTCCATTGTTCAAACCAGGCTTTCATGCCAGGTCGACAAGCGGCATGAAACAGCATGGCTAGCCAGAGATAGAAAAAGCCTTTTATTTCCCAGGATGCCCGATCAGCGATATCGACCGGAATCAAACGATTCAACCAGAAATAAGCCATGCAAGCCACCGCAAGACCACTGATAGCAGCGATATTCAGTACTTCGATTACCCGATAAACGCGTGCAGTTTGCGAGCCAAATTCATTAAGTGATTTCTGACGTCGTTTCACCAGAAATAAGATGGCGCCTGTTGCCATCATCAACGCACCCGCCATACCCATAATGAAATATAACCAGCGAACGCTGTAGCCACCAAAGTTGGCAAAGTGCATGATACGCATCACACGTTGTGATGCCATGGGCGTGCCCTTATCGTATTCACCTGGTGGGTTCAGATGCATCACATCACCATTGGTCGCATCAAACTGAACACTGCCAATTTCATCCCTCAATAATTGCCCTTCATAGTCTTTTTCATCAAACCAACCAAACACCTTGGTCACAGCGCTACTGTCTCCCGGATGCTCAACGTTCATAAATCGTCCGGGTTTACCCATCATCACTTCTGCTCGCTGGAACAAAATGGATAAATCCACCACATCTGCATCCACGCCTGTTTCTGCTCTGTGCATGGGCTCATCAAGCAGTTCAGAAAAAAATACCTGTGGATTGCTGTAATTAGCTAATACACCTGCAGGCATGTAAATCGATAAAAAGACCACCAAACCGGTGTAAGCAATCATCAATTGGAAAGGCAGCGTTAAAACAGCGGAGGCATTATGTCCATCTAACCAACTACGCTGTCCTTTCTTTTGTCTGAAGGTGAAAAAATCTTTGAAAATACGTTTATGAATAATGATGCCGGTAATTAAGGCCACCAGCATGATCATGGTAAAA
>NZ_DBNG01000021.1:0-9097 GCF_002299105.1 Methylophaga sp. UBA678
TGGAGCAGCCTGGTAGCTCGTCGGGCTCATAACCCGAAGGTCGTTGGTTCAAATCCAGCCCCCGCTACCAATAGAATATAAAAAGCTCAAAACAACTTGTTGTTTTGAGCTTTTTTATTGGGCGTTAATACACCTCACCGTATCTCTTAATCGCATCTTCTTTTTCTATAAATCTGGCATTAACTAATTGCCAATGCTGCTGACTCTCCATAACAACGTTGCAGCCTAGTGCTTGCATGTGACCGCTTTGCAGAGCAAACATGGAGCGACCAGCCTGCCTTACATCGGAAAAATAACGATCTAAACTGATATCGATTACTTTTTTTGGATGAATATTCTCAACATAGATACGTAATCCGCCTCGTTGTGTACAGTCACTACTAGTATCTTCATCTTCTATTGTTTTAAACACTATGTAATCTGAAGCATGTTCACTGTCAGCAGAGAGAGGATGGCTGACACTTATAGAACATAAAAAATAAAGAATAAAAGGAGATAGTGATATTTTCATGAGTTCTTTTTCCTGTGCTTACAGAAAACAAACTGACCTGACTGCAGGAATGAAAGTTTTCCCAAGAAAGATATAAAGGTAATTTTCATAGCATGAATGTCAGTTGATTCATGATTGTGTGGTTGAAGCAAGTAAAACTGAGTTTGTGGCTATAAATAGTTTAAGTTGCTGTGACGGGTAGGTTTCTGTTAATATTCTGTGCTTTCTGGAGAGCAATCAGTACTGGAAGCAAGCTTGTTCCAGCACAGATGCTTATGGCAGAGCGGTGTAGATTAGCCGCATGACAATATTTTGAATTCCGGGCCCCTGTATGGGGTTTTTGTTTTTCTGGAGAATTGATTTAGGCCGCAAGGCTTAATACATACTTATGGCCATTACTGATCAGATTGAACAACTTGTTGAGTCTTCCATTGAGACTCTTGGATATGAATTGGTAGGCATTGAATATATCCAGGGCGGCCCCGATCCTATCTTACGAATCTACATTGATGCTGAGCAAGGCATTGGTATAGAAGACTGTGAAAGGGTGAGTCATCAAGTGAGCGGTATTCTTGATGTAGAAGAGCCAATTCGAAGTGCTTACGTGCTGGAAGTATCATCCCCAGGATTTGATCGACCTTTATTTAAGGCTCGGGACTTTGAAAGATTTAAAGGTGCTGAAGCCAAAATAACAATGAAATTACCTGTCGCTGGCCGACGTAATTTCAAGGGCGTATTAGAGGGCTTTAGTGATGGTGAGATCTTAATAGAAGTGGATGGTGAGGTATATGCCTTGCCTTTGGCAAAGTTAGCAAAAGCAAGACTTGTTGCCTAAAACAAGCGTATTATTAGCGGTTAATATATTGAATACTGAGCTGGATTTGGTCTGCTACGTAATCCACTGGGGGCGTGATGAATAACAAAGAAATTTTATTGGTTGTCGATGCCATGTCTAATGAAAAAGGCGTGGGCAAGGAAGTGATTTTTCAGGCAATTGAAGCGGCGTTAGCGATGGCTACACGTAAACGCTATGACATGGCATTGGATGCACATGTACAGATCGATCGTGTCACAGGTAATTACGAAACGTTTCGTCAATGGTTGATCGTCGAAGATGAAGACTATCAGTCACCAGAGACAGAAATTACAATAGAAGATGCTCAAGAAAGCAATCCTGATGCTGTAGTGGGTGAGTATGTTCGCGAACCTATGGAGTCTGTTGAGTTTGGTCGTATTGCGGCACAGACTGCTAAACAGGTGATTGTCCAGAAAGTACGTGAAGCAGAACGCGCACAGGTAGTCGACCAATATCGTGAGAAGGTCGGTCAAATGATTCACGGTACAGTGAAACGTGTTGAGCGTGGCAATGTGACTTTGGATCTTGGTGGTAATGCAGAAGCATTTTTACCACGTGAAGAAATGATCCCGCGTGAGAGTTTCAGAACGGGTGATCGTATTCGTGGTTACTTAAAAGAAATTAGACCAGAAGGTCGTGGTCCACAACTCATCGTCAGCCGTGTTGCTCCTGAGTTATTAATCGAACTCTTCCGCTTAGAAGTGCCTGAAATCAGTGATGGCATGATCGAAGTAAAAGGGGCGGCGCGTGATGCTGGTTTGCGAGCTAAGATCGCTGTACTGGCCAAAGAGTCACGTATAGATCCTGTTGGTGCCTGTGTCGGTATGCGTGGATCACGTGTTCAAGCAGTCACTAATGAGCTAGCTGGAGAGCGTGTTGATATTATCCTTTGGGATGAAGATGTTGCTCGATTTGCTATTAATGCCATGGCGCCAGCTGAAGTTTTATCTATCGTTGTTGATGAAGACGCGCATAGCATGGACATTGCTGTTGAAGATGCTCAGTTATCTCAAGCGATTGGTCGCGGTGGACAAAATGTGCGCTTAGCCAGCCAATTAACGGGGTGGGAACTCAATGTGATGTCAGCTTCTGATGCTGACAAAAAAGCAGAGTCTGAAATTGGCGAATTAATCAAAACCTTCATGGCCGATCTTGATGTCGATGAAGATGTTGCATTAATTCTGGCCCAAGAAGGCTTCTCATCACTTGAAGAAGTGGCTTATGTCCCAGAGCATGAAATGCTCGACATTGAAGAGTTTGATGCCGATATCGTTGCTGAACTTCGTTCGAGAGCAAGAGATGTACTTTTAACTCGCGCGATTGCAAGTGAAGAACAGCTGGAGTCAGCAGAGCCAACTCAAGAGCTGATAAATATGGATGGGATGACGCGTGATCTCGCGTTAACTTTGGGAAGTAAAGGTATCACTGATCTTGATGATTTAGCTGAACTCGCCGTCGATGAGTTAGTTGAAATAGGTGGTATGGAAGAACAGCAAGCTGCTGCACTTATCATGAAAGCCAGAGAATCGTGGTTTGCTAATGAACAAACAGATGCAGGGGAGTAACCAATGAGTGACATGAGGGTTAAGGACCTAGCTGGCACAGTCGGAATTACAGCTGAACGCTTGGTCGAACAGCTGAACGAAGCAGGGATTAACGTCTCAAAGCCTGATGACTTCATTACTGAAGATCAAAAACAGACGTTATTACAATTCTTGCAACAGCGTCATGGTAAGTCTGGTGGTGGTGAAACCGCAGTGCCTAAAAAAATTACACTAAAGCGTAAATCAGTTAGTGAAATTAAATTAGGTGGTACAGCGCGTGGTGGTAAAAGTGTTAGTGTTGAAGTACGGAAAAAACGTACATACGTAAAACGTAACGAAACTGAAGACAGCACTACCAATACAGAGCAAACCGCTCAGATGAGTGTGGCTGAACAACAAGCTGCTGAGGTGGCGAGACTTGAAGCGCTTCGATTAGAAGAAGCCAAGCGCCGTCAACAGGATGATGAAGCTCGACGTCTTAAAGAATCTGAAGAAGAAGCAGCGGCTGTAGCGGCGGCAATCGAAGCAGAGAATAGAGCGGCAGAAGAAGCCAAGTTAGCAGCAGAAGAAGAGAAAAAAGCCCTGGAAGAAGAAGCTAAATCTAAGAAAGCTGAAAAAGCGATTGAAGAAACAGTGAAACCTAAACCAAAGCAGAAAACAGAAACATCATCCTTAACGGCCTCTCAACTTGCACATAAAAAGCTTGAAGAAGCTGATGCAAAGAGACGTGCTGCAAACCTGGCTAGAATTGAAGCGGAAAAAGCACTCGAAGCCAAGAAAAAAGCACGTGAAGAAGAAGAGGCTCTTGAGAAAGAAAGGGAAAAAGCACGTGCTGCTGCTGCAGAAGCGCAAGCAAAAGAACAAAAAGCAGGTGTGCGTAAGACGAAAGATGCCGAAGCGAAACATAATCGTGAAAAATCTAGTCGCAAAGGCGGTCGTAACGATGATGAGTTTGAGCGTAAAGAACTTCACGTGACCGAAGGCAAAGGTGGGCGCCGTAAGAAGAAAAAAGGATCGGCAGCGAAAGTCGCTGTTAACAAAGATCAGGAACACGGCTTTTCAAAACCTACTGCACCCGTCGTACATGAAGTAAACGTACCGGAAACCATCAGTGTTTCTGATCTAGCTCAGCGTATGTCAGTTAAAGCTGGTGAAGTTATCAAGGCTCTGATGGGACTTGGCACCATGGCCACCATCAACCAGGTTCTTGATCAAGATACCGCAGTTATTGTGGTTGAGGAAATGGGGCATATTGCAAAACCTATCATCGAGAATGAAGTTGAACAAGCACTTCAAGTGTCTGATGAGCATCAGGGCGAAGCAATTGGTCGAGCGCCAGTTGTTACTGTCATGGGCCATGTTGACCATGGTAAAACATCGTTATTGGACTACATCCGTCGCACCAAAGTGACTTCTGGTGAGGCAGGTGGTATCACTCAGCATATTGGTGCCTACAAAGTCGAAACCAGTCGTGGTGAAATCGCATTCCTTGATACACCGGGCCATGCTGCATTTACAGAAATGCGTTCACGCGGTGCAAAAGTGACTGATATCGTGATTCTGGTGGTCGCGGCAGATGACGGTGTTATGCCGCAAACAATTGAAGCTATTCAGCATGCTAAAGCTGCTGATTCAGTCATCATTGTTGCTGTTAACAAAATAGATAAACAGGATGCTAACCCTGATCGTGTGAAGCAAGAATTAGCTAATCACGAAGTCATTCCAGAAGACTGGGGTGGTGATGTTCAGTTTATTCCTGTATCAGCATTAACGGGGCAAGGTATTGAAGATCTGCTGGAAGCTATTTCGCTTCAGGCAGAGGTTATGGAGCTGAAAGCACCTGAACAAGGACCTGCTCACGGTACTGTCATTGAAGCGCGACTGGATAAAGGTCGTGGTACGGTGGTAACGGTACTGGTTCAACAAGGGACTTTAAACAAGGGCGATATCGTCGTTGTTGGTCAAGAGTATGGCCGCGTTCGTGCTATGTTTAACGAGACAGGCGAACAACTTAAACATGCTGGCCCTTCAACACCGGTAGAGTTACTTGGCTTATCTGGTACACCCGCTGCCGGTGATGAACTTCAGGCAGCGCCTGATGACCGCACCGCACGTGAAATTGCCAACTTCCGTCAAACAAAAGCCCGTGAGCAAAAAATGGCTCAACAACAAGCGGCTAAATTGGACGAAATGTTCAACAAGATGGAAGAAGGTGACGTTAAAACACTTAATGTTGTTATTAAGGGTGACGTTCACGGCTCTGTTGAAGCAGTGAGTCAAGGGTTGCAGAAACTGTCTACAGATTTAGTAAAAGTCCGTGTTGTCGGTTCAGGTGTTGGTGGTATTAATGAAACCGATGCTCAACTTGCTGCCGCTTCCGATGCGATTCTGATTGGCTTTAATGTTCGTGCTGATAATGCAGCACGTAAAGTGATCAGTGAAAAAGGTCTGGATGTTCAGTACTTCAGCATCATTTATGACCTATTAGACGTTGTTACTAAAGCCATGACAGGTATGCTTGAACCTGTATACAGAGATGAAATCATCGGGTTGGCTAGAGTTGACGATGTATTTAGATCGCCTAAGTTTGGTGATATCGCAGGTTGTTTGGTTGTAGAAGGTACAGTTAAACGCAACAACCCAATTCGTGTACTACGTGATAACGTAGTGGTATACGAAGGTGAGCTCGAATCATTACGTCGCTTTAAAGATGATGTTAATGAAGTCAATGCGGGTACTGAGTGTGGTATCGGTGTGAAGAACTACAAAGATGTCAAACCAGGCGACCAAATCGAAGTGTATGAACGTGTATTAATGAAGCCGACCCTGTAATGGCAAGAGAATTTAGTCGTACAAATCGCTTTAGCGAAGTCATAATGAGAGAACTCGCGTTGATGCTTCAACGCGAGATTTCTGATCCACGTGTGGGAATGGTTACTGTCTCACACGTCGATGTGACGTCGGATCTTAAGTATGCCAAAGTCTATGTCACCCGTTTTAATGGCTTTGAAGATGAGCAGGACATGAAAGAATGTTTAGC
This sequence comes from Methylophaga sp. UBA678, assembly GCF_002299105.1. NCBI lineage: Bacteria > Pseudomonadati > Pseudomonadota > Gammaproteobacteria > Thiotrichales > Piscirickettsiaceae > Methylophaga > Methylophaga sp. UBA678. Next base: position 5,931 of record NZ_DBNG01000021.1, read on the forward strand.
AGGTCTGAATAGTGCTGCTGGTTATCTGAGAAGAGGTCTGGCTGGACGGGTCAAGCTAAGAAACATGCCTGAATTGCAATTCTTTTATGATAAAAGCCTGGAACACGGGTTCCACATGGATGAATTGATTGCCAAAGCGAATGCAGATATTCGTCGGGAAGACGAAGACTAATTTATCACGCTGATGGCAAGACGAAATAAAAAAGGTCGGGATGTTACCGGCATTGTCATTATTGATAAGCCTACCGGGCAAAGTTCAAACCACATTCTTCAACGAGTCAAACGCCTGTTCGATGCTAAAAAGGCTGGACATACAGGTAGTCTCGATCCTCTTGCTACAGGCGTACTTCCTGTTTGCTTGGGTGATGCGACAAAATTATCCAGTTACTTATTAGACGCAGATAAGCAATATCACGTTACCTGTCAGCTGGGTATTATCACCGACAGTGGTGATGCTGACGGTAATGTACTTGAAGAACTGCCTATTCCCGAATTTACTGAATCTACGCTTAATCAAATCATCCAGCAATTTATCGGTGAGATTGATCAGGTTCCACCTATGTTCTCCGCATTAAAACATCAGGGGCAACCGTTATATAAACTTGCAAGACAAGGTATCGATGTAGAAAGAAAAGCGCGTCGAATTACGATCTATGAGATTCAATTGCTCGATTACCAAAGACAGAGTTTTACTTTATCAGTAAGGTGTAGCAAAGGTACCTATATTCGTACCTTGGTAGAAGATATTAGCCATGCCTTAGGCACTGGTGGCCATGTCACAATGCTGAGAAGAACAGCAGTCGCTGGTTATGATTTATCAGACGCCATTACACTAACGTCTCTTCAGGAAAAATCAGATAAGCAGGGCATCAAAGCACTTGATGAACTATTGCAACGAGCAGAAGATGCATTACCCGACTGGCCAAGCATTCAGCTTGATGAAGAGGGAACAAAAAATATTAGTTTTGGACGCTCTATTTCGGTACATGAGCCTTTTATAAGCGCAAATGTCAGATTATTTAATGTGAATAATGAGTTTATTGGTTTAGGCGAAATGTCAGCAGAAGGTGTGGTATCACCGAAGCGTTTATTTGCAAATGCGGTGGCTTAAACTACGCCTTGTTTCATAATAAGAAAGTCGGTAGAATCCCTACCTTCAAAAAGGTTGGCTGTTCTGGTATGTATCTGCTGGGGCAGTTCAGAATTTAACTAGTAGCAAAAGCTACAAAAAGTTGGAGTATTTAATGTCTATTTCTGCACAACAAAAGAAAGAACTGATCACTAAATTTGCACGTTCAGAAGGTGATACTGGTTCTGCTGAAGTACAAGTTGCTTTGTTAACAGCGCGTATCACAAACTTGTCAGAGCATTTCAAAACAAACATTCACGATCACCATTCACGTCAAGGTCTGTTAAAAATGGTTAGCAGCCGTCGTAAAATGTTGGACTATCTGAAAAAGACAGATATCGAACGTTACCGTGCATTGATTGCTGAATTAGGTTTACGTCGCTAAGTTGATTTTGGTGACTCATTATATGCAGCCAATGTGGCCGGCAAAATCGGCGACCTCAAGGCAGGATATATAAAATATGCCCCTGAAGCTATAACAGTTTCAGGGGCATATTCGTTTTTAGATTTATGATTTTTATATCAGTTGTGAAACGGGTTCATAACTGACAACAGAGAAGAGAAGGAAGAAAAGAGTGAACTCAGTAAAAAAGACAGTTCAGTACGGTGACCATTTATTAAGTCTTGAAACCGGAAAAATCGCACGTCAAGCCGGTGGTGCCGTTATTGCCAGTCTTGGCGAAACGTCAGTATTAGTAACCGTTGTTGGTAAAAAAGATGTCAACCCAGGCCAAGACTTTTTTCCTTTAACTGTTAATTACCAGGAGCGTACATACGCAGCCGGTAAAATCCCTGGTGGTTTCTTCAAACGTGAAGGCCGTCCAAGTGAAAAAGAAACATTAACGTCTCGCTTAATCGATCGCCCACTACGTCCTTTGTTTCCAAAAGGGTTTGTTAATGAAGTGCAAGTGATTGCAACGGTTGTTGCACTGGATCCAGAAATTGATCCGGATATTCCTTCAATGATAGGTGCTTCAGCAGCACTGGCTATTTCAGGTATTCCGTTTAATGGGCCACTGGGTGCTGCACGTGTTGGTTATGTTGATGGCAGCTATGTATTAAACCCAGGCAAAGCTCTACTGGATAAAAGCGCATTAGACCTGGTCGTTGCAGGTACTGAAAGCGCTGTTTTAATGGTCGAGTCTGAAGCCTCTGAGTTACCTGAAGAAGTGATGCTGGGTTCGGTCATGTTCGGTCACCAGCAAATGCAGACCGCTATTAACTTGGTCAAAGAGTTACAAGCTGAAGTCGGCAAACCTGCCTGGGATTGGACTGCACCTGAAAAAGACGTCACTTTATATAATCAAGTGAAAGACACTGCCTATGCTGGTATTCAAGAAGCTTATGCTATCAGCGACAAGCTAGCGCGTTTAGAACAGTTAGGTAATGTTCGTTCAGCAGCCGTCGAAGCTATTGCTACAGAAGATTCAGAATATTCTGAAGATGATGTGAAAGGCGTTTTTGCTAAGTTAGAAAAGGAATTAGTGCGCGGTAAGATCATTGCTGGTGATCCACGTATCGATGGCCGTGACACATCAAGTGTTCGCCCAATCTTCGTTGAAACAGGTGTCTTACCACGTGTCCATGGCTCAGCATTATTCACTCGCGGTGAAACTCAAGCTATCGTTGTGGCCACATTGGGCGCCGAGCGTGATGCGCAAATGATTGATGCTGTGGAAGGTGAATATCGTGACCGCTTTATGCTTCACTATAATTTCCCTCCATTCTGTGTTGGTGAAACAGGTTTTGTTGGTTCTCCAAAACGTCGTGAAATCGGTCACGGTAAATTAGCCAAACGTGGTATTCAGGCTGTTATGCCTTCAGCGGAAGAATTTCCGTATGTAGTGCGTGTTGTCTCTGAAATCACCGAATCAAACGGTTCAAGTTCAATGGCTTCAGTCTGTGGTACCAGCTTGGCGTTAATGGATGCGGGTGTGCCGATTAAAGCACCTGTTGCTGGTATCGCGATGGGCTTAATCAAAGAAGAAAATGGTTACGCTGTATTGACGGATATCTTAGGTGATGAAGATCATTTAGG